>CAZCDK010000053.1:0-14971 GCA_964497285.1 uncultured Anaerolineaceae bacterium | reverse complement strand
CGACGGCAATGGCGTCGCCAGGGCGTTCTTTGTGCCCAAGCTCTGCAACCAGTGCGAGAACCCACCTTGCGTTCAGGTGTGTCCCGTGGGTGCCACCTACAAGACGAGGGACGGCATCACCCTGGTGGACCAGAAGAAGTGCATCGGCTGCCGGTATTGCATCCAGGCCTGCCCTTACGGGGCGCGCTACCTGGTCCCTTCCGGTGACAGGACGCCGATGGGCCAGGCCAACGTCGCAGACAAGTGCACGTGGTGCTACCACCGCATCACGCGCGGACTGAAGCCCGCCTGCGTCGAGGCGTGTCCCGTGGGCGCGCGCATGTTCGGCGATCTGAAGCAGCCCGATGACCCGATCTTGCCGTTCCTCAAGCAGAATCGTGTCGATGCCCTGAAGACGCACCTCGGAACCCGGCCACGCGTGAAGTACGTCGGCCTCGATGAGTCGGTGGTCTAGCGATGTCGGGTTACGTCTTCCCCAACGAAGTCGAAGTGCAGTGGAGCCTGCTCATCGTCCTATACCCGTTCATCACGGGCCTCGTCGCCGGGGCGTTCGTGGTCTCGTCGCTCTACCACGTCTTCAACATGAAGGCGCTGAAGCCCGTTGCCGGCATGTCACTCCTCACGGCGCTGTCGTTCCTTCTCGTCGCGCCGATGGCGCTCCAGGCACATCTCGGCCGGCCCGAACGCGCGTTTGAGATCTTCCTCACGCCCAACAAGACGTCGGCAATGGCGGGCTTCGGCTACATCTGGGCCCTCTATACGATTCTCGTCCTCACGGAGGTTTGGCTCGTCTTCAGGCCCGATATCGTCTACTACGCGCACAACACCATGGGCGTCAAGCGTACGCTCTACCGGATCGCGAGCCTCGGCGTGCTCGAAATCACGGAGAAGGGCCGCAGCGCGGACGCGCGGCTCATCAAGATCCTGGCGACCGCGGGCATTCCGGCCGCCTGCATCCTGCACGGCTACGTCGGCTTTCTGTTCGGGTCCATCAAGGCGAATCCCTGGTGGTCGACGCCCCTGATGCCGGTCATCTTCCTGATGTCCGCCATCGTCTCGGGCATCGCGCTGCTCATCGTTCTCTATGTCGCCGTTTCGAAGCTGCGCGGCAAGGAGATCGACCATGTGTGCGTTCGGACCCTCGCACGCTGGCTGTTGGGATTCATCATCATCGACCTTGCGATGGAGGGCCTCGAGATCCTCAGCATGGTGTACGAATCCGAAGACACCTGGCCCGTGATTTCGAAGTTGATCACCGATCGGCTCCTCATCAGCTTCGTTGGCATCCAGATTCTGCTTGGCTCACTTGTTCCTCTCGCCATTCTGCTGGTGCTCGCGATACCGGGACCCCTGCCAGGAAGGGGCTGGCTCTACACGTTCCGAGACAAGACCGCGACCCGGCTGACAACCCTGGCTGCCGGCCTCGTGATGATCGGGATCTTCGCGATGCGCTGGAACGTCGTCGTCGGCGGCCAGCTGATCTCCAAGAGCCTGCGCGGGATGCTCTACACGCCCCCGCTCGGAGGCCGCGAGGGAATTCTCGCCGCACTCATCTTCTTCTCACTTCCCTTCTACATCTTCTGGATTCTGGCCAACTTCATCCGGCCGTGGGACCGGCCCGTCCCCGACCACGAGGAAACGCACCAAGACCCGCTCCCTGAGCGCGCGGAGCCCGTCCCCCCCGGGAGCCGGGCCGCGCCGGGGTACGGGATCGTCACCAGTGCAATCGACCAGGAGCCGCTCTGATGACACGGGTCCGCGGAGTCCTCAGAATCGTCGTTCCGGCCCTGGCAGCCGCAGCCGTGCTCGCCTTTGGCACCACCGTCGTCCTCGGCAAGGACAAGGATGTTGCCAGGACAACCCACAACGTCGCCGCTCCCGGTGTCTCGCCATGCAGTCTCTGCCACATCCCTCGAGATCCGCTGGGTGAGGTCCTGTGGGCTCAACCCACGAACAGCACAGGGAGCTTCGCGGGCATCAGGCCGCTCTGCTTCAGCTGCCACGACGGGACCGTCACAGCCGTCGGTGCATATGTCTTTGATCCCACGACGCCCACACATCTGAGCAATCCCGCGGTACGCGGCGCGGATTGCGATCGGTGCCACGATCCTCACGAGACGGGCTTTGGGAAGTTCCTGAAGTACGGCCGAGGAGCCAACATCTGCCAGAACTGCCACACGCGCGCCGGTCCGTCGGACCACCCGGTGAACGTCAACGCGACGGCTCGAGGCATCGTTCCCAAGGACAGCGCCTTCGACCCCTACAAGGGCGACTTCAGCGGGACCCGCCTTTGGGACATCGAGGGCACAGGCCCGGGTGACCTCGTCAAGTGCATGTCCTGTCACGCCCCACACGGCGGCGCGCCCGGCACCGCTTTGAGCAGCATTGCATTCACGGAATCGGGACATCAGTCGTTCCTCCCGCTTTGCGTGAATTGTCACTACAAGTGGGGCGACACCGCCACAGCTGGATTGGGCCGATGAGCATCTCTTCCGTTCAAGACCTCTACCGCGGGCCCTTCCGCGTCGACCGGCGGACCGCGCAGCGGCTCCTGCTCGGTAGTGCTCTCCTGCTCACAGCCGGCGCGGGTGCGGGCATCCTGTTCCTCCCAGGGGTTTCAGGCGAGCACGAGGAAAGCACCTTCACCCGGGGTCTCTCTCACCTCGTCTATCCGGCATCAGTTGTCGGGCACGTCTCCGCGCCTGTCGACGGACCGTTCCGCCTTCCGGCCGCGGCCGTGATGGTCGGCAACGTGACCTTCGTCGTCGACACAGGCGACGCGCGCCTCCTGAGGATCGACGCGAATGGAAAGGTCACAGCGACATTCGACTCCGGAACCGACCCGCAACTTGCATTCAAGCAGCCAATGGCGATGGCTACCGATGGCAGCAAGCTCTTCATCGCGAATTCCCTCGCCTCGGAGATCCTGGTGGTCGACGCCGCTTCCGGCCGGCTGAGCAAGTCCTTCAAGCTCCAGCCGATGAAGGCCGGCGAGAGGGCCCCGAGGCCCATCGGGATCGCCGTCTTGCCGGGCGGCGGACTGGCGGTATCGGATGCCGACAACCATCGCGTTCTGATCCTCGACGAAAGCGGCCGCGTCGCTCGCACAATCGGAACCGGGGCCCGCGCGAACGGCAAAGACGGGTTCAACGTCCCGGCTGGCATTGCCACCGATCGTGCAGGCAACCTCTACATCGTCGACACCCTCAATGGCCGCGTCGCGGAGTTCGCCCAGGACGGCTCGTTCATCGCCGAGTTCGGCCATCCCGGGGTCACCGCAGGCACTCTGGCGCGACCCAAGGGCGTTGCGGTTGATGCCACGGGACGCGTCTTCGTGAGCGACGCGTTCCTGGTTGCCGTCGAGGTCTTCAATCCTGATGGGAGCTACGCCGGCCTGATCGGTCGATCGGACGTCAACGACCCGGCTTCGGCGTCGCTCTTCCGGGCTCCCGCGTCGCTGTCGCTTGCGGGCGACCGCCTGTTGGTCACAGACCGCATCGCCGGGCTGATCACTTTCAGACTCGGAGACCCGGCCCACATCGAAACCAAGGCACCGGGCGAGAAGCACTAGGCAGACGACCTCTCAGCCAGGCCAGGGCGGCCTGAGGACGCACCCCCGTCGGGCCCCCATTGCTGACAGAGCCTTTGCCGTCTCGCACGAGGGCACCCGCGTGCTTCCCGCCAGTGAAGGCAGCTGGCCGCCGACATCCGAGGCGGCACGCCCAGGATCGAATTGGTTCTGCGAACCGATTCGACACGGCACTCGCGTCACCGCCTCGCCTGGTCGCTGACCAGCCTACTTCGTCGTCGCCTTGGCCGCCGCGCCCTCGGGGTGACACCGGGCACAGAACGGCTTCTGGTGGCAGTAGGAACACGCCGCCTCCCCGGTCGTCCGGATGATCGCCGCGTGGTTGAAGAGCATCGCGTCGTGCTTCACCAGCTTCGCCCCCGACTCGTGGCAGTTCACGCAGTAGCTGCGGGCGTGGCACCCGGCGCATGTCTGGCCGCTCGGGTCTGGCGACGTCGCGAATTGCTTGTGGTCGAATACCCAGAGGCGGCTCTTGTGACTCGTCGGTGGCAATCCGATCGGGAGACTCGTCGCCTGGCCGGCACTGGGGAAGGTGTGACAGGTCGAGCAGGCCGACGGGATGGCGTCGCCCGTCAGCCGCCCATCCACGATCTTGTAGTGACCTCCATCGTGGCAGCGGAAGCACCCCGCCGACGCCGTGTGCCCAAGGAAGTTGGGGAAGTTCGCCGAATCCACGCTCATAGCGGGGTGCGACGAGGAATTGTAGATCTCCCAGAGTGTCTCAAACGTCTTCGCGAATCTCTCCGGGCTGTCCAGCGAAAGGTTCGGGTATTGCCCGTGGTAGAAGGCCTGCAGCCGCCTGATGGCCCGGAGCGCGTCCTCCGGCGTGGCATACGAAGCGGAGACAACCTCCAGACCGCGTTTCTTGATGAATGGAATGGTCTGGTCGATTCGCCGGTCCGTGATCGCGGCATCGATCGCCCTGGACGGCACGGGGAAGTCATGCCCGACCCGGTTGTGGCAGTCGTAGCAGTTCATGCGTACCACGTTCCCGCCCTGTTTGAGTTCTTCGGCTCGCTCGCCCGCCTGTTCCGAGATCTCGACGGCGTTCTTCGCGATGTACTCCTCGCGCGTGCCGTCAGGCCGTTCGCCGCCGCTCCCCTGCATCTGCAGGGCCGGATTCGACTCCGAGTGCCCGTTCCCTTCCTGCGGCGCATGGGTCTCTCCACTCCCCACGAACTCCACCACCGACAGCACGTGCCAATGAATACCCCTGGTCTCCTGCTCGGGTGAATCCGACAGGCGCAGGACCAGCGCCACCTGTTCCGGCGTGTTCTGCTCATCTTCGGCATAGTGCGACCTGACAATCAGGCGGTTGCTGCGCTCGCGCCCCGGATTGTGACAACGGCCACAGGTCTCGTTGGGCGGGGGCATCTTGTCCGCGGCCTCGGGGATCGGCTTCGCGTAGTCGCCGGCGATGAGTTTCAACATCTGCCGCATCCCGCCGATCTTGGCCCGTGCGAGTCCCATGATGCCTTCCCCAACGTGGCACTCGGCGCACTCGACGTCAGCGTGCGTGGAGAGCTCGTGCGCCTCCAGTTCGGGCGTCATCGTGTGGCACTGTCCGCAGAAGCTCGCAGTCTCCATCCACGAAAGCGACTCCACGCCCGCCACGGTGGCGCCAACAGCCGTCGTTCCGGCGACGATGGTTAGAATCAGCGGACGGCTGACGATAGGCTGCGCAACCCACCAAAGGGGAGCCACGACCAATCCCGCGATACGACACAATCTTGTCACGATGCACCGTATGAGCCGCGCCGATCGGCCCGCGGCAAATGGGGATTCGGCACGAGTTCGGCGGGCACTGGTTACTTCCCGCCCGCCTGAACGAGCACACTCTTCACCTTCTGCTCCATCGCCTTCTTCGACATCCCCCCAATCCGCCAATCGCGCAAGACGCCGTCTCGGTCGACGAAGAAGTGGGTCGGAATCCCGACGATGCGGTATGTTGCCGAGACCTCCGTCGAAAGATCGAGGCCGATTGGGAACGAGAGCCCGGTGCGCTTCACGTAGCCGTTCACGGTGCTTGCGTCCTCACCGAGGTCGATGGCCAGCACGACGAGGTCGTTCTCCTTGTTCTGGGAGTAGATCGCCTCTATGTCCGGGTTCTCCGCCCGGCACGGAGGGCACCAGCTCGCCCAGAACACGATCCACACGGCCTTGCCACGCAAGGCGCTCAATTGGTAGGTCGTACCGTCCAATCCCTGGACCGTGAAGTCGGGGGCCGGCTTTCCCAGTTGCGGAGCCGGCCCTGTCGCCTGGGCACTGATCGTCACGGACTGGCTGGTAGCCGCCCCGTCCGGCCGTTCGACAAACCAGACCACCCCGGCGATCACCACCCCGACCGCAAGTGTTAGCGCGAGGTTCTGAAGCGACCAGAGGCGTGAGGTGGATCCGGGACCCGTTGCGGGCTCAGACTCGGGATCCATGGTTTCCTCCTGTGGGACGGCAAAGGGCGAGCGGACCCCCATCCGATACGGTCCCGGAACACGAGAGCCCCGGCACCTCAGCCCGCATCCGCATAGCTATGCAGCCCACCAAAGAACAGGTTGCCGAAGAACGTGAGGAGTATCGCCCCAAACCCGATCATCAGAAGGACAGCACTGCGATTGCCCCGCCAGCCGCGCATCACCCGCGCATGCAAGTAACCACCGTAGATGAGCCATGTCACGAGCGAGGCTGTCTCCTTCGGATCCCACGACCAGTACGTTCCCCACGCAATCTCGGCCCACAAGGCGCCAAGGATGATAGTCAACGCGAGCAAGGGGAAGCCCACGAGCACCGATCGGTAGCCCATCTCATCGAGCCTTGACCGCGCCGGCAGCCAGGGGATCGAGTCGTTCCTTTGCACGAGGTAGAGAGCCGCCGCTGCGAAGCCGACCGCGAACGCCCCGTAGGAGATGATCGCCACCGCAACGTGCACCGTCAGGAGCAGGTCGTTCTGGAGGGCCGGGACAAGCGGCTGGGCTTCGTGCGGAAGCGTAGTCGCGTAAGCGAGGAGACCCAGGGCCACCGGCAACACCAGCAAGGCCAGCGTGCGCATCTGGTAGCGGAATTCGAAGTACAGGAACATCGCCACCGCGCCCCAGCCGAAAGCAATCGAGAACTCATACATATTCGCGAAGGGCCCGTGGCCCGTCGCGATCGTCCGGCTCACGAGCGCCGTCGACAGGAAGATGAAGGTGTTCACCGTGAGGATAGTCGCGAAGCGGCCAGCGAGTGACTGGAACCCGCTCGGCTGCGAGACGGGAAGGTTGCCGCCTCCTGCGAAGCCCAACTGCATGCTCCGGTTGCCAACGATGTTCAGCACATAGAGCCCAACCGCAACAGCGAGGGCCGCGAGAGCCACGGTAAACGAGAATTGCGAGAGTTCAGCCACCGCCTGTTCCTTTCTTCGAACCACCAATTCGTTCGGGTTCTTCAAGCGCCTTCGCCAGCTTCTCGCGAAGGCGACCAAACTCGCTTTCCAGCGAGAAGTCACGCTGAGCCGGAATCGCCAGGTGCACACTGGTTGTGCCATTCGGCCGGCTCGCGCAGAGCGCCCACAATCGTGAAGGCCGGAAGTAGAAGAGCGCCACCATGCCGAGGAGCATCAGGATGCTTGCTGCCCAGATGACGTTCACCCCCGGATCCTTGACCACCTGCATTCCCGTGAAGCGGCTTTCGCGCTCGAACGTGAACGAAAGCCCCGCCAGGTCCGCGGGCGTCCCCTGCGTCAGGTTCTGCGGCGCACCAACCCGCGATTCCTGCCGGTAGAGTTCGATGCGCATCTCGCCCGCCCGGACCAGGGGATCGTCCGCTCCTGATCGAGGACCGACCACGTAGGCGACGAGGCCCTGTTGCGGCAGATTGAAGCTGCCGACCGGACGGTTGCCGTCACGCGTCTGGTAGGCCAGCGGCACCGGCTCGTTGAATACGACGCTGCCGTTCTTGTCCCGGACACTCATCACCGCTGTCTGTCCGTAGAAGGCCTGGTGGAAGGCAATGCCCTGATACCGCATGGGCGAGTTGACGCGCACTGTGCCTTGCTTCACCTGCCGGCCGTTGTCGAAGAGCACAACCTCGCTCTTGTAGTCCTTGGGCGCACCATCGGGATAGTACTCATCCGCGAAGTGGTCGAGGCGAATCGATATGTCGGTTCCCGCCACGGTCCGGGTCGCGCCCTCCGAGACGATGAACTCCTTGTCCTTGAACCCCCAGAGGCCACCGGCCGCCGCACCAGCCAGGATCAAGACCAGTGCAAGGTGGGTTAGAAACGTCCCGAAACGGCTGAAGCGGTTCCGGTCGCCCAACAACGCGACCGAAGTCTCGCCGGCCTCCGACTTCACGTGGTAGTGCGAGCTGCGAAGCGTCTTCCGCACGCGTTCTGCGGCCTCGCTGGCTGGCATCGCGGTCTCGAACGACACGTTGTATCGCGAGTGACCAAAGAACCCCTCAGTCATCCGCACGCGTGTGTGGAAGGCGGTGTTCCAGATGCTGCGCCAACGGTTGGTCGTGCAGATCACGATGTTGACGACCAGCAGCCCGATAAGTGCCCGGAAGATCAGAGAGTGGAAGACATTGAACAGCTGGAGGCGATCCATGACGTCGGTCCAGCCGCCGTAGCGATCATGGGCCCGAATCAACCACTGGTCATAGGCGAACCGATCCGCTTGGATTCCCGGCGGAACCTGATCGATGAGCGTCCCTTCAAGCGTGAACAGCGCGAGCGAAAGGATGACCAGAAGCGCGAGCTTCATGGACGTGAACATGTGCCAGAGGCGGCCCATCACCTGGACCTCCCAGAGCCCCGAAATCCTTCCTCCCCCCCGCCTTGAACCATACCGGGCCGCGGCGGTTTTCCCTTCGCCCTTCAGCACTGCGGGTTCCTCCATCCAGCTCAGACCTTGCCCCACGCCGACAACGCGCAGCAGGCAATGACCATCCTCGCGATCCTCGGACCGGAACACTCCCGCCAAGTGGAAACGAAACAGATCGGGCCCTCGCGGCAAATGACAGCGCCAACTTCCCTATCGTTCAGAGCCGGGACTCCTCTCTCCTGTCGCCGCGGATCCCGAGTTCGATCCCATCTAGGGCGATGGCGTTCGGGATGCTGAGGGGGTGCTCGAAGGGGTGCTCAACATCGTGCCCATATGCGCCTTGACCACCGATGCCAGCTCGGAATTCGGGGCGAGTGCCAGCACCTTCTCCCACTCCTTGCGGGCCGAGACCACGTCGCGCGGCTCGGCATTCGCGTAGAGGAAGCCCATGTTGTAGTGCAGCTGCACATCGTCCGGCGCGATCGCGAGTCCGGCCTCCCAGGCGGCCTTCGCCTCGTGGCTCTTCCCCAGGTTGAAGTACGATGTGCCCAGGTCGGTCTGCACATGCACGTTCTTCGGATCGATCGCCAGCAACTTCACTTCCCATTCCATTGCTTCCTGGAACCGGTTCGCCTGGAAATACGATTCTCCAAGTTCGAACAGAGCTTCGATGTTCTGGGGGTCCTTCAGGATGATCTGCTTGAGTTCGGCGATTCGTTTGGGATCAATCGGAACTGCATCGCCTTGCTGCTGCTGCGCCTCTTGAGCGGTCTTGCTCGGGCCTGAGTCGTCGCCCCCGCTCCCGTACTTGTAGATGCCATAGCCGCCCAGAACAAGCACCACCACCGCCGCCAACCACAACGCGGGGCGCGGGACGGCCCCGAGCCCCCGTGACTCGGGGCTCACGGGCCGGATTGCCACCGGCTTCGCCGTCTCCGCCGTCCCTGTGCGGGACTTCCTGCCGGTAGCTGCAGAAGCCACGGCGGCAGGAACGGCGACTGCCTCGGCGGCCAACGCCTGCCGCGCTTCGCGGTCCGGATCGAGGAGTTCGGCGAGTGCCTCGTCGATAAGAGCCGCATGGCTGTCCACCCAACCCCTCAGTCCCTCGGGGACTTCGGCGGACGATAGGAACTCGATCAAGTCCTGACAGCGACTTTCGACTTCCTCGCTGTTGGCACCCTCGCTCAACCCAATCAGGGTAGAGTAGTTCAACATCGGCTTCGTCATCTCCTCCCCCGAGTGATTCTAGCGTTGCCCGGCCTACCGTCCGAGTACATCCGCCCGGGTTCACATCTTGGTTACACGTCCCCCGCAGCCCAGGAGCCGGCGACCCGCTCGCGACGGCGCGCGGATACATGCCGATAGTCACGGGAAGCAGTCAATGGCGGCCGCCAGCCCGGGCCAATGGTCCGCCCGATCGCAGTTTCAGGTTCGGGTTCGCTTCCGTCTGGCAGGCTTCAGAGGGCCGCCCCGCTCCGGGAAGCCAGGATTTGGACCTCAGCGGGAGTCGCGCATCTCTTCGAAACCCGCGTAGAACCGGCCCAGGGTTTCACCGAATCTCGCCTCAAACACCCTCTCGAAGGACATCCCTTCACCCATCGCCTTCCAGATTCCCAGGAAGGCCACCAGGCCAGACTGCACCACGAGTTGGTCGGCCGCCAGGAATCCGACCGTGTACTGCGGGCGGCGACCCCAGGCCGCGCCTCTGCCGTAGATCTCGATGTCTCTCAGAGGCTCTGTGAACTCCTTGGCCCGATCGCTGTAGTCGGCCCGATAGCCATCAAGGGTCTTGCGCCCTTGCGACACGACCACGCGCGCCGCGACATACTCGGCGGCCCCTTCCACAAGCCAGATCGGGCCGGGGATCGCGTCGCCCGACCGGGCAGCGTACCCATATTGCAGCGTGTGGAACACCTCGTGTGCAATCACGAACGTGCGCTCCGCCCGGCCGAGCCCGTTCCAGCGCTCGTTTGTGAAGATGAAGACGTCCAGGCCCGAGGTGATCGCACCCCCGGACTTGAACCACAGGTCGAGGAGTGGACGGTCGCGATCCGGCACCGGCCCACCACGACTGTAGCGCGAGAGCAACATCTGCCGATCGCCTCCGGCGACCACGTGCAACGCGGGCAACTCCAGCCCTGCCTCGGTCCGGAGCCACGACTCGGTCGCGTCCACGGCTTGCCGGATCTCGACCTGGAGGGCCTCCGGGACGTCATCTCCGAACGTGAACTCCGAGACCGCCGAAGACTCCGCCACGTCGATCGCGCCGCTTCCCGCCGCGATCTCGACGCTGCCCAACACCGCGGCCAGCGCCAGTGATGCAGCGAACAAGACCGGGCGTGTGATGAGTGCTGACAAGGGGGGCGCTCCGAGCAGAGGTATCACGACGAATGTCGGAACAGGTCGGATGCCGCCGAGGGTGGACGTGTGTGTCCACCGGGTAGAAACACGGGAAACGCGCCCGCCCCCGCCTGCCGACCCCCGGTCGGAGACCGGAACCGCCGGCTTTGCTGTCGGCCGCCCGGAGTCGACCGCCAAACTCGGGGGCTGACGCGGACCGGCCTCTTCCATCAGAATGCCAGCAGTCGATGAACGGACGCCCCAAGGACGTCCTGCTTGTCACGCTGAGGGAGGAAGAGGAATGACGCTCACGAACGACCAGCTCAAGATTCTCTATGCCAACCTGGTCCGATCGCGCCGGATGGACGAGATCCTTGTCCAGGGCCTGGCGGACGGCAAGGCAGTGTCGTTCTTCCACAGCGGCCAGGGGGAGGAAGCGGTCGGCGTCGGGGGCTGCACGTTCTTGCGTCCCGACGACTTCATCTACTACCACCACCGCGGCCATGGCCTCGCCCACATCATCTCCAAAGGCGGCTCACCGGCGGCCTTCATCGCCGAGCACTATGGAAAGGCCACTGGTGCCTGCAACGGCATTGGCGCTATCCACTTCGTCGACCCCGACCTTGGCATCCTCGGCTTCGGCGGCACGATCGGCTCCGCTTTCCCGGTCACGCTCGGGTGGGGCATTGCGGCCAGGAAGAACGCCCGCGAACAGGTTGTCGTCTGCTTCTTCGGCGATGGCGGCTCAAACCGGGGCACCCTCCACGAAGCAATGAACATGGCGTCCGTCATGAAGCTGCCCATCGTCTGGGTTTGCCACAACAACCTCTACGCCCAATTCATGCCGCTTTCCGACGCGTTTCCGAACGAGAACATCGCCAGCTTCGCGGTACCTTATTGCATGCCTTCCGAGATCGTGGACGGACAGGATGTCGTAGCCGTGCACGAGGCGGTCCAGGCAGCGGTTGCGCGGGCGCGCGCGGGCGAAGGCCCCTCCATTGTTGAATGCAAGACCTACCGGTTCCGGTCCCACTCAGAGGGTGCGCCGGACATCTCGCACTACGAACCGCGTCCCCCAGAAGAAGTGGCAGCCTGGCGCAAACGCGACCCGCTCGAGCTCTTTCGGGTACGCCTGCTCGAGGACGAAGTCCTCTCGGAAACCGAGATGGAACGCATCGATGCCGACGCGACCGCGGAAATGGAAGCAGCCGAGAAGTCCGCGATGGACAGCCCGGCGCCCGAACGCGCGATCTTCGCAACCGCGCTCTTCAGCGACTAGGAAACCGAGGCCACAACGTGAGAGAGATCCCCTACCGCATCGCGATGAATGACGCCCTGGCCGAGGAGATGGCGCGCGATGAACGCGTGTTCGTTGTCGGCGAAGATGTCCAGGCCGGGACGTTCGGCGTCACAACCCAACTCGTCCAGCGCTTCGGACCGGACCGGATCATGGACACGCCCCTGAGCGAGACCGCCGTCGCCGGCTCTGCGCTTGGCGCGGCCATGGCCGGGTACCGGCCCGTCGCCGACTTCATGTTTGCCGACTTCATCTTCATCGCGGGCAACGAAATACTGGTCAACACCGCAAAGTGGCGGTTCGCTCACGGCGGCAAGGTCTCCTTGCCGCTCGTCTTCATGGCTGCCATGGGTGGCGGTGCCCGCAACGGCCCTGAACACTCGCAGTCGCCCGAAGCTGTGATCATGCACACTCCGGGGCTGAAGCTTGCCATCCCGTCGACGCCCTACGATGCCAAGGGCCTGTTGAAATCGGCCATCCGGGACAACAACCCGGTTGTCTTCTTCTACCACAAGCGCCTGCTGGGATTCCGCGGGCCGGTCCCGGAGGAGGAATACACAGTCCCGTTCGGGGTGGCCGATGTGAAACGCGCGGGCAGCGACGTGACCGTCGTCGCCACGGGTCAGATGGTCCATCACGCCCTGCGCATCGCCGGTGAACTCGACGGACGCGTCAGCGTCGAGGTGATCGACCCGCGCACGCTGGAGCCGCTCGACATCGGCACGATCGTGGAGTCAGTCCGCAAGACCGGTCGCCTTGTGGTGATGGACGAAGACACGGAGCGCTGCGGAGTCGGGGCTGAGATCATCACGCAGGTCATCGAGAACGCCTTCGATGCGCTCGATGCGCCCCCGCGGCGTGTGGCCGCGGCCAACCTGCCTATCCCCGGCGGCTACATCGAGCAGGAAGTGCTGCCCAAGCCGGCCGATCTGCTTGCCGCCATTGAGGCGGTCGTCGGAAAGCCGTTGAAGGCCTAGACACCCATGGCTTCTTATGTCGCGATACCGAAGCTCGGGATGGCCATGACCGAGGCTACCGTTATCCAGTGGCTGGTCGCAGAAGGCGCCCATGTCGACCGTGGCGACGTCGTCCTCACGATTGAGACCGACAAGACCAACTGGGACATCGAGGCCAGCGCCCCGGGATGGCTCCATGTCCTGGTACCCCCGGATGAGACCGTCCCGGTCGGCCGCGTCGTCGGGCTCCTGGCCGAGTCGGAGGTCGAGCTCTCGGCTCTTCAGGGCCAGCCAGCCCGGGAGATCATGACGACGGGACCCGCACTGGGAGCGGCCGAGGAGTCCGCACCTGCCACTTCCGCCCCGGACACGCCGACCGAGCCAGGCCGTCGAAAGGACGTGCGCGTCTCCCCGGTCGCCAGGAAGATCGCCGAAGAGAACGGCCTCGAAAGCGCCAACATTGTCGCCTCCGGCCCCGACGGCCGCATTGTCCGCGACGACGTGGAACGCGCCCTGGCAGAACGAGCTGTTGCCGCAATGCCGTCATCTGCCGCCGGGCGACCCCCGGCTGCCGCCGGATCGCACGACGGCAAGCGCATCGCTGCCACCATCCCGCTCAAGGGCATGAGGCGCTCGATCGCGGAGCACATGCAACGCAGCCTCGCCATCTCCGCGCAGCTCACCTACATGGGCGAGGCCGACATGGGAGAAGCCGTCGCCCTTCGCAACCAGTTGCTGGCACACGAGCGGGAGGTCGGCGCCCACATCACCTTCAACGACATCCTCGTTGTCGCGGTTGCCCGTGCTTTGCGCAGCGTCCCGATCCTCAACGCGAGCCTCGTTGGCGACGAAGTCGTCGTCTGGGACGACATCAACGTGGGCGTGGCAGTAGCTTTGGAGCGCGGCCTCGAAGGCGGATTGATCGTACCCGTCGTGCGCAACGCCGACCGGAAGTCGCTGCGCGAGGTGTCAACCGAGGTCGCGTCGCTGGTCGAGAAGGCGCGCAGCGGCCGCCTGCTGCCCGACGACGTGGCCGGAGGCACGTTCACCGTAACCAACCTCGCCACCGTCGCAGGCGGCTGGTTCATCGGCACGCCGATCATCAACCAGCCTCAGTCGGCGATCATCGCCACCGGGGCAGTCAGCGATCGGCCCGTGGCGCGCAACGGTCAGGTCGTCATCCGCCCGATCATGCCGTTCAGCCTCACCTTCGACCATCGCGTCGTGGACGGCGCCCCGGCGGCGAAGTTCGCGGCGCGCCTTGTCGAGCTGCTCGCCGAACCCGCGCTGTTGCTCGTCTGAATGACCGGCTGACCTGATCGCAACCGCGCGCGAACGCCCACCGCGGGCATCGCGGCAGAATGACCCAGGAGTAGAAAGATGGCCAACCCCGAACACCTCGCCCTCGTCCGCCAGGGATCCGCTGCCACCAACAAGTTCGCCAGCGAGAACCGGGGCGTCGCACTCGACTTGAGTGGCGCCGACCTGAGCGGGCTTCCGCTCCAGGGCTGCAACCTCTCTGAAGCCAACCTGGCCGGCGCAAACCTCGCCGGGCCGTCCTCGGTGGCGCCGACCTGCGCGGCGCGAACCTGCAGGGCGCCGATGTCACAGATGCCGCCCTGCATCGGGCCAGGCTCCAAGACGCCGACTTGCGGGGTGCAATCATCGGCGCCATCGGAGTCGGTCGCCAGCTCATCTGCACCAGCGCCAACACCTTCGAGAACGCCCGCTGGGACAAGGAGCGGCTCGAAGAGGTCCTCCGTGTGTTGAACCTCAACCGCGACTGGGAGATCCGCTACGAGATCGTCGCCCGGGCATGAGGCGACCTGCGTCGACCCTCTCCCCGCCTGGGAAGCAGAGGCACTCCCCGGTACACCGCGCTGCCGCCCCGCGCCGCTCGCGGTACACTTGCTGGCACGGGCGATTAGCTCAGTTGGCCAGAGCACCTCGTTTACACCGAGGGGGTCGGGGGTTCGAGCCCCTCATCGCC
>CAZCDK010000052.1:0-15358 GCA_964497285.1 uncultured Anaerolineaceae bacterium | reverse complement strand
CTGATTCGCAGCCCACGAACGCGGTCACTCCTCGGTCCACTCACGGATTCGGGGGTCCCAGGGGCGCTTGACAGGCGCGCAGAGTACGTCGCACGCTGATTTCATCACTCCCCGGGAGGACAGCCATGACTGAACTAACCACTGTTGCTGCTGCATGTCGCTGCCCCCGGGCCGGTGCTCGCTAACTCCCCTCGTTGATCCCGGCGTTCCCCTTCCCGGCGGCACTTCGCCCTGTTTCCTGTCGCCCTGTGTTCAAGGAGAAACGCGTTGCCCTCCCCAATTGATAGCGGTCCGGCCTCCGCCGCGAGGCTGATCGACCAGGAAGACCTCGACGCCCTCCAGGAGTTCATCGACGAGGGCGTGATTGCGCACGTGCTCGGGACGGTGAAAGCCGGGAAGGAGGCCACCGTGTACCGCTGCCGGGCGCGGTTTCGCGGCGGGCCGCCGGTGGTGGCCGTGAAGGTGTACCGCGGCGCAAACTTCCGCGACTTCAACAACAGCAGCGTCTACCTCGAAGGGGTTGCGATCGGCAACGGTCAGGTGCGCCGGGCGATCGAACGCAAGACCGCGGCCGGCCGTGAGTTCTCCGCGGCGATGTGGGTGAACCGGGAGTTTGACGTGCTCTCGGAGCTCTTTGCCGGGGGCGCCGACGTGCCGGAGCCGTTCTTCGCCACAGAACGGGCGATCCTCATGGCGTTCGCGGGGGGCGAGGTCGCGGCGCCCCACCTCCAGCGCTTCCAACCACCCGACAGCGCCGCAGCGGGGTGGCTGTTCGAGCGCGTCCTGTGGAACATCGAGACGTTCCTCGACCACCATCTCGTGCACGCGGACCTCTCGCCGTTCAACGTCCTGGTCGATGCGTCCCGCCCGCTGATCATTGACTTCCCCCAGGCGGTGGACCCGCGGAAAAACCAGCATGCGCGGGCGCTGCTGGAGCGCGACGTGCGGAACATCTGCCGGCACTTCGCGCGGCACGGGCTGGCGCGGGACCCGGACGAGTTCGTAGATTCGCTGTGGGAGCGCTACCGGCTCGGGGACGTCGGGCGGTTCGCGGGTCTGGGATAGGTGGTGCTACGGCAGCCAGACGCTCCCCTCGCCGACGGTGATCGGACGGGGATCGCCGGTGCGAAGATCGAGCAACCACGTGAGCGGGAAGCCCGTGGAGCCTGGGGACTCGTAGGTTGTGAACGCCACAGCATCCCCTCCGAGCGGACGGATGTCCTGCACGCTGAAGATCGGGAGGATGCGACGGCTGCCGCTCTTGAGATCCACGATCGTGAGCCCGTTGTTGCCCTTTTCGGCGAAGGACTCGTGCCAGATGACAGTGTCATTGTCGAGCCAGCCGGAGAGCTGACCGGAGGGCCCACCACACCGCCCACCAAGCACCGACTGGGGAGCGCGCTTGATGCCGGTCATCCCGCCGGTTGCGAGGTCAACGACGGTCACGGCCCCGGCGGTTGCTCCCAGGAGAGCGCGCTTGCCGTCGGGAGAGACCACGATGCCACCGAAGCCCGCGTCTTCCGGGAGCCTGGCTACGATGATTGTGGCGATCCCGGCGAGCGTGACCCGAACGAGGGACGTTTCCGTACGGAGGATCACTGTCTTGCCATCGGGCGTCCACGCGCCCGAGGTGGCGGACAGCGCGGGCTCCCCAAGCGGATGGACGACGCCGTCGCGCGGGTCGATGTAGGCGGGCGCCCGGGAGCACGTTCGGGGGCAGAGCGGGCCGTCGGCGATGGTGACGAGCAGCTTCCCGTTGTTGCTCCAGGCCATGTGCTCGGCACCGGGAAGGCGTAGCTCCGGGCCGCCGTTGAGACTGACGAGACGAAGCTCGACCCCGGAGCCGCTCCTCGGGGAGTGAACCGCCCAGCGGCCATCCGGCGAGATGAGCCACGGCCGGGCCCCGATTCCCATCTCGACGTAGTCAATGGACTTGACGCTGCCGACGTGGCCCGCCGCGTCGACCACCGAAATGGCAGTCTCGACCCCGTCGCTCGTCACCGCGAGAACCGATGAGAGCCCGGAGGGCCACCCGGCGGCGTTGCCTCCAGCCGCCCTGGTATAGCGTGTCGCGATCCAGCCCTCGCCGAGGGCGAAGCGCCAGTTCTCACCGTAAACCTGTTCGGCAGGGCCATAGAGCCAGAGCAAGGTCCCTTCCGGGACGCAGGTCCGGGGGTCGCCACGATTGGCAGTACCCGGAGCGTAGCGCACGTTCAGGCAGTCGCCGTCGCCAGTGTGGACTCGCACGGGGTCAGCGGAAACGGGTCCCGCAGGCAAGGAACGCACCTTCTCGGGAACGAACGGGGGAGGAGTGGGCGGAGGCGGCGGCGGCGTGGGTGAGAGAGCCGGCGACGGCGTCGGGGTGAACGTCGCCACTGGCGAGGGCGACGGAGAGGGAGCCTGGCCGGGCACACCGCGGGCGTTCCCGGCGGTCCCGAGGAACAGACCGGCGGCAAGCCCCAGGCAGGCGAGTCCGGCCACGGCCATGAACCGCCGCCCGTGAAGAACTGCTGTCGTCATGGCCTCTGCTCCCCGGATCCGTCTGTAGTCCCAGACTCCGGGGAGCGAGGAAAGGTTCCAAGTTGGCGCCAGACGGCGGTGGGGTCAGACGATGAAGTCGCCTAAGGCCGGGGGAGCGGGATGCCGAGTGCGGCTTCGAGATCGTCGATGGCGCCGAGGGTGTGGTCGACCTTGATCGTCGTCATGCCGAGTGCCCTGGCGCCCTTGAGATTCGCCCCCATGTCATCGAGGAACACGGCCTCGTGCGGTTCGACCCGGAGCGCCTCGCAGGTGATCCTGAAGATGAGTGGCTCGGGTTTGCGCACGCCGACGACGGAGGATTCGACGACTACATCGAAGAGGGACTGGACGTCGATGCCCGAAGTGCGCTCCGCCGGGTCGTCGCGGACGACGTTGTTGGTGATGGCGCCGAGCTTCACCCGTCCACGGAGGTGTTCGACGACCGCGATCATTTCCGGGCGGGGACCGAAACCACCGGCGAACCACGCCATGAAGGTTGCGCCGGTGGCCGCCGTGCCGGATGGACGGACGTGGTCGTTGAAGGCTTCGATGAAGCCGGCGGGGGAAAGCTCGCTGCGTTCGAAGCGCGACCAGGGGCCATCCTCGGGGCCGAAGATGGCGATGCGGGTGTCGTCGGGGATGCCATGCTGGCGGCAGAAGTCGATGATGGCGGTCACGGGCGAGTGCGTGAGCACCCCGCCGATGTCGAAGATGGCCGCGCTGAGCACGTCAGGCGACTCCGAGTTCTTCGCGGATGAGCTGGCAGATCTCGAGCGTGGGGCCTTCGCCCTGGAGCGAGTTCTGCATCTTGTTGATTGTGACGGCAACCGCGAGGCCCACTTCGGGATCGGCGAAGGCGGTGGAGCCACCGGCACCGCTGTGGCCGAAGGCGGTCGATCGGGGTCCGGTGACACCGACGACCTGGGCGCCGGTCATGTCCGGAAGGGTGCCGCCCATCATGAAACCGACGCCCTTGGGGATGGGCATGAAGATGACCCGATCGGGGAGACGCGTGAGGATACGCTGCATCTCGGCGATGCGCTCCTTCGAAACCAGGCGGACGCCGTCGACCTGACCGCCGTTGGCGTGGGCGGCGTACATGCGGGCGAGCGAGCGGGCGTTGAAGTGCCCATTGGCCGAAGGGATGCAGGCCTTGCGGATACGCATGTCGTTGTAGTTGACCTCGGAGTTGATGGGCATCGCCTTGAAGAAGTCGTGGTCGGGCGGGATGGGGAAGCCAGCCGGGCTGCCGCCATCGCCGGGATGGGCCGCTTCTAGCGATGCGAGTCGTTCTTCGACGCCATCGGGGATGCCGACGAACATCTCGTTGCTCAAGCCCAGGGGAGCGGCGATGTCTTCGGCGATGACGTCCTTGATGTGGCGGCCGCTGGCGCCCTGGACAATGCCGCCCACAACCCAGGCGTAGGTGATCGCGTGGTAGCCGGTGGCGGTACCCGGTTCCCAGGCGGGAGTGCCATTGGCGATCCAGTCGAGGCCTGCCTGCCAATTAGTGACGAAATCGACAGTGAGGGGGGTGGGAACGGCGTGGAGTCCCGCCTGGTGACTCATTGCCTGGGCCACGGTGATCTTGCCCTTGCCGTTGGCGGCGAACTCGGGCCAGTACTTCGCGACAGGCTGGTCGTATTCGATGAGGCCGCGGTCGGCGAGCATGTGGAGCGCGGTCGCGGCCACGCCCTTGGTGGTGGAGAAGCAGTTGAAGAGCGTGTCGGGGCCGACCGGCCGGGAGTCGCCGGGGCCCATGGGCCCGGCCCAGGTGTCGACGATGCGTTCGCCGTGCTGGTAGGCGCAGACCTGGACACCGAGCTGGCGCCCTTCGGCAATCTGGCGTTGGAGGAGGTCGTGGACCCTGGCGTTGAGGCGGGTTTCGGTCGTGGTCACGGCGTGCATTGCTCCGGTGGGTGTTGGCGGGAGTATACCGAACGGCCGGTTAGAGGGTGACAGCTCCGCCGCATCCGCTCCGTGCCGGGCCCAGCTACGACGCACCGGTGATACATCGCTCCCGGTCTCCGATGAGGCGGCTATCGCTTGAAGAGGCCCATGAGCGTGGCCTTCGCGAGCGACTGGAAGTGGAGGTTGAAGCCGACAACCGCGGCCGATGTATCGGCCGTCACCGGCAGCGACTCCGCCGACACAGCGTGGACGGTGAAGAGGTAGCGGTGCGGGTGATCGTTCGGCGGTGGGCAGGGGCCACCGTAGCCGGGCTTGCCGAAGTCGGTTCGCACCTGCAGGGCACCCGCCGGGAGCTTGCCGCTGGCGGCGTTCCCGGCGTCGAGCGCCAGTTCGGTGACGCCCGCGGGGATGTTCACGACGAGCCAGTGCCAGAACCCGCTCCCGGTCGGCGCATCGGGGTCGAAGCAGGTGACGGCGAAGCTCTTCGTGCCCTCGGGCGCACCGCCCCATTGGAGCTGGGGGGACTTGTTGCCCCCGGCGCACCCAAATCCGTAGTCAGCCGACAGGACGTGGTCCATCGGCAGGTAGTCGCCGTCTTTGAAGCTCGAGCTGGAGATCTGCATTTGCGTGTCCTCTCCGGGCAAGGCCCGTCAGATGGCCACAAGAATCTACAGATGCGGGCGGGAAGGCAAGACCCGGCAACGCAAATCGCGGGGAACGGACTGGACGCCGGAGGGGCAACGCGACCACGGCGGGAAGCCGGCCTCATTCGCGCCGCTGTGCCAGGCGCACGGCAACGAACCCCCCGGCGCCCGCAAACACCGATGCGGCGAGGATCCCCGCCCGGGCCTCGTTCACGAGCGCGGCGCGATCGAAGGCAAGCCCGGAGATGAAGAGCGAGACGGTGAAGCCGACACCGGCGAGCAAGCCTATGGCCCAGAGGTCGCGCCACCGAGTGCCGGGCGGAAGGGAGGCAAGGTGAAGCCGAACCGTCAGCCAGGAGAACGCCACGATGCCAAGCGGCTTGCCAAGGACGAGCCCGCTCGCGATGCCCAGAGTCACGTGGCTGCGCATGCTTCCGGCCAGCGAGTCCCAGGAGAGGTCCAGGCCGGCGTTGGCGAGCGCGAACATGGGGACGACCACGAAGCTCGTCCACGGGTGCAGGGTTCTCTCGAGCCGATCGAGAGGTGGCTCGCGGCTGTCCGTCAGGCGGTCTATCTCGCTCGTGATGAGGTCGGCCTCGTCCCGGTTGCCCGTACGATCGGCGCGGTACAGGTCATCGACCAAGCCTCGAAGCGCGGCGTGGTACTGGTCTCGGCTCCTTGCCGGCCCGGCGGGAGTGAGGAAGGCGAGGACGACTCCGGCCAGGGTCGCATGCACTCCGGACTCGAGGACCGCGAGCCACAGCAAGACCCCGGGAAGGACGTAGAAGAGGATGCTCTGCACGCCGGCGGCCCGGGAGGCGAGAACGACCGCAACAGCGACGCCGGCCCAGAGGAGAGGTTCAAACTGCAGTGCGTCCGTGTAGAAGACCGCGATCACGAGGATCGCCCCGAGGTCGTCGACGATCGCGAGCGCAAGGAGGAGGACCTTCAGGGAGGCCGGGATGCGCGGGCCCGCAAGCGCAAGCACGCCCATGGCGAAGGCGATGTCCGTGGCCATGGGGATGCCCCAGCCATGCGCGCCGTCGCCACTTCTGTTCCACGCGGCGTAGATGAGAGCGGGCAAGACCATGCCGCCCGCAGCAGCCGCGAACGGGAGCGAAGCCCGGCGGACAGCTGCGAGTTCGCCGTGGAGCAACTCCCGCTTGATCTCGAGTCCGACGACAAAGAAGAACAGCGTCATGGCACCGTCGTTGACGAGGTGGCGCAGGTCTTCGTTGACCGTCAGGAGGTTGAAATCGAGCGCCAGACGAGCGTGCCAGAGGTCGCCGTACGAGCCGCTCCAGGGGGAGTTGGCCCAGAAGAGCGCTACGACCACGGCCGTGATGAGCAGGACTCCGCTCGAGGCTTCGGCGCGGACGAACCGTTGTACCGGGTTCGGGGGTCTCGTTCGCACCCCGGCGACGCGACCGGTGGCGGGTCCAGTATTCGATGCCATGGCTTTCGGGCCACTGGAGCCGGGGGAACAGGAGGCTACCAGTGGCAGCCTCCTCCTTGTCCGGTATGCGCCGGGCCGCAAACGCCTGTGCTCGGAAACACGTTACCAACCGGCGCTCGTCCGCGAAACCCGGAGGGTGCGAGCGAAGTGGCCTCACGCGGACTCGCGTTCGAGGGCCGCCTGCGGAGCTGCCGCCTTGTTGGGA
This sequence comes from uncultured Anaerolineaceae bacterium, assembly GCA_964497285.1. Taxonomy (GTDB): domain Bacteria; phylum Chloroflexota; class Dehalococcoidia; order Tepidiformales; family Tepidiformaceae; genus UCB2. The sequence continues at coordinate 8,622 of CAZCDK010000052.1, read as the reverse complement.
TCGACACACGTGTCGAACAGGGGAGGCCTATACTTCGAACCCGCAATGGCACATGAGCGACTGATCACCGCGGCAGGCAGCCTGCTTCTTGCCGTTCTGGCGATTGCTCTCTGGTGGGACTACCTTGCGCACTCGGCCGAGGTCTACGGGGACCGCGACGCCGCCCAGGCTCAGCTCGCGACGATAGACCAGGAACTCCGCACGGTGGAAGAAGCCGACCTGTTCGTGCAGCTGACCAATGATCGCACGATTGCCGAGGTTCAATTCCAGCGGGCCAACCGCCAGATCAACGACATGGACGGCTGGAATTCGCTGGCGTGGAAGGTGAAGAACACCATGCGCCTCGCGGCGCCTGCGGCAGCGGTGCTCTTCGCCGCGATGACTCTTCTCTCGATCCTCCATCCGCTGAAGGCCTGAAGGGGCGCGGGCATCCGGGCGTCGCTGTTGGGCGGCAGCGCGGGCGGATCACGTTCGGGGCGGCGATGGAACCCAAAATGGGGAAGGAATTGGTCGGGGCGCCGCGATTCGAACGCGGGACCTCTTGAACCCCATTCAAGTGCGCTACCAGGCTGCGCTACGCCCCGACCTGTCGCTGATTGTACAGCGGACTCCACTAACGGGCCGCCAGGAAGTGGGGCGACGCCGGGTTCGGCGAGGGCCCACCCGTCCGCATCCGGAGGGTGCGGTGGGGATGTCCCAGGCCTTGCGGCGCGGGTATATCGTTGCGGAACCAAACGGGGGCCGAGGGCGTTTGCATGGGCATGGGGGGCCTCTGGCGATCGCAGAATCTCCGCCGGTCGCTGGCCGCGAGCGTCGGCCTGGCGCTGACCGTTGTGCTCTACATCCGATGCGCGCCGCTGCAACCCCCGGAGGAGAGGACGTCCGTCGCGGGGACGGTCGTCCTCGATGCCAACGGGGCGGTGCTGCGGCGCGACACGAGGGCAGGCGTCCGGATCCCGGTGGAGCTCGGCGGTGTAGCGCCGATCATGCGCGAAGCCACGATCGCGGCAGAAGACAGCCGGTTCCGGGCTCATCCGGGGATCGATCCGCTGGCGATGGTGCGTGCGGCGGCGACCTGGCGGTCGAACCCATCGGGCGCCTCGACCATTACTCAGCAGCTTGCGCGGCGACTGTACCTGCGTGACGCAGGCGGACCGGTGCTGCTGCGAAAGGCGCGGGAGGCCGTCATCGCGCTGCAACTGGAAACCCGTCGCTCGAAGGATGAGATCCTCGAGATCTACCTGAACGACGTCTACTACGGGCGGGGCGCCTACGGCATCGAAGCGGCGGCGCGCGTCTACTTCGATACGAGCGCGCAGAACCTTGACCTGGCGCAGGCGGCGCTGCTGGCGGGCCTGCCGCAACTCCCCGGTACGTACGACCCGCTGTCAGACCCCGTGGGCGCGCGAGGGCGACAACGGTACGTCCTCCGGCGCCTTGTGAGCGCGGGCCAGATCACGAGCGCCCAGGCGGATGAGGCGGCAGGCCAACAACTGGCGCTTCTCCCGGCGCTAGCGCCGCCGATTGCGCCGCACTTTGTCGGCCACGCGCTGGACGAACTCGCCCGGCTGAGACCGGAGCTCGCGGGCCGGCCGGGGCTAGTCGTCGAGACGACGCTGGATGCAGGCCTGCAACGCGAGGCGGAGCGGCTGGTTGAGCGGCAGCTCGACATCTTGAAGGACAAGGACGCTGGAAGCGCAGCCGTCGTGACGGTCGAGGCATCGACGGGGCGCATCCTGGCCATGGTGGGCGCTGCGAACCGCGAGGCGGAGGGCGGCCAGATCAACATGGCGGTTCAGCCGCGGCAGCCGGGATCGGCGCTGAAACCGTTCCTTTATGCGGCGGCGATGGAGCGCGGCTACACGGCGGCGACGCCGCTTCTGGATGTCCCGACGACCTTCGAGACACGGAGTGGACCCTATTCGCCCCTCAACTACGACCGGCGCTTCCACGGCGTTGTGCCGCTGCGCGTGGCGCTGGCCTCATCGTTCAACGTGCCCGCCGTGGCAACACTCGATGCGATTGGCATTGACACGTTCCTCGAAGTGGCGCACCGCTTTGGGCTTGCCACGCTGACGGACAGCGAGCGCTACGGACTGGCGCTCACGCTGGGAGGTGGTGACGTGCGGCTCATCGACCTGACGGCAGCCTATGGGGCGCTGGCGAACGGCGGCGAGCTGGTCGCGCCGTTCGCGGTGACCCGGGTGCGGGACAGCAGCGGCAGGGTGCTCTACGAGCAGAGGCCCGCTCCACCCACGCGGGCCGTCTCTGCCGAGTACGCGTTCATCCTGACGGACATCCTGGCGAGCGCGGAAGCGCGGGTTCCCGGGTTCGGGCAAGAGAACTCGCTGAACACGCCGTTCGAGGCGGCAGTGAAGACGGGCACAACATCGGAGTTCCGAGACAACTGGGCGATCGGGTTCGCGCAGAACCGGGTTGTGGGCGTGTGGGTGGGCAACGCCGACAACAGGCCGATGCGGGAGGTCTCCGGGGTCGATGGCGCCGGGCCGATCTGGCGTGGCGTACTGAGCGTGGCCCTCGGGAATGGGCCGGTGGCCCGGCCAATCCCACCGAAAGGTGTCGTCCGGGCGACTGTCTGCTCCCCAACGGGACTACTCCCGGGCCCAGACTGCCCGGTGCCGGTGCGCGAGTGGTTCGTTGCCGGCACGGAGCCGACACAGAGAGAGACTTATTTCGGCCGGGACACGGACGGCGAACTGACGGTGAGCCCGCCGCCAGCTGCCAGGTCGTGGGCACTCGAGGCTGGCCTGAGGCTGGCGGCCAGGCCCGCGGGCAGCGGCAGGCCCGCGGTACACATCCTGCAGCCGACGACGGGCAGCGTGTTCTACCTCTCGCCAGAGCTCGACAGCCAGGCGCTGATGTTGAGGGCGTCGTTTCCACCCAATGCAGAACAGGTCGAATTCCGAGTCGACGGGGCTCGGGTCGCGCGATTGCCCGGCACGAGTGCAACGGCACTGTGGTCGCTCACCCCCGGCTTGCACGAGTTTGAGGCCACCGCATTCCTGCCTGGCGGCGGGCAAGCCGCCGCACGAACAACTTTCGAGGTGAAGGCACCATGAACGGACGAATACGGGAACGCCTGGAGGCAATGGCCCAGGATCCTCGGTGGATCATCCTGGCGGCGGTCGTGGCGGCGACAGTGGTGGTCGCCGCGCTTTCCTGGGACCGGCGGCAACACCCGCCGCGGGACGTCGAGCCGGCAGGGTTTGCCGTGTTTCCGAAAGGGGAGGACGTGCCCAGGCTCACGCCGATCAAGGTCACGTTCCGGGAGGCGCCGGAGGAGCGTGATCCGGCGAAGGTGTTCCAGTTGGAGCCGGAAGTGAAGGGCGACTACGCGTGGGTGACCGACCGCACGCTGCTCTTCCAGCCGGAATTCCCGGGCCTCCTGCGGGGCCGGGAGTACACGGTGAACGTCGCCGCCCGGCCGGAAGCCGGGCTCGATCAGGCGTTCGCGCAGAGGTTTGTGACGACGGGCGTGTTGAGCATCCAGGCGGTCATTCCTGCTCCGAACGACGTGGAAGTGCCCAGGGCGGGCCAGGTTCTCGTTCAGTTCAGCCGCTCGGTGGCGCCGCTCACGTTGCTGAGCGAGCAATCGACGAAGCCCGTGATCGAGTTCACGCCTCCCCTCGCAGGCAAGGGCGAGTGGTTAAACACCTCGCTCTACCGATTCGTGCCGGAGGCCCTGCCGGGGAACACCAGGGTCCAGGCGCGAATCGCCGCGGGCCTAACCTCGGCCGCGGACGGCGTGCTGAAGGAGGACTACACCTGGACATTCACGACCTACAGTCCTGCCCTGGAGAGCGTCGCGCCGGATGATAAAACCAAGTTCGCCAGTCCACGGCAGGCGGTGGTGTTGAAGTTCAACCAGGCGATGGATGCGGCGGCGTTGGAGTCGAAAGTGCGCGTGACGGGGCCCGAGGGCCCCGTGGCGGGGAGCTTCGCGTGGAATGCGGACAAGACGGTCGCGACCTTCACTCCGGCCGGATCGCTTGCCTACCGCACCAGCTACGTGATCGATGTTCCGAAGGGATTGAAAGGGGCGGCCGGTGGCGAGACCCAGACCGGCCGGACGGCAACGTTCGAGACAGTCGGGCTGCCCGGTGTGGCGCGCACCAGCCCGGCCAACGGTGAGGCACAGGCGGCCCGTTATGGGATCAACATCACCTTCACGAACCCGATGAACGGGGATTCGTTGGATGGAAAGGTGTCGGTCAGCGGTGTGGCGCCAGACAAGATCCAAACCAACACCTACGGTGACCAGGTCACCCTCTACGTGAGCGTGCCCCTGCTGCCCTCGACCGCCTACACGGTATCGATCGCACCGGGCGCCGAGGACCGTTATGGGCAAGTGATGGCGGCTTACTCGTTCTCGTTCACAACGGGGCCCCGGGAGGCGTTCGTCAGCCTCGCCGTGCCGGGCGCGATCGGCACGTATTCGTCGTCAGCCGAGCCGATCCTGTACTACCACTCGTCGAACTCGGACTCGGCGCGATTCCGCCTCTACTCCCTCACGCGAGCGGAAGCGGACACGATACTCACGTCCAACGGCCTGCCGCAACTCCCCGGGGGTGTCTGGACCCCGGCATCGACACCCATTCGAAGCTGGACCGAATCGATCAACGGCGTGAAGGACGAGGTAGTGATCGGGACAACCTCGCTTTCGGGAGGTGGGCTGCTGCCGAAGGGTGACTACCTGGTGCGGGCCAACGAGGGCGGGTGGGGCCGGGACCTGGCCTTCAGCGTGGTCGACACTGCGATCGTCACGAAGGTCTCGAACGACGAATTGGTGGCATGGGTGGTCGACCTCGATTCGGGCCGGGTTCTCCCGGGCGTGAAGGTGACCGCACGGGGGGACCTCGCGGCCGGGGGCGAACAGGTGACGGACAGCAGCGGGCTGGCGTCGTTCGCACTCCCAAACACGGCGGGCGAGTGGCCGCCCAGGTACCGGCAGTACACCGTGCGGGTCGACGACGGGGGCCGGCAGGGCGTCGGTTCGACCAACTGGCAAAACGGCACCAATCCCTATCAGCTCAATATCCCGACGGAGTACTACCAGCGGGAGTACGTGGGCCACATCTACACGGAGCGTCCGATCTACCGTCCGGGTGAAGAGGTGTTCTTCAAGGCGGTCGTCCGGACCGATGACGATGCTGCCTATAGTGTGCCGACGGGTGCACCGCCGATCGATGTGGTGATCGTGGATGCTCAGCAGAAGGAGCTGCTGCGCCAGCGGGCCTCTCTGAACGAGTTCGGGACGTTCGGCGGTTCGCTCAAGCTCCCGGAAAGCGCGGCCATCGGCGAATACGGGCTCTTGCTCGATGCCAATCGCGGGAAGCAAGACCGATACGACTCGATCGCGGGATCGAGCTTCACCGTAGCTGAGTTTCGCAAGCCCGAGTTCCAGGTTGCGGTGGAAGCCGACAAAGCGGCCTATACCAATGGAGAGAGCATCCGGGCGAAGACCACGGCGACGTTCTTCTTTGGCGGTGCCCTTGAAGGGGCGGCCGTTGAGTGGTCGGCGATGGCGGTGCCCTTCAGGCTGAGGGTGAAGGGCTACGAGCGATTCTCGTTCTCGGACTATGACTACTACCGGACGTCCATCGTGCGAGAGGGAGTGAGAGCGCAGGGGAGCACGACGACCGGCGCGGGAGGTTCCGCTTCGTTTGCACTGCCCGCGGTACTGAAAGGCGACGAAGGCGCGATGCAGTTCACGGTTTCCGCAACGGTGACCGACGCGACCGCGCAGGCGGTCGCATCGAGCACGAACGTGACAGTGCATGCGGCCGATTTGTATGCGGGGATCAAGCCCGGGGACTACCTCGGCGAGAGTGGCAAGGAGGCGCGAATCGACCTGGTTACGACCGACACCGCTGGCGCGATCCTTCCTAGCAAACCCGTTGGCGTGAACGTCTATGAGCGGACATGGGTGACAACGAAGCGCCAGACAGCCGACGGAGCGCGACGGTACGAGAGCGAGCCAGTGGACAAGCTCGTGGCGACGCTCACGACGACGACGAACGACAAGGGCGAGGGCTCGGTCCGGTACATACCGAAGAACGCCGGCACTCTGCGCCTGGTGGCGGAAGTGACGGACACGAACGGCCGGAAGGCCCGTTCGGCGGCATTCCTGTGGGTCTGGGGAGGTGGCATCGCCAGCTGGCGGGTGACCAACGATGACACGCTTCAGCTCATCGCCGACAAGGACAGCTACGAAGTGGGCGACACGGCGGAGGTCCTGGTACCGGCACCGTTCTCGAACGCGATCGGGCTGGTAACGGTCGAGCGGGGGAAAATCATCACCCGATCGACGCAGACGTTCCCCACCAACAACGAGCGGATCAGCATTGCCATTACAGACCGAAGTGTGCCGAACGTGTTTGTGACTGTGGTGCTATACCGGCGGCCGACGCTGGAGGACCCCATCCCGCGATACAAGGTGGGCTACGTCGAGCTTCCAGTTTCCACAGCCACCCGCGTGCTGGACGTGAGCATCCAGCCGGACCGCCAGCAGGCAAAGCCGGGGGACAAGGTGAAGTACCACATCCGCGTGACCGACGCAGCGGGCAAGGGCGTGAAGGCGGAGCTCTCAGTCGCGGTGGTGGACAAGGCGGTGCTGTCGCTGACAGAAGAGCGGGGAGTGAACGGCATGAAGGCCTTCTGGTTCGAGCGCGGCCTTGGAGTGCGTACGTCGGCTTCGCTCTCGGTGTCGGTGAACCGGTCCAACGATGTCATCTCCGAGCCGCGACTCGGCGGCAAAGGCGGTGGCGGCCTGGAGGACGACCGGATCCGGCAGGACTTCCGTAACACCGCCCACTGGCAGTCGCAAGTGGTGACGAAGGACGACGGAACTGCGAGCGTCGAGGTGACGATGCCCGACAATCTGACGACGTGGCGAATGCAGGCGCGGGCGGTGAGCGGCAACACGATGGTTGGAGAGGGCACGAACGAGCTGGTGTCAACGCAACCGCTGATCCTTCGCCCGGCATTGCCGCGCTTCCTGAGGGTGGGGGACAAGGCGGCGATTCGGCTCCTGGTTCGCAACGCGACGCAGAAGGACACGGAGGTCAAGGTCTCCGTGGCGGCGGAGGGCATCGAGCTAGAAGGGGACCTGAGCCGTTCGGGAAAGGTGGCGGCCGGGGCTTCGACCCTGTTCGAGTGGCCCGCGATTGTCTCCACGGAAGGGACCGCCAAGTTCACGTTCAGGGCCTCGGCAAGCGGCGGGCTCTCGGATGCAATGGTCCAGGAGCTGCCGGTGGCGCTTGATGTGACGCCGGAGACGACAGCCACTGGCGGGGTGGCGCTCTCGGAGGTTCTGTACGAGGCGATCTACCTGCCGAAGTTCGCGATCCTCAAGAACGGGTCGCTACAGGTTTCGGTTCAGTCTTCGCTCACCGGTTCCATGGGGAGTGAGCTCTGGACGTTCTCCCGCGATCCCAGGGAGGTCTACGAGGACACGGCGAAAGTCGCCAGCCGGGTCATCGCCACAATCGGTGTGCGGCGGGCAGACAGGAGCGCTGGCTCGAAGGCCGATACCCTGGACGCGAGCCTGCGAAACGACCTGGCGACCATTGTTAGCCGGCAACGGCCGGATGGCGGCTGGGCCTGGTGCTGGTCGAGCGGGTGCGCAAGCGATCCCGAGGTCACGGGCTGGGTGCTGATCGGGGTCGGTGAGGCCCGGCGCGAGGGCTTCTCCATCGACCCGAGCACGCTCGCCGGAGCGAGCGGATGGGTGTCGAGCTACCTCAACCGCGTGACCGATGTGGCCAATCCGGCGGACGTGAACCAGAAGGCGTACCTGCTCTATGGGATGGCGATCGCCGGCCAGGGAGAGTACTTCCTGCCGCAGATGAGGGCCATCGTGGAGCAATACCGATCGAAGCTGGCGAACTTCGGCCGGGCCTACCTGCTGCTGGGTATGGCCGAGGCCGGCCAATCCAAGCAGGACAGCCACGTGGGCCAGCTATTGAATGACCTGGCGTCCAAGGTCATCCCGAGTGCCAACGGCAATCACTGGGAGGATGACAGGTACGCGGGGACAACGCACACGAACACCCGAACGACGGCCCTGGTGCTGAACGCCCTGACGCGAGTCGATCCGAAGCAACCTCTGATCGAGGAAACGGTGCGGTGGCTCATGGTCGAGAGGGGCACACAGAAATGGCAGACGCTCGCGGAGCGGGCACAGGCGGTGTTGTCGCTCTCCGAGTTCGCGGCGAAGACAGGTGAGCTTGGAGCCAACTACTCCTACTCGGTGCGCCTGGGCGACAGCGAGCTCTTCGGGGGGCAGTTCAAGCCGGGAGATGGCGCGAGGTCGGACGGGAAAACGGTGCCGTTGAACCGGGTCGATGCAGGGAAGGTGACGTTGCTTAGCCTGCTGCGGGAGTCTACGCGGCCCGGGCGAATGTACTACACCGTGAACTTGCGATACGTGACCCCGGCGCGGGACATCGAGGCTCTGAACCGTGGGATCGCTGTCACGCACGAGTACTCGACGCTCAGTCAACCGGGGATGAGGATCGGCCGGGCGAAGACAGGTGACACGGTCCGCGTGAAGGTGACGGCGATGGCGCCATCGGACCTCAACTACGTGGTCGTGGCGGG
>CAZCDK010000051.1:1802-15394 GCA_964497285.1 uncultured Anaerolineaceae bacterium | reverse complement strand
TGGCGACCATTGGAGATGGTCAAACAGGCATGGAAGTGCAGTGACCCTCGCCTGGCGGAAGAGGGTGGGAGGGAATGGAAGTCGATGCCCTTGTCGAAGGTCGCGGCCGCCTGGTGGATTCTTCTTCTCGGCAGCGGCGTTCTCAACACGGCCGCCCGTCAGTCCTCGGGAACTTCGCAGGTCATGTCCGCGGCTGATGTCGGAAAAGCGTTGGCCTCAGCGTACCGATTCCAGCAAGTCGCTGATGGCGTGGCGACGGTCGCCGCTATCCTTGCCGTTCTTGTGGTCAGGCGAATGTCTCATCGCCAGGCGGTCGCGGCGGAATTGTGGGCACATGGTCCAGTTGCCGCCCAACGCCATGATGGCGAACTGGCGAATCACGAAGCAGGCCGCGCCGTCCCACCTATGAGCCGGGCGGCGATTCCCACTTTGCTGGCAATCGCCAAGGGACTAGGAACACCGGCGTCGCCACCAACACCGCAGGTCCCGGAAGGCATTGCGGCTGCTGACGTGGAAGCGCATGCGTTCGCGGGTGACGACCCAACAGGCGACAAGCCGGGCATATTCGCGCACAGCCCACTGGTTCTCGCCTTGGCCGGGGCAACGGCCCTCGCTATCGTCGCCATCGCAGTTCTCGGCACGATCTTGGTTCTCGGTGATTCCGGAGGGTTAGAGGACAATCCTGCTGTGGCACCTGCAAAGGAGAGTCCAACAACCACGGCGACGCCTCCCAATTCGACTCCAATGCCACCGCCCACCCAGCGCCCACTCGCCATACTCACACCGATCGTGAACACCCCAGTGCGGATAACAGCCATAGTCCCGGCGACGAAGGTGGCTGAACCGCCGCCAACCACCATCCCGCCAACCGCCATCCCGCCAACCGCCATACCGACGCCCACGGCAGAACCAACGGCCACAAGCATATACGCGCCGCCGACCCCCGCAAGAATCCCTCCGACCGCGACCACCGCCAGCGGACCGCAGTTGTTGGGACAAGCAGATGTCAGCGGGTATTGCAGGACCGTCCCCTATAACTCCAAGAGAAGCGCCTCAGGAGCGGTGCTGAGAAACGGTACTTTGTACTGCGAGTATGTGGACATCTATGGTGCACGATATATTCAGGTCGCTGACATCTTAGCAGCCTGTATTTGGACGTATCCATCAGCTCGTGAGGTGTCTGTATTTCCAGATGCCCGCTGTTACGGGACTCCTACTAGGTGACCTGCGCGACTTCCCCGCAAGGTGGTGGAATCGCGCAAGCCATAGGCCAGAAAGCACCGGTGAACGGACGTTAGCGGACCTTGGCTCCTGACGCGGCGACTGCAGCGTCTTCCCGTTCCAATGGCACCAATCCGCCACCCTCTAGCCAAATCTGCGTTCTGGTACTTGAAGCCTTCGACGGCAAGGTCCGCTGCCTCTAGTCCGAGATCGAAGTGCGGTCGACGGCTCGATCCCGTTCCGAGGGCACGCCGCGCTCTTCCGCCAGCGATACAGCATCTGCCTTACTCGTCCGCGCCGCCGCGCCCTCGGCCAGAGTCAGCAATTCGGCTCCATGCCCGGTCGCCACACGTACCCATCGCCCCCGCACGTCTCGCACGTGGGCACGAAGCGATCGTGGACGACCTTCAGCGGGGGATATCCCTTGCATTCCGGGCAGGACATGTGTCTAGGGCCGAGCCAAGAGCGGTTCCCAGCGAGTCCCATTCCGGGCAGGGTGCCGCGGGTTGGGGGACAGCTCCGACAGGTAGCAACGCAGGTAGCAACGCGCAGCGACGACTGGCCAGTTTTCGGTAGACGAGCCTAGACAGTCGGGCATTCCTGAATCTACGGATGGCCGACATTGGACAGGCTTTGACGGGTCCGGCCGGATTCTGGATCTGTATGTGGGGGTTCGACTCCTCCGTCCCCAGCCAAGAAACCGCCAGCGCGCCCGTGATTGATGCGGCCACGAACGGGCCGGGCCGAGCGGCGTCAGGGCTTTGGGACGTACCAGCGGTCGGTGTCCTGGAGGAGCGCGCGTTGGTGGTTGATCTCGCCGGCGTGAAAGAGGTCGTGCTGGACCATGATCGTGACCAGGACCTCTGTCGGCACCATCTGGCCCCAGTGTGCTTTCCGCGGCGTGGCGAGCTCCCGGTCATCGCTTAGCTCGTCGATCGCAGTCGCCAGGTATCGATGCCCTTCCCGCAGCCACTCAGAGGCGGCGGCCGGCGTCGCCAGGCGTTCGGCAGCAGGCGTTGCCGGCGGCGTTCCGTAGTCAAACGCGGCGTCGCGGAAGGCATGATTGGCGTACATGAACTTGAACATCCCCACGTGTTGGACAAGGTCTCGAATCGAGCGGTGCCCGCCCGCCGGACTGCGGGTCCACGATGCCTGTTCGACCGTGGCGAGACAGGCGAGTAGCGAGAACTGGCCCTCCCCGAACCCGTTCCCCATCAGCCGGAGCAGCTCATCGATACGTGGTCGAGCCATCGACGCATCCCGGCCGGCAGTGTAGCACGCCACATCACCGCGGCAGGCCGCGCGACGGCTGTCTCCGACGGTTCGGGCCGGATCCTGGATGGGCGTGCAATGGTTCGACTCCTCCGTCTCCAGCCAATGGCTCAAGCGTGATCGAAGCACTCGGCCGCGAGGCAGGCAGCTGGGCTGGTGCCGGGTGGGCAGCGAGCGGCTTTGATCGCCGTTCAGCCCAACGGGTGAGGGCCTTTGGACCGTACCCGGGGATGGTGTCGAGCGTACAGTCGGCCTGGAGGTTGGCGGGAGCACCATGAACGCGGCGTGCTGGGCGGTCCCGCCGGCAGGCGACGCCGTCGCCGTAGGCCATAACGGGGAGGGGTGCCTTGGGTCGGCCCGGCGGGTTTCTTCGTTCGCTGCTGGCCGGACTCGGCGTAGTCACGATGGCGGGCGTTCTGCTCGCGATGGTGGCTGGCCGGAGCGGTGCGAGCGCCGCGCCCAGCGAACTCCCGTACCGCGTCTACGTTCCCATGACCGTACGCGACGAACCGAAGATCCCCCGCTATCTGAAGGTCGTGCCGCCGGCGGGGGGCGTCTACCACGCCGCTTTTCCCGACTTCAGTGGTCCCGGCGGAGTAACGGTGGCCAAGATGGCGGCCTTCGAGGGCCTTGCGGGGAAGGGTGTGGCATGGGCGTACTTCTCCAACAACTGGTTCGATGGCATTGCTTTCCCGGCGGAGAGTGCCCGCGCGATTCACGATGCGGGGGTGGTCCCGTTCATCCGGATGCTGCCCCGCTCCACGTATGACGAGTACAAGGCGGAGCCTGTCTATTCGCTGGAGGCTATCAACAGCGGCAAGTTTGACACCGAACTCGCACTGTGGGCGCGCGATGCCAGGAGCGCCGGATACCCGCTCATGCTGCAGTTTGGCGCCGAAGTCAACCGCGACTGGTACTCCTGGAATGGGAAGTACCACGGTGGGGGACCTGATGGCCCGCGGCTGTACCGGGAAGCACACCGTCGCGTGGTCGACATCTTCCGGCGTGAAGAAGCGTGGAACGTGACGTGGGTATTCCACGTGGACGTCCAGACGGAACCAAACGTCGCCTGGAACGCGATGGCGAACTACTACCCAGGCGATGAGTACATCGACTGGCTCGGCATCAGCGTCCATCCCACGCAGACGGAGGCGTACGCCTGGTGGACGTTCACGAGCGTCCTTGACTCGGGCTACGCGGAGCTCTCGGCGCTCTCTCCATCGAAGCCGATCGCCGTGCTCGAGTGGGGCGTGACGGACGGCCACCCCGGAGGCGACAAGGCAGCCTGGATTCGTGACGCGCTGGTGGCCGTTAGATCGGGCCGGTATCCGAGAATCAAGGCCATCGCCTACTGGCACCAAAACTACGAGCACAATCGCTCTCCTGCCCGGCTGAGGATAGACTCGTCCCAAAGCGCGCTCGATGCCTACCGGGCAGGCGTGGCGGATTCGTTCTTCGTTTCGAAGGCCACGGTCGCGGTTGTGATTTCGCCCTAGCGACCGGGAGGACAAGCGTGGGGCCTTTGGCCATGAGCGGTGGGGTCGAAGGCGCTCTCGCTGTCCTGTGCCAGGGCCCGGCCTCCTGCAGGAAGATCTCGCCCCGCTTCGGCTACACTGCGGCGGCCATGATCAAACTGACCTTCTGTCTACGTCGAAAGCCGGGGTTGACCTGGGATGAGTTCTCTGACTACTGGCGGAACGTCCATGCCCCGCTTGTCAGGGAGCGGGCCGAGGTTCTCGGCATTCGGCGCTATGTGCAGGTGCGGACCCTCCAGCAACGAACGCTGATGGCGTCCCTGCAGGCGCGGAACGGCGGGGCGCCGGAGCCTTTCGATGGGATCGCGGAGCTCTGGTACGACGAACTGGGTGGCCAGCGAACGCCGGAATCGGTGGAGGCAGGACGCGTGTTGCTGGAAGACGAACGCAACTTCATCGACCTGCCGGCCTCACCGATGTGGTTCGGCGACGAGTGGGAGGTCTACCCGGGCCAGTAGTGTTGCTCGCGAATCCCTACCTGCCCAGGCCTGACGCCCTCTCCAGCCTGGAGAGAATGGCGTCGAGGTCGGCAGTGTTTCGCACGTCGCGCATGACGGCGAGGAACTGGCCAACGTCCTTGGTCAGCTCCCAGACGCGCTCAATCTTGGGGCCGATGGGATTCGACGAGGCGGGCGTGTCGGCGTACGTGCCGTAGAAGGCGAAGTAGGCCTGGTTGAGCTTGCGGATCGTGATCCCGTGTTCCCCGAGAAACCGGCGCCGCTCCTCCATCGTCTGCTCGGCCTCGTCAACCTTGCCCTGGGCGAGGAGAGCATCGACTTCGAGGCGGAGTTTTCGCATTTCGACGCCGTAGTCGACCGTGGGCGATGGGCCGGGTGGGGCAGTCCCATCGGCGCCCTGAGGCAGATGGATGGGGTGGGCGGTGCGGATGAGGTTCGCGATCTCGCGTCCGGCGATGTTGGCGGTGGTCTCATTGAGGGCCTCGGCGTCGCCGCCGTTGCCCCACTGCTCTCCGAGGGGATAGAAGGCGAGGTAGTGGTGCACCCATTCGTGCGAGGCGGTGTCGAGCAACGCGTCGTAGGACCGGTCGTCGCGGACGATCGCGGGATAGGCCGCCAGCCCGCCGATGGCGACGACGATCGAGGCAGTCGACGGGCTGTCGGTCTTGCGTTCAATCCTCTCGATTTCACGCAGGCCCAGGCCGACCTTGAGCAACGTGTCTCCATCCCGTTCGATGCGATCTCGCGGCGAGCGGACGAGCAGCTGAGGCGGGCTGGTGAGATCGAAATCCACCAGCGGCCACATCAGCCTGACCCGGTTGAAGAGCGGCAGCTGGCGTCGCAATCCGCGAGAGGTCGCAGCTTCGTCGATGTAGTGTTCGACCAGGCGCTCGACATCGTTCTCATAGGCCGCCCGTTCGCTGGTGAGGGCGTCGACGAGGTTCGTGTCGGGATGCTCGGCATCCAGGGCTGCTCGGAGCTGGCTGGTGAGGTCGAAGTAGTGGCGAATGGCATCCGGGCCAGCCGTTTCGTCGGGGTCGGGGCCAATGCCGAGGCGGGCGAAGGCGTTGCTCGCGAGCGTGTTCGCCTCCCAGCGCCAGAGGTGGTACTCGTAGTCCGGGCCCGAGAAGACGAAGGCATTGGCCAAGACCGCGCACATGGCGCCGACCGTCGTGGCGGCGACGATGACAAGGGCCCACGCCTGCGGGACCCATGGGCGGTAGGCGACAGTGGTCGCGGGACACGGCCGGAGGGAGAGCATGCGAGGCTCAGCATAGCGGCGGCGTGCCAAAGGGCGCGTCAAACCCGTTTGGCGCGGGTTGCGCGGGGCTGTGCTTTCGGTAGCAGGTCCTGCGAGGCCCCGCCCTCCGTTTTCGGCGGCCTCTCCTCTGAGGCACATCGCGCAGTTGTACGGGGTGACCGGGAAGCCTAGACTGACAGTTCCGGGGCGGTTAGCTCAGCCGGTTAGAGCGCGTCGTTCACACCGACGAGGTCGAGAGTTCGAGTCTCCCACCGCCCACCAGCTCTACACGACGATGCGCGCTATTCCGGGGAGTCGCCGGTGAGCCGTTTTGCGACGAGACGGGCCACAATGGAGGATGCCCCGGGCATCGCTGCCATCCTGGAACGTTGCTTTCGGGGCCTCGAGGCCTTCCTTCCCGATGGCGCCACTCCGACGGCCGCGAGTGTCGGCACGCTTCTCCAGACCGGCAACGAGTTCCTTGTCTCCTGCGCCGATGATGGCGAGGTGATCGCAATCGCGCGCCCGTGGAGTGACGACGGCGTGCAGTGGTTCGACCTGCTCGCGTCCGTGAGAGCTGGATCGGGTCGCGACCTCGTACGCAGAGTCGAGTGCCGCGCCCAGGACTCCGGGCTGCGCATCGTGCGCACCAGGTTGCCTGGCGATGAGCGGCTGCTCGCGGCCTTCCAGCGCTGGGGCTTTGTGCCGGTATCGCGGGACAACTCGGCCGGGCAACCTGTCCTGGTCGTCGAACGGCGCGTGCCCCTGCTGACCGTGCGCGAGCAGCGGCGGGACGATGCCCTATCCCTGGCGGCGCTGACCGGTGAGGATCCATGGATGTTTGCGCAGGGTGCTCGTCCGGGATGGTTCGTCCTCGCCGATGGCGTGCGCATCGGAGGGGCGGTGGCAGTGCGCGATACTGGTCGCGGCACCGCGAGGTGCAGCGTGCCACTGTTGCTGGACGCATACCGCGGCCGCAGGCTCGAACTCTGGATGATCGACGTTGCGTTCCGGTACGCCTCCACGCGCGGGTTCCACACGCTCAGCCTGGTATCGACGCCTGAGACGGATCGGTTTGCACGGGACCTCGAAGACAGGAAGTGGCACCGAGAAGGGCGTCCCGGCGCGGGCGAATACGTGCGCCGAATCGAGGAAGGAGCGCCGTGATGGCAACGGAAGTGGCGCGCGGGAGAGCCCCCGGCACCGCCCGGACTCTCGTGGACTCGTGGCGGTGCTGGTAGGCTCTGGCGTGTGTTCAGCAAAGGCGCGCGCCCCCGTCCGCACGACTACTCGTTCGAACACGGCCTGCTTGGCAGCCTTCATGACCTGGCGCTCTGGTGCTGCATGGCGGCGATCGGGGCGCCCGTAGTCGCGGTGTCGGTAGCCTTCCTGGGCGGGCACGAGTTCTTCGCGGACGGCGATTCGGGGCCGCCGTCCCGACCGCTGATGGCACTCGTGTTGGCGTCGTTCATCCTCGTGCCGATGCTCGCCCTGGCGGGCGCGATCTGCAGTCTCGCGGTGTCGGTGGGGCTTGTTTGGGCGGGGGACCCCGGGCCTGTCCGGGCCTGGCGGGCCGGGTTCCTTGTTGCGGTCGCTGTGATGGCGTTGGTCGTGGCGGCCGTGTACGTTCTCTACTTCGTGCCGGACCTCACCGTCTGACGATGGCCCGAACGGCAGCGGGGCGCCGTCCTGGCTTCCCCGGGTGGCCGAGCGCCTATGCCCTCGCGATGCCCCAGCGCTCGGCCACCCACCGTTCGAGCTTGCCAAAGAGAGCACGGTCGACGGCCATGCCGATGGCGACAATCACGAACATGATTGCCACGACCTGAGCGACGTCGTTCAGGTCGCGTCCAACGCTGAGAAGGTGGCCCAGGCTCATGCTTACAAACAGCAGCTCGGCCGCGAGCAACGAGCGCCAGGCGAATGACCAGCCGAGCTTGAGCCCCTGAACCATGGAAGGCAGCATCCCCGGGAGGACGACGTAGGCGATGCGCTGCCAACGCCGCCCTCCGAACATCAGCGCAGCGCGCATCAGCAGCGCCGGGATGCCCTGCACACCGGAACGGGCGGAGATCGCGATCGAGCAGACCGAGCCCATGAGGACGACGAAGACAATCGCCCGCTCGTTGAGCCCGAACCAGAGAATGGCCAGCGGGAACCACGTCACGCTGGGCAACGACTGAAGACCGAGAACGAGGCTGCCCACCGTCTCGTCGAGCCAGCGGTACGGGCCCATGGCCACGCCGGTGGCGAGGCCGATGATCATCGCCAGGGAATAGCCGATTGCCATACGCTGCATGGTTGCGCCCAGCGCTTCCCCGAGCCGCCCATTGGCGATGTTGAAGCGGAGCGCCTCAAAGACGGCACCCGGACCCGGAAAGACGTAGGGAGGCCAGAACTCCAGCTGGTATGCGAGCTGCCACGTGCCGAGGAGGGAGACGTAGAAGGCGGAAACGCGCGCCGCCTTCCAGGTGACCCAGGGGAGCCGGCGTCGCACGGTGGAAGGGGAGGAAGCCTGGGCGGTGAACGCCCTCATATCGCCCACCGTGTTCCCGGAGGGGTGGCAAGGTGGGCAGGATTGCGCAACTCCTCGCGGATATCGGCGGCCAGGTCCACGACGGCATGCGCATCGGGGTTTCGTGGGTGTTCGAGCACAATCGGGATCTCGCGCTTGATCCGGCCGGGCGAGGGCGACATTACGACGACACGATCGGCAAGGAGGACGGCTTCGCGGACGTTGTGAGTGACGAAGATGACGGTCTTGCCCGTGCGGGCCCAGATGAGCTGGAGTTCCTCCTGGAGGGCATCGCGCGTCTGCGCGTCGAGTGCGGCAAATGGCTCGTCCATGAGCAGGATGCGGGGCTCAACGGCAAGGCTACGCGCCAGCTGGACGCGTTGCTTCATGCCGCCCGAGAGCTCGTGAACGAAGGCCTTCTCGAACCGGTCGAGGCCGACGAGCCGCAGGTAGCCCGCCGCCCGGTCGCGTCGCTCCGCTCGCCCAACCCCAGCGAGCTTCATTCCGAATTCGACGTTCGCACGCACGTTTAGCCATGGAAAGAGGGCCGTTTCCTGGAACACAACGATGCGGTCTGGTCCGGGACCACTGATGCGGGTGCCGCCCGCGAGCACCTCGCCGGAACCGGGTTTCTCGAATCCGGCGATCACGTTCAGCAGGGTCGATTTCCCGCAGCCCGACGGTCCGAGGAGGCAGACAAACTCTCCCTCCCGCACGGAGAGAGAGATGTCGCTCAAAGCGAGCGTGTCGTGCCTGGAGGTGTCGAAGCGTTTGGTCACGCCCCGGATCTCGAGGATCGGGGCCACATCGGTAGGGTCCGGGAGGGACGTGGAGTCCGAGCCGGGCGCAGCCGCCGCGACGCCGGTGGTCATTCCGTCACCGCCGGCAGGCTGAGTTCGGCGAGCACGCGGTTCAGTGGGTCGAGCGAGTAGATGTGCGCCAGGTTCGGAGCTTTGCTGCCCAACAGCCCCGCGGCGAACGCGTCGCTTGCGGACTTCCTGAGGCTTGGTACGACGGGGTCGTAGGTGAAGCGGAGGTTCTGCCAGGCGCCGTCGAGAACGGCCGGCGAGAGGCCCTGGCCGGTCAGATCCTGGATCGCCTTGTTCGTGATCTCCTTTGCCCTGGCGGGGTCTTCGTTGATGAACCGGGTGAGCTTGACGTTCGCGCGAACGAGCCGCTCGACCGCGTCCGGGTTCTTCCCCAGGAAGCGGGTGCTGACGATCAGCTGCGTGGTGACGAAGTCCCCGTTCGGCCAGAGGGTCCGTTCGTCAACGAGGACCTTGCCGTCTGCATCGAGGACCAGGCGCGTGGCCCAGGGCTCGGGCACCCATGCACCCTGGATGCTCCCCTTCTTGAAGAGGGACATGGCCTCGGCGTTGCCGGCTGGAAGGATGGTCACCTTGCCGCCGTTCTCGGTGGTCTTGAGGCCTGCATCTCGCAAGAAGGAGCGCAGGGCCACGTCCTGGGTCCCCCCCAGCTGAGGCGTGGCGAGCTTCTTGCCGGCCAGGTCCGCCGGTGAGTTTATGTTCGCGTCGCGCCGGACGATGAGGAGCGCGCCCCCGCTTGCGGCACCGGAGACGATGCGCAAGGCCTCGCCGTTGGACTTCTGGTAGCCGTTGATCGCCGGGTTGGGGCCCAGATAGGCGGCGTCGATCTCGCCCGCAAAGAGCGCTTCGATGGCGGCTGGACCGGCATTCAGAACCCTGGTTTCGAGCCTGACCCGGTCGCCGAGCTCTTCGCGGAAGGTCCCGTCTGCGACACCGATGAGCGCCTGCGCGTGTGTGAGGTTGGGGAAGTACCCGAGGCGGAGGGTGAGGGGCTTCGTCGTCGCCGCGCGCGGGCCGGAGACTTCCACCGTCGTGTGGTCACTGGCGCCGCAGGCCCCGGAAACCAGGGCGAGGATCGCGATGCTGGACGCGAGGGCGGCTGAGGGTCTCGGGCGCATGAGTCCTCCATCTCGGATGGAAAGCAAGGAGGCCGCCCGGGGATACCAGGGCGGCCTCCAGATGTCTGGTCAACCGGTTCAGCGGTGGGGTCAACGCCCCTTCGTACAGTTCACAGGCGGCGCTTCTCCGTGATGTCGATCTGCATCACACGACCATCCTGGATTGCCAGCTGGACCGATCCGTGCCTGACCGTCCGCAGCGCCCGAAGCACCTCGGCCAGGACGGTTTCCTCGGCTGTTGTGGGGAGGGCAACGGCTTTGGAGCCGGGGTCCTTGAGCCAGCGCGGCGAGATGGGGTCATCGGAGGAATTCATGACTTTGTCGGTAGACAATATCTTAATCCCTGAAAGCCGTCAACGTCACGAGACCGCCGGGCGATGGTGCTCCCCCTCGTGGTGGCCCCGGGCGAGCGAAAGCCGTGGCACGGTCAATGATCTGGATCATCTCCCGGGTCAATTGGCTCGCGTAGAGTCCGAGCCACTAGACTGCCGATAGTGCCCGGGAGGGAGGTTGTCCTATGTGCAGGATGTGCGACAGCATGGGTGGGGGCGGGACGTGGTATCTCAACCCCAAGAACTACAGCAATCGGATGTACAAGCTGCGGGAGCCGGGAAAGGGCCCGACGACGCAGCTCGGGAACAGCCCCAATGCGGGCGCCGGGGCCGAGGCTGGTGCCGCTCCGCGCATGGGGCTGCCCCACGCGCTGGAGGCCAAGGCCAACGGCGACCTCGACACCTTCAACCAGATCATCAGCGATATGAACCGCCGGTCAGTGATGCGTGCGGGGGCCCAGGTGGTGCCGCTGCACGAAGTGATGGACATCCTCGACTTTGGGATGCCCGTCGCCGCGATGATGTGCATCTGCCGCAAGAACAGCCGGGCGTGTGAAGAGTGCAACCTGAGCGAATACAGCTGCATGGGGCTCGGGACGGGCATGCTCAAGTGGGAACGCTGGCCCGAACGCTACCGGGGTGGCGTCGAGTTCCTTTCCACGAAGCAGGCGAAGGAATGGGTCGAGTACTGGGACAAGAAGGGCATGATGCACATGCTCATGCAGGAGGGGGGCGACTTCATCGGCGGCCTCTGCAACTGCGACTACCCGGACTGCGGCCCGATTCGAAACCGGATCGACTACGGTCTCTGGGCGCAGCTGGTGAAGAGCGAGTACGTCTGCTTCATCGACTGGGAGAAGTGCAACGGTTGCGGCGACTGCCTCGGCCGCTGCCACTACAACGCGCTCAAGTTCGAAGCGACGATGGAGAAAGCCCACATCGACCAGTTCAACTGCTTTGGCTGCGGGCTGTGCGAGACGGCCTGCCCCCGGGACGCGATCACCTACCAGGATCGCAAGAAGGTCCCCGGCCTAGCGAAGGTGTGGTGAATCTGTGTATCCCGTGATCGCTCCAATCATCAAGATCAACCAGCAGGCCTGCACCACGCCTTTCGCATGCAAGCGCTGCCTCCAGGTGTGTCCGACCGCGGTGTTCATGGTCCACGAAACGAAGATGGTGCGCCTGGAAGAGACGGACAAGCACGAGCCGGGAAACTACCGGCTGCGCGTGGCCTATCGCGACAAGTGCAGCGCCTGCAACCGTTGCATCGATGTTTGCCCGAACAACGCGCTGACGGTCGAGATGCCTGAGGGAGCTGCGATATGACCGCCGCACGTGAGCGCGAGCGCGTTGTTCTCCCCAAGGACTGGAGCTTCGATCTCGCCGACGAACTGATCGACCGGATCAAGGGTGAGTTCGACCCCCATGATGCCGTGGCGGAGCTGGCGCCGAAGGTTGCGGGCAAGCCCGTGGCGGAGGCTCAGCCGATCGCCGAGGCGTTCTTCAAGGACTACGGCAATCGCTGGATGGGCCGAACGATCGAACTCGGGAACGTCTACCGCGACCGCACGTACGAGAACCTGATCGCTGCGGCGGAGAAGACAGGCGAACTGGCGTTTCCGTTCATCCCGGAGCGCTTCGTCGAGATCGCGTACCTGGCCACGCAGCCGATCTACTCGCTGCCGATCACGGACAACACCAAGTCGGCGTTCGGCTTCAAGATGGTCTTCTGCGACACAATCGAAGCGATGCGAGAGCAGTGCGGCGATGAGCTGGCGGACCGACTGCCGTGCCGGGAAGGCTGCCTGGCAGCGGCCGGACTGGCCTTCACCGCGAACGGCTTCGACGTCAGCGTTTCCCAGGAAGCGTCGATCATTGACGGCGAGTTCTGCCACTTCGTGGTCCGCCGCAAGGAGGGGTAACGGCGGGGGAGGGGCATGCACGACTCTCACATCCACGGCAGCTGCGGCGAATGCGCCAGCTTTGTAGCTGTCTTTTCGGTGGAGAGCGGATGCGACGACTGGGGGTACTGCGTCGAACAGACTCGGCCCCCACCTGCCGCAGACGTGGCGCGTCTGAATTCGACAATCCTGGCGGGTGATCGGATGTCGCTTCGCCAGAACCAGTTGGGCCTCTTCCGGACGGAGCCCGATGACGCCTGCGACTTCTTCCGTGATCGCGACTAGCAGGGGAAGTGAGGGAGCAACAGAGCCTTGGCCCTGCTCATCGACATGCATTGCCACACCGGCTGGGGGTCGGGTGACAGCCACACGGATCCGAACGTGCTCATCGCGCAGGCGAAAGCCTACGGTCTCCATGGGCTGTGCGTCACGGAACACAACCAGACATGGGGGCAGAAGCGCGTCGAACGCCTCGCCGACAAGCACGGGTTCCTGGTGCTTGGCGGCATGGAGGTGGACACCTCGGACTACGGCCATGTGCTGGTCTTCGGGGTTCGCGAACCGCGGCGGTTTCAGCGCTTCCCGACCGTGGCCGAGTTGCGCGCAATCGTGGACAACGCCGGGGGCGCAATGGTGCTCGCTCACCCCTTCCGCAAGCGGGAGAAGCCACCGAACACTGATTTCCGGAGCGGCCGCTCCCTCCAGATGTTGGAGCAGGCGCTCGACCTCTGGGTGTTCGACCTCGTGGATGCTGTGGAGGTCCACAACGGGCTCGCCGGGGACGTCGAGAAGGCGTTCGCGGCGGCGGTTGCACAAGGACGGAAACTGCCGACCACCGGCGGCAGCGATACCCATCGCCACCCGGAGGTCGGCACGACTTTCACGGTCTTTCCGGATGGAATCGACAGCGAACGGGATCTTATCGACGCAATCAAGGCCGGCAACATGCACGGCGGAGACTGGACCAGAGAGGGTCTGCCCGAGCGCAGGCCCGACAGCATCCTGAGGTGGGGTCACCCCGCACTCAATGGGAGGGGCGAGTCATGAGCATCGCAACGAAGAGCCTGGAGCAGATCACCGGCGAGGACGTCGCTGCGCTCGTTGGAGCGGCGGCGGACCCGCGACACATCGCCACATTGGCAGCGTGGAGCAAGCCCGATGCCGCGATCGCGG
>CAZCDK010000051.1:0-1792 GCA_964497285.1 uncultured Anaerolineaceae bacterium | reverse complement strand
GAAGTGATCGCGCTCGCCGGCGATATGCGCTTGCTGTCGGACTATTTCGTCGCGCGCTGGCGCGGGCGGCTCATCAATATCCACCCCTCGCTGCTGCCCAAATATAAGGGCCTCGACACCCATGCCCGCGCGATCGCGGCGGCCTCCCTCGCCAACAGCGGGGGCGGACTGCTCGTCGTGGGCGTCAGCGCCAACCCGGCGGGGACGGTCACCTCTGTTGGCGGCGTCGATTTGGCCGAGACTGACCTGCTTGCCGCTGGCGACGACCTCGGGCCCAACGGGCGCTATCTGATCGGCGCCCGAACCGTCGATGCGGGCGGAAAGCGCGTGGGCCTGCTGGCCGTGGCGGAGTCGGCGGCGCCACCCGTGCTTGTGGAGACCAGCGGCGCCATCTACTGCCGTTCCGACGCGGGGCTCGTGCAGGTGCGGACACGTCTCGAGCTTGACCAGCTTCTCGAGAAGGAGCGCGCGCTCCGACAGCGAGCCGAGCGTCACGTCGAAGGCATGCTCGATCGGCTTGCATTTGGCCACTTCAACTACATGACTGTGGCCGTCGTGGCGTCGTCGCGCGTGCTAACCGATCTACCATACCGCTGGGCGTCCGAGCACCAGGCAGACCTGCTGGCGCTCGATTTCGCGAAGACGTGCGGGTTCTCGGCCTCTGACGTTGAGGTTCGAGCCGGGGAGATCGAGCTCTCGCTTTCAGACGATGTCACTGGCATCGTGCGCGTTGCTCGCAACGGCTGCGTCGCCGTCGGCGAGCGCCGGAAGCGCCCGGCGCAGGATCTGTTCCTTGCCCCCGCGGATCTCTCGCGGCGGCTCAACGACATGGCACTGGCGGCTGCAGCGCTGTTCCAGACCGCACATGCGGGTCCGATCCTGGGCGCGCTGTTCCTGGAAGGAGTGCGGGATCTTCGGCTTCCCGTCGCGGGAGGGACCACGGCTCCGGCGGGAAAGGACCTTGTGCGGCACTTCCTGCCGGAACGCTGCCTGGAAGGCGCGGGCGAACGCGGGGCTTTCTGCGAAGACGTCCTGCGGGCGGCCGGGGACATCTTCGGCGCCGATCTCGTGAATGGAGAGGCGCAGCCGGAGGCCAGCCCGACGCAGGTCACGAATCCCCAGCCCCAGATCTGGCACGGACTGACGAAGCGCACCGAGCGCCGGATCGCCGGGTTGCGAGGTCACGGGAGCACGTAGCGAGCCCGGGCGCAACCAGGTCCGGCTTGACAGCGTCCGTATGCTTGACGACGTGAATCTGGGATGACGCCGGCAACGACGGAGGCCGGAATGTGCGCAGAGCGTTTCCAGGGCCGCGGTCGGTGGGCGGCGACGGCCACAGGGGCTCACGCGCTCCTGGAGTGGATGCGGACTAGACCGAGGCGACTGGCGTTGCTGGCGGCCGGGTCCGGTCTTTTTGCCCTCGCCGCCGGCGCAGCATTCGCAGCGCTGAGTACAGAGTCCACCCCGGAGACGACGGTTGCCGATGGAGACCCACTGCGCGAGTGGCCCCACACTGATGTGAACTCTGGCACGGCCGATGATGCTCCGGCTCCGCTCCCAGCGAGCCCCTTTTCTGTTCGAGGCCCCGGCCCTGGACTCGCGACTCGGTTGGGCGTGCCCGGTCTTCTTGGCGTCCCATACATCTCTGAGGTCGAAACAGTACGGCGCGAGATTCCTAGAGCAGGCTTGCTGGCGGCCGAAGACAACACCGGACTCCAGATGACTGGAATTGAGGCGCAACGCGGCGACGACGGAGCCTTCCTGGCTGGGGCGTACTACAGTGCGCCCGACC
>CAZCDK010000050.1:0-15554 GCA_964497285.1 uncultured Anaerolineaceae bacterium | reverse complement strand
TGCCGATCACCCGCCGGATGTCGCGGGGGTGCAGTCCCACGCTCGGCTCGTCGAGAACGAAGAGGGTGTTCACCAGCGACGTGCCGAGCGCCGTCGTGAGGTTGATGCGCTGGACCTCTCCACCCGAGAGCGTGCGCGACTGCCGGTCGAGAGCCAGGTAGCCGAGGCCGACCTCGACAAGATACCCGAGTCGCGCGCGGATCTCGCCCAGCAGCAGGCCCGCCGCCTCGTCGAGAGGCTGCGGCAGCGCAAGGGATCTGAAGAACCCCTGGCAGCGCGAGATCGGGAGAAGCGACACCTCGTGGATGTTGAGCTTTTCGTCCCCGAGGCGCCAGAGAAGCGCCTCCGGCCTGAGACGCGCGCCGCAACAGACTTCGCAGGTGCTGTAGGAGCGGTATTTCGAGAGCAGCACCCGGATGTGCATCTTGTAGGCTTTCGACTCGAGCCACGCGAAGTACCGACGCACGCCGTACCAGACGTCGCGCGCCCACTCCCCCTCGCCGTCGATCACCCAGCGCCGCTGCTTTTCGGTCAGCTCCCGCCACGGCACGTCGAGCGGCAGGCCGCGCTTTTTCCCGAGACGCACGAGGTCGGCCTGGCATTCACGGGAGATGCCGCTTTGCCAGGGCCGGATCGCGCCGCCGCGCAGCGTGAGCGACTCGTCCGGGACCACGAGCCGCAGATCGATGCCGATCGTGCGGCCGAAGCCCCGACAGCCCGGACAGGCGCCCACCGGGGAGTTGAAGGAAAAGAGGTTCGGCGTCGGGTCCGAGAAGTGCAGGTCGCAGTCCGGACAATGAAGGTCCGACGAGTATCGCCGCGGCGCGCCCTCGCCCCCGTCGGCGCGCGCCTCGACAAGCGACACCTTGCCGCAGCCGACCCGCAGCGCCGCCTCCAGGGCGTCGACGAGACGGCCACGGTTCCCGGGCGTCACACGGATGCGGTCCTGGACGACCTCGAGCGCCCCGTCACCAGCGAAGCGCACCCGCGTGTACCCCTGCCGCGCCAGATGTCCCACGACCTCCTCACGCCTGAAATTCTCGGGGATCGGCACCGGGAACGTCACGAGGAGGAGCGGCGGCTCACCGCCGGGACGCGGTTCTTGAGGGGTGTAGCCGTCGTGGAACGGTAATGGCGTAGGGGTGGCGTGAAGGGGAGGTCCTCCGTCGTGCGGACCGAAGGGAGCACGATGGAGGTCCGTAGCGCCAGGACCCCGAAGCCTGGACAGGGACATTACTTTCCCGGTTCCGGGTTCCGCGTACTGAGTGGATACCACCCCGAAGACTGCGTCCGCGATGGACTCCGGCGTGTCGCGGACCACCTCGCGCCCGCAGCCGCCGCAGAAGAGCCGGGCCGCGCGTGCGTAGAGGAGCTTGAGGTGATCGGCCAGCTCGCTCATCGTCCCGACCGTGGACCGCGAAGTCCGGACCGGATTGGTCTGGTCGATCGCGATCGCCGGAGGGATCCCCTCGATGCGCTCCACCAGCGGGCGGTCCATCCGCTCGAGGAACTGTCGCGCATAGGGCGAGAAGGTCTCGACGTAACGCCGCTGACCCTCGGCGTAGACGGTGTCGAATGCGAACGAAGACTTGCCCGATCCGCTCACGCCGGTGACGACGGTCAACTCGCCGACCGGCAGCCGCACGCTGACGTTCTTGAGGGTGTTCTGCCTCGCCCCCTCGACAAGGATGGTCTTGCCCGCGCTCCTCAACGACCGGCTCTCCGGGGCCTCTTCACCGGTGGCGCGGCGTGTCCGCCGCCGTGTGGCGCACCGTCGCCGCCGAGACTGTTCGGCGAGCCGCTAGCCGCGCCACCCGGCCAGCAGCGCGAGGCAGCGGCGGTTCATCGCAGCGGCACGCTCGGGACTGCCGGCCTCGTTGTAGCAGCGCAACTCCGGGGCGTTGCCGGAGGGGCGCAGGTGGACGATCTCGCCGCTGCTGAAGGTGATGCGCAATCCGTCGGTCTCGTCCAGCGACTGCACCGCTCCGAAGTCCGCGCCGAAGGTTTCCGCCACCGCGGTCGCACCCCCCTCCCGCAGAGCACGGATGCGCGCGCTGGAGCGCTCTGTGGGGAAGTCCTTGAGCCGGTCGCTCGCCGTGAACCGCCGCGGCAGCAGCCCGGTGAGGCCGGAGAGGGGAACACCACGCTCGTTCGCCGACAGCAGCAGGGCCAGCGCGACAATGATGGCGTCCCGCGTGGGCAGGGCGGCCAGGCGGCGTCCATGTCGAACAATCTCGTGCCGGGTGAGAAAGCCGCCGTTGGCCTCGTAGCCGACGACACGCCCGCCGGGTGCGCTGAGCATTCCGGAAATAACGTAGGGGGAGCCGATGCGGGTACGCACGACCCGCTCGAACCAGCCGCAACGTTCCACCGCGGTGTTGCTCGAGACAGGGGTGACCACCGTGTCCGCGCCCAGCCAGCCGGCCGCGAGAATCCCGGCCACGTCGCCGCGCAGGAACTCCCCGCATTCGTCACCCACCAGGGGCCGGTCGCCGTCGCCATCGGCGGAACAGATCGCGAAGAAGCCATGTTCCCTCGCCCAGCCACGCGCCAGCGCCTCGTCCTCCGGCCGCACCGCCTCGGTGTCGACCGGGATGAAGCGCTCCGATCGCCCCAGCCGGAGAACTTCGGCCCCGAGCCCCGCGAGGACCTCGGCCAGGATCTCCCGGGCGACGCTTGAGTGCTCATACACCGCCACCCGACGCCCGGCCAGGGAGCCGGCGGGCAGAAAATCAAGATAGCGGGCGACGTAGGCCGCGCGGGCCAGCGGCGAGAGCGGGGGCAGCTCCGCCGGAACCAGCAACGCGCCGGCTGGATCGAAGATATCCGGGACGGGAGTGGCCTGCTCCCTGATCCCCGCCTCGTCCTCCTTGAGGATCTCCCCCGCGGGGCGGTTGAACTTTATCCCGTTGCGGTCGTCCGGGATGTGGCTGCCGGTGACCATGATGCTGGACAGTCCCTCCCCCATCGCCCAGAAAGTGACGGCCGGGGTCGGGATGCAGCCGCAGTTCACCGGCACGAAGCCGCGATTGCGGATCGCCTGCGCGCAGGCGCGCATGATCCGCGGGGTGGAAGGACGCAGATCGCCGGCGAGCGCCACCCGGTCCCCGACGGAAACCTCGCCACGGCCCGACAGATAGTCAAGAAAGCCGGCAGTGTAGGCATAGCAGACCCGGTCGGTCATTGCGTGCGCCAGCCCCCGCGCACCGCTGGTGCCGAAGCCGACGCCGCTGCGCTCCATCAGCTCGGAGATGCGCAGATTCATCGGCATGAACGCGGCCCCGCGCTGCACCAACACCTGCTGCTGCGTGTCCGCACTGTCATCGGGTCTCCTCATTGCGGGTGGATGCTCCTTCCCGGTTCAGGTAGTCGACCAGTGCCTGCCGCCAGTCGCAGGGCACGAAACCGGTAGCCTGGATTTTTGCCAGATCGAGGCTGCTTCCCAGCGGGCGGGGCGCAACGCCCGGGGTGCCGGCATTGTACGCTGCGGTCGTGATGTCGTTCACGCTGTTGGGCAAGCCGGCCTGGGCGAAAATCTCGCGCGTGAAGTCCGCCCAGGAGACGGGCGGCCCGCCGTTGCTGACATTGTACGTGCCGTAAGCGGCACGGGAAGCGAGCAGATGGTCGATGGCGCGCACCAGCTCGACGGTGAACGTGGGACGGCCGACCTGGTCCGACACAACGGCAGGGTTGACGCCCCGCCGCGCCAGTTCGAGCATCGTGCGCACGAAATTCTTCCCGTCGCCGATGACCCAGCTGGTGCGGAGCAAGTACCGCCGCGGGACGAAACCGGCCGCGAGGTCGCCTGCCGCCTTGCTGGCGCCGTAGACTCCCAGCGGCGCGAGGTCGTCGTCTTCGGTGTAGGGGGCCCGCGTCCCGTCGAAGACGTAGTCGGTGCTGACATGCACCATCGTGATCCCGCGCGCAAGGGCCACACGGGCGAGATTGGCCACGGCCTGGGCATTGACCCTCCAGGCGGCCGCGCGACCACCGGGCGACTCGGCGTCGTTGACGTTGGTATACCCTGCCGCGTTGAGCAGCAGGTTGACGCCCGACCAGGCGAACGCCTCGACCGCCCCCGCGTCGGTGATGTCGAGCTCGTCGACGTCGACGGCGACCGCGCCCGGGTAGCGGGCACGCAAGGCCCGGCCCAGCTGGCCGTTGCCGCCGGTGATGACGATCTGCTCCGGGTTCATGTACGGACGCGGGCCGGCCGGGGTTCGTTCGAGAGCGACCTGGCGCTGCCGAGAAGAACGATCGAGCGCGAGCCGACACGATAGGATGGTTGAGGAACCACCGGGGCATCCCCCCAGCGGCAGATCTCCCCGGGGGCGTCCAGACCGGTGTCCATGAACCTGCGCCACCCCTGCCGGCCTTGCATCGGCAGCGGCAGCTCGAAATCGAGCGACTCCCAGTAGGCGTTCAGGATCATATGATAGGTGAGCCTGCCGGAGAGGCTCTCGATCGTCACGGCGATGCTGTGCGAGTCGCCGCCCCAATCCGGCTCGTTCAGCCGGACACCGTGCCAATGCACCCGGGCCTGGCGCAGCAGTTGATTGAGCGTCACCGCCGGGTCGTCCACCGCGATGTCGCGGCGCAGGCGATAGTTGATCAGCTGCCTGACGAAGCGGTGGACGTCGGCGTGGCGCTCGAGCAGCCGCCAGTCGAGCCAGCTGATCTCGCCGCCCTGGCAGTAGGCGTTGTTGTTGCCCCGCTGCGTGCGCCGCATCTCGTCGCCCATCAGGATCATCGGGGTGCCGATCGAGAGCAGCGTCAGCGCGAGGCAGTTCTTCACCTGGCGGTTCCTGATGCGCTCGACGCCGGCGTCGGCGGAAGGCCCCTCCGCACCGCAGTTCCAGCTCAGGTTGTCGTCCGAGCCGTCCCGGTTGTCCTCGCCGTTGTCTTCGTTGTGCTTGCGATCGTACGTGACCAGGTCATTCAGGGTGAACCCGTCGTGACAGGTCACGAAATTGATGCTCTGCTCCGGTCCGCGCTCCTCGTGACCGTAAATGTCCGGGCTGCCCTGGATCCGGGCGGCGACCCTCCTGACGGTGTCGCGGTCGCCCTTGACGAAGGCCCGGACGTCGTCCCGGAACCGGCCGTTCCACTCGGTCCAGTTGTCGCCCGCGAAGCTGCCCACCTGGTAGAGCCCCCCGGCGTCCCAGGCCTCGGCGATCAGCTTGGTCCCGGCGAGGACCGGGTCGGAGTCGATGTCCCAGACCACCGGCGGGTCCTTCAGCGGCTGGCCGTGGACGTCCCGGGAGAGGACCGAGGCCAAATCGAAGCGGAAGCCGTCGACGTGCATCTCCTCGGCCCAGTAGTGCAGACTGTCGACGATCATCCTCCTGACGATCGAATGGTTGGCGTTCAGGGTGTTGCCGGTGCCGGTGTAGTTCGCGTAACGGGACTTGTCGCCTTCGAGCAGGTAGTACACGCTGTTTTCGAGGCCGCGGAAGCAGAGCGTCGGCCCCTCGTGATCGGTCTCCGCGGTGTGGTTGTAGACAACGTCAAGGATGACCTCGATGCCGGCGCGGTGCAGGGCCTTGACGAGGTCCCGGAACTCGTCGAGAGGGCCAAGGGGATCCGTGCGGGAGCTGTAGCCGGCGTGGGGCGCGAAGAAGGAGACGGGTGCATAGCCCCAGTAGTTCCGCCTTCCCCGCGGCGCGTCCTGTTCGTCGAACTGGAAGACCGGCAGCAGCTCCACCGCCGTGACCCCG
The DNA here is from genome assembly GCA_964497285.1 of uncultured Anaerolineaceae bacterium. Classification (GTDB taxonomy): domain Bacteria; phylum Chloroflexota; class Dehalococcoidia; order Tepidiformales; family Tepidiformaceae; genus UCB2. The sequence continues at coordinate 9,837 of CAZCDK010000050.1, read as the reverse complement.
AGGTCGACGAGGTAGGGGATCTTCTCGATCACCCCGGCGTAGGTCCCCCGTTTGGCCGCCGCGACGCCGGAGCTGGGGTGGCGGGTGAAGCCCGCGACGTGCATTTCGTAGATGACGGTTTTCGCGAAGGGGTGGCGCAGCGGGCGATCGCCCTCCCAGTCGTAGCCGCGGCGCTCCGCCACCACGCTCTTCATCGCGGTGGCGGTATTGGGCCCGGGGATGATCGCGGCCAGCCGACTGTAGCCCGGCGGCACGGCGATCCCCCGCGCGTAGGGGTCGACCAGCACTTTCTGCGGATCGAACCGGTGACCGTGAGCCGGGTCGGTCGGACCGTGGGCGCGGTAACCATAGAGCTGGCCCCCGGCAATCTCCGGCACGAAAATGTGCCAGTAGCCGCTCGTCCGGTTGCTCCGCGGGTCGAAGGCGATGACCCGGGCGGGGCGCGCCGCGTCGACGGCATCGAAGAGCAGCAGTTCCAGCGCCGTGCTGCTCCTGGAGTAGACGCTGAAGTTCACCCCAGCAGGCGTCACGCTCGCACCGAGGGGGAAGCTCCGCGACCGCCCCGCTCCCCCCTCAAGGGAGGAATGCCCCCCCGCAAGCTCTTGCACCCCACCCTCCCGGCCGTCAGTTTGGAGTATTTTCACCGCCTGGATCCCCTGAAGTATACGCGCGGCACCGCGGCGCACAAGGGCGGACGATCACCGGATTCATAAGTCGGCGATGCCCGTATCCTCAGTCTCGGCGGTGAGCGTGTCGATGTGACGCGGGAGCGCCATGATCGAAAAAAGGTACGAGGCGAGCCCGAGCTGGACGCCGTCGACGAGGAGCAGCAGCGAGAAGAAGAGCAGGCGCGCGCGGTTGAGGCTCCCGAAGCCGGAGCTGACCCATTCGACGATCACCACCCCGGCGATGGCGCAACCGACGAGCGCAAGGCAGGCCGAGCCGAGGAACGTCTTCTCGAAGGTGAACCAGCGGTAGAGGCGCGCCACGAACTCGTCGTGGCGCAGCCCGGAGAGGTGCCCGTAGGACTTCGCCAGCAGCCCCACCGTCACGATCTGGACGCCGACGATGTTCAGCAGGCCGACCATGATCATGAAGTGGATGTCGATGTTCCTGCCGCCGATCACCACCGGCCCGAAGGCCATCGGCAGGGCCAGCAGCAGCCCGAGCGCCCAGCAGACGGCACCCGGGAGCAGCAGCAGCATCGTCGGGCTGTGCAGGACCAGAAAGCGCAGGTGGCGCCACCCGTCGCGGAAGGACTCGAGCTTCGAATCCCCGAGGCGCGGGTGGTAGGTGATGTCCCTCTGCGCGATGGCGATGCCGTTGTGGATCGCCTGCACCACCATTTCGCTGGCGAACTCCATCCCCGTCGTGACGCAGCGCAGCTGCCGGTACGCGTCGCGGGTGATGGCCCTGAGCCCGCAGTGCACGTCGCGCACCCGCCGGTCGCGGAACATCAACCTGAGGAGCCCGGACAGGATCGGGTTTCCCACATAGCGATGCAGCGCGGGCATGGCGCCGGGCAGGATGTTGCCCATCCGGTTGCCGATGACGAACTGCGCCTCGCCGGCGAGGATCGGCCTGACCAGGTCGCCGAGCTTCGTGAAGTCGTAGGTCAGGTCCCCGTCGCCCATCACCACGACCTCGTGCCGGGCGTCGGCGAAGCCCCGGCGCAGAGCGGAGCCGTAGCCGCGGTGGGTTTCGACGAGGATACGGGCGCCGGAGCGCTTCGCGAATTCCATCGAGCGGTCGGTTGACCCATTGTCGACGACGATGACCTCTCCCTGCGCGCCGAGGGCGGCGATCCCGGCGAGAGCGGCCTCGATCACCTGACCGATCGAGGCCTCCTCGTTGAGGCAGGGGATGACGACGCTGACACCGGGCAAGGCGGCGGGGCTGCCGCCGCCGTTACGTGTCTCCACCATTGATTCGTTTTCCTTTCTCACCTAGGAAGGCTGCACCCGATAGAGGACGAAGTCGGCACCGCGCGCCTTCGTCCCGGTAGGAATTCCCCGCCGGCTGGTGGCGAGCATGGACGATCTGAGGGGATAGGTGCCGATGGGGACGAGGCCGCGCGCCCGGGGGTCCGCGAAGGACTGCTGGGACAGGAAGAGAACCTCACGTCCGGCGGCCGCCTTGCGTCTCATCATCTCCACCAGCATCGCGATCCGATCCGTGGTGCGTGCCGGCAGCTCGTACGCCCGGCGCCCCGAGATGAACCGCACGGGCGCGGCGAAGCCCGGCTGGTCGCAGTAGAGCTCGGCCTGCGCGGGGAGCGCCGCTTCGAGACGCTCGTACCACGCTATCAGACCGGGCCACTCGCGCTCGCTCGCCATGGCGCGCGTGGCGCCCGCGTTGAGCCAGAGAACCGCCGCGACCAGCACGATGCCGGCGCCGGCGAGGCCGGGAGAGCGGCCGCGGCGCGCGTTCGCCAGGAAGGCGGCGGCCGCGGCGATCCCGATGCTGGCGAGCGGCAGAACCACCGGGACGAACCGTCGGCTCACCCACATCAGGAAGTGGTCGTGGAAGACGTTGAGCGTGATGACCATCAGCACGCAGACGGACGCCGTCAGCCAGGCCGTTTCCCAGAGGCGCCGCCGGGTGACGATGAGGACGGTCACTCCCGCCAGCGCGGCGAGGAGGCCGCCCGCCCCGAGGAGATCGACCAAGTAGAGCATGTTCGCTGACTCGACTCCGGAAAACAGCTCGGAGACTCTCGAAACGGCCGGCTCCCCGACGAGCCGGCGGAAGATATGGCCGATCCGACCCTGACCGGCGAGTCGGGGGCGGATGAACCAGCCGAACAGGACCCAGGCGACGACCACGAGCGCCGCGGTGGTCCTGATCGCGGTCTCCCGCCGCAGAATGGCAGTCGAGAACTGCTGCCAGAGCCTGCCGCGCCGCACGGCCAGCAGGAGCAGTACGAGGGCTCCGGCGACGAGCAGAAATCTGCCGACCATGCCTCCGAGGGGTTGATAGAAGGGGGTGACATACCGTTGGTGCAGCCAGGACTGGATGACGAAGATGGTCATCGTTCCCAGAGCCGCCAGGACCGTCCTGGTCCGGCGGGCTGATTCCATCCCCACCAGGAGCACGGCGACGAGGGGGACGAGGAAAACAATGGTGTCGTAACGGGTCAGGGTCGCCATGCCGAGCGATGCGCCGGCAAGGGGTGCGAGGACCGGCGGTGGCGAGTCCTCCTGCATTGCCGCAGCCAGCAGCGCGACGCCCGCGATGAGAAAGAACTGCGCCATCATCTCGGCTGTCGGGAATTTTGCCTGCCGTATCTGGGCCGTCCCGAGTGCCTGGACGAGCGTCGCGGCAAGGGCCCACCGCCGGCCGATGAGCAGGGAGGCAAGGGCGTACAGCGCGACGATGGCCGCCACATTGAGCAGCGGATTGACAAGAAGCGCTCCCCTGATGCCGCCGATCGACCAGGCGACGGCCATCAGGCACGGATAGAGGTGATAAAACTGAGGGTAGAGGCGACCATCGGGGTAGAGCCACATCCCCGGAAATGGTTCAGTGTACCCGAGGTTTGTCCGGGTAACCAATTCCCGCTCCTCCCGGGTGAGCGCAACCAGATCGGGTTCATCCATGACCAGCGATCCCGTGCGGGCAACGGACGATGCGACGTGGACATAAACTCCGGGGTCCTGTCCGCCGACGAGGATCTCGTCCGGGGGCACGGTGAGCATGAGGGTTGCGCAGGCAATCACGACGGCGAGCAGGTCCGGCAAGGCCAAGCCCCTGGATTCGCCGCCGGTCCGGCCCCGCGAGAGAAGGGCGAACGTCAAAACGGCTGCTGTCGGGAACGCGAGCATCGGGACGATGGCGACATAATTCCCGAACTCCGCGAGCGTCAGCGACGTCCAGGCCGTCGCTGCGATACCAGCGACAAGGGAGGCCCCGATAGCCACGGAAACACCCACCTCAACGCTCTCCCGCGAACAGCGAGGTTGCAAAGGCCCCCCTTCGCATCGTCGCTGGAAAGTCGGGATGAAAGGCAGTGACGGTTGACTTCATCGCTTGGACTCTCCCCATTCGCACCCTACCGATTTAACTGGCGCTCCCGCCCCCAGGGGGCTCCCTACCCGTGCAGAGGCGCTCCGGCATGCGCCTTGCGGCGGCAAGGCGCCCGCCGTCACCCCGAAAACCGAAGAGTAGATCAACCCCAAGAGCTAGTGCGCTCCCCGTATCCGTTCAATTGATTCTGTCGCTTCCTCGCTAATAGAACACCACCCTTGAGGTACTGCGTGATCGGTAGCACGGAGCCTCTCCAGTTCATCTAATGCTGCCGGATCCCGTAGTTCTCCAAGCGCATAGGCTGACCAAAATCTGACATCCACTGAACTATCCCGCAACGAATCGATTAGGGCTGCGACAGCTGCCTTCGCTGCCATCACACCGAGTACTTCCGCCACATTGCTACGCACCTCACTCGCTTCGCTCTTGTTCTTCAAGACGCCTATCAGAGAATCAACAACCGATCTGGAGCGAAATCGTCCTAGCGCGTATGCGGCAGCGGAACGTCTCTCTGCAACCTGGTCGGCCTCCAGTATCTTTACCAACTCGCTCGCCGTCCCTTGTCGTCCAGTGAGCCTGAGTGCCTTTGCCGCTTCCCAGATCAACTCCGGATTCCCTGCGGTTCTCAGTATGGACAACAACGCGTCAGAGGCTTCGGCTTCTCCAAGCTGGCCCAGTGCCCAGCAACAAACCGTCGCTGTCTTGTCATCGAATTTCCCTCCGCGCAAGAACATGATGATCCTCTCTGCCGTATCTAGCCCAACTTCTACAAGCAAGCTGATGTCTGCCCGTGCTTGCTCTGCGGAAGATCCCTGCAGCCTTCTAGCCTTTCTAAGCAGCCGCCGAATTGTCGGACTCTCTGCGCTCATACTGGATCTATCGCTGCCAGCACTCGATCTTACGGCAGTGCCTTGTACGGCAACCACGAGGCGTCATGCTCCGTGCGATGGCCTCCGCGTTCTTCTCTGCCAGCGGTTCCGTCTTCCCGTAGCCATAGGCGCGGACATATGGAGGGTCAGCGTGTGGATTCCCAGGCCCATACAATATAACTTGGCATTGAACAACACATGTCCATTTGTCCGTTGGTGACTTACATTCCTTGATCTTCTCGGCGACCTTTTCGCCCGCCGCACACGTCATGATTATCCCTGTGACAGTGGCTATCGCTTTGCATGTTGCACCGATCACGGGCTCGGCCCACGGCAGCGCCCAGGGCCAGAAGAAGAGTCCATCAGGGTCAATGTTACTGATGGGGTTGTCTCCGCCATACGCGTAGTGGTTCAATCCACCTTCCATGCCTATCGGATCTGGTTGGAGGTACCGCCCCGTCGCCGGGTCATAGTCTCGATGATAGTTGTAATGCAGCCCGGTCTCGGCGTCGTAGTACTGTCCGGGAAAGCGCAGGTTGTTCACCACGATCTGCCCATCGCCATCGGGATCCTGGTTCACTGTCGCCTTGCCGAAGGGATCGTACTCCGCCTCCCAGACCTTGCGACCGGAAGCGTCGCTCATCGACTGGGGTGTTCCCAGGTGGTCGTTGTGGAAATAGTAGATGTGCTCGGTGGCCCTCGCAGCGGAGGCGGTTACCGCCATCCAGATGCAGATCAGCAGCGGCAGAATCCTTCTTCTCGTCACCATTGCAACTCAGTTCATCGAAAGGTTTTCAAACTATCCTCAAAGCCGGTCACTTCAGTGGCGTGAGGCCCATTTCAGCGCCCTTGGAGACCCGTTTCACACACGGGACAAGAACGAGTGCGACGAGAAAGGCCACCCCAATTACATCGAGTCCCGTCTTGCCCCACCAGTAATCGAGCGCTAAGAGATAGACGGTCAGGACAAGTGCTACCAACCAAGCCCACTTACGCTCCAGCCTAATTCCAAAACCAGCGCCGATCAGAAACACTAGACTGAGGAGGTAGCTGAGCTGAAGGAGATCGTCCAGAGAACTTGAGATGTGCATTCCCACGATCAACAGCAGTGCTGCCCCATAGATCCCGCGCAGAGCGACAGCAAGCCCGAGAAACCTGAGATAGGCACGGGTGGTTCCCAGCTCCATTCTCTTCTCCACCACCAATCGTCGAAGGCCCCTACAGTCGCCAATGCCTTCCGCGCGCGATGCACACTATCTGCCGCACAAGCCTGTTCTCTTTGCCGTCAAAGCCAACTCACGATTCCATGAACTCACGCCGTTTAGCCTGTTCATTGCCCAGTGCATGCAGTTGAACAGCGTAGCGTTGTAGCAAGGAGGATCGGAAAAATCTTCCAGAATTCTCTTGTACAACCACCAGTCTGCGGAATCTCCATCATTAACTACGGTGCAGCTTCCGCCTGAATTTCCACCAACTGCCCCACCAGTCCACCACACAAGTCCACGTGCTTGGCTTCCAATTCCACCGGCAGGCCCAAAGCCCCACTGCCCATGGACACCTTTCTCGCAATCCTTTCCACTCTCAATCTTGAGAGATACATGAGGACCATGGGAACAGAGAGAAATCTTCTCTCCAGTCGCGTCAAAGTACTTTATTGGATTGGCGTCGACATATACATAGAGGTTCAGACCACCCTTATGTCCGATTGGATCCGGTTGGAGGTACCGCCCCGTCTCCGGATCGTAGTCCCGATGGTAGTTATAGTGCAATCCAGTCTCCGCGTCGTGGTACTGCCCGGGCAGGCGCAGGTTGTTGATCACGATCTGCCCATCCCCATAGGGATCCTGGTTCACAATGGCTTTACCGAAGGGCTTGTATTCCGCCTCCCAGACCTTGCGCCCCGCGGCGTCGGTCATCGACTGAGGGTGCCCAGGTGGTCGTTGTGGAAGTAATAGACCCGTTCGCTAGCGGAGACCACGCTGATCGAAGAAGTTGCCCAGAGAACCAGGCCGACCAGGAGCAATCGTATTCTAGTCTTATCTCTCATCACTTCCTCGCAACCGTCATGCAAGCATTGGCGGCACCTCCGCCCCTGACGGCCCTGCCGTCGCTCATTTCAGCGAACGCGGCGAGCCGCTGGTGTTTGTCGCGAGAACACCGCCCCCGGAATGGTTTCGTCTTCACCAAAGTCCGATGCACTTATCCCTCGACTAAGGGCCGGGCACATCCTCAGCGTTCGCCCGTTCGCTGGATAGAACCCCGTCGAATCTACTCCCCACAAATACTCGAGGCTGCTGTTTCCCGTGATGATCGTGCATTGGACCAAGACGTCAGACGCAATGCACTTCCACCTATGTCCTCCCATGACCGCACTTTGCTCGTCGAGTAGTTGACCTACGGTCTTCTTCTCGGCTCCCAGGGTTCCCAAGAGCCTTCTTTTCGTCATGTATGGCTCGGCAACAAAGAGCCAGAAAACCAAGAGAGCCGCTATCGCGACCAACGCACCGGCTATTCCCAAGAGAGCTTTGATTACTGGCTTCATGTGGGTCTCTCCCGTAAACCGCTACTTGCACTGGACGCAGTCGTAGCACAATTCAACCAGAGAGACTGCCGTCGCCCCGAATACGGCTGCCCGACTTTCCATCTCATACCGGGCGAAGCCACTTCTTCCACACGGAGTCACTTCAGAGATCTTCCTTAGGAAGGTTGGTCGCTTGGAAAATGAGCCCAGAATGGGCATGGATGTAGGCTTGATCCTAGGCTCAAGTGAGGTCGCCTTACAGCAGCCCTGCTGAGGACAGGGCAATTCAAACTCCAGAAAATTGGCTTCCGGTATGTGAAGACCGATCCACCGGTTATGACCGTAGGTTGAAGTCGCCCCAACGTTATTGGAGCTAGCCAATACACATTTCTTCTCGAGACCTAGGGGATCTGCGTAGTTCACGGGGTTGTCGGAGACATAAGCGTAGAGGTGATTCTTCCCCTGATCGATTCCTATTGGATCAGGTGTTAGGTAAAACCAGCGACCCAGCACGATTGTCGTAGGGGTAGGAGCATTTTCCCGACACGATTCAGCGACTTGCGAGGCGGATTTCCTGATGCGCTGGCGCGATGGCGCTCGAAAACCCCAGACGCGTTTTTTCGGGGGGAGGTCTTTCTTGTCGGCACGGAAATCGGCCGCTTCCATGACGGTGCGCATGCCGACGACGGTAGCAGAGCGGGCGACTAATGGAAAGGTCTTTCGTCGCTGTTTTTCAAGCACGGGAGCGACGGCGCGGTTCTCGCGGCCGCATGCGAGAACCGTGACGGAGCGACGCTTCTACACGGGTAGGGCGCCCCCCGCTCGGGGGGCAGACGGGCGTGCGGAGGGTTGCCGTAGCTGGCGCAGGGGTGGAGGGAACGGAGGCGCAGGTAAAGTTTGCATAATCTTCGATTATGTAAAAGTGGAGCGAGGGTAGCCCTTCGGGCGCGACCCTTGCGGAACGGGCTTGTTTTTTCCTTAAATGCTGCACTGGGTGCAAGGGGCGTGACCGAAGGGCCACGTCCGATAAGTGATCACTTATCGGACGTGCCGAGCGCAGCGGCTTTACCCGCGCCGTAGTGACCGGAGTCCCGGAGCCGGCGGAGGCGACCCGGAGCACGTCGGGCGGGCGGGGGGACCTGGCATCAACCCTAACACCGGAACGCCGGCGCTTCTGCACGGGGACGATAGCGACGGCGCGGGCCTCGCCGCCTCGTGCGAGGACCGTGACGGAGTGCCTTGTCACGGCAAGGCACTGGTCCTCGTCACGGGGAGATCGTCGATCCTGAGGCAACGTCGAGGGCGGGATTCGGCTCCGCGGCACGGTTCTCCCGTGGATCAGCATCACGACGCTCCGCGGGATGACAACGAGCATGCACCGCCTGGAGCTGGACGATGCTGACCTCGGTGTAGATCGCCGTGGTCTCCAGCTTCTCATGTCCAAGCAGTTGCTGGATGTAGCGGATGTCGGCACCCCCTTCGAGCAAGTGCGTGGCGCAGGTGTGACGTAGCAGATGCGCGCCGCCTTTGTGCCCGGTGTCGGCCCTGACGATGTACTCCCCGACCTTGCGGCCGAGAACGTCGACGTTGAACGGCGCGCCATAGCCGCTGAGGAACAGCGCGGGCTCGTCGGCTCGGATCATCAGCAGCGGTCGCACGTCATCCATGTACTTCTCGACCCAGCGCAGGGCACGCGCGCCGACGGGAACGACACGGTCTTTGCGGCCCTTGCCCTGCCGGATGCGCAGGAGGCGCCTGTCGCGGCTGAGGTCCGCGACCTCCAGCCGCACAAGCTCCGTCCGTCGGATCGCGGTCGAGTAGAACAGCTCCAAGATCGCACGATCGCGGATCCCGAGCGGGTCCCCGATGTTCGGCTGCGAGAGTACCGCCTCAACCTCCCGGATCGACAGGGCTTCGATGGTGAGGCGCTTTTCGGGACGCGGCAGCTCGATCTCGCTCGCAGGGTTGGCCTCCAATAGGTGTTGCTTGCACAGCCAGGCAAAGAGATGCATCACGGCGCCGAGACGCCCGCGTTGCGTCGAGATCCCGAGCGGCTTGCCGTTCTTCTTGCGGTAGGCCCAGGTCCAACGCTGGTAGCTCTCGAGGATCGAGCGGGTAATCTGATCGGCATGCAAGAGGCCCCGCTCCTCGGCCCAGCAGAGGAACGGCTTGAGTTCCTTGGCGCGACTGAGGACCGCCGCCGGCGTGCGATTACGGATACGTAGGTGCTCCAGATGCTCGTCCGCCTGAGCCGCCAGCGTCGAACCCTGACGGGTGAGGCCGTCGTCGGCCTTGGCGTTGCCGCCGCGCTGCTCCTGGGTGCGGTTACGCAACCACCGTATCGCGCTGTATCCGTCCTTGGTCATGGTCTTTATATGCCTACGATATGATTTACGCCGCCGGGGCTCCAGATGTGCGTTC
>CAZCDK010000049.1:0-15587 GCA_964497285.1 uncultured Anaerolineaceae bacterium | reverse complement strand
GCTCCGGCATGTCGCCACCTTCGATGACAGTGCGCTGCAAAAACTCCTCGACGCGATCGGCGGTGACATTGGCGTAGAGGACGGTTCGCGTCCCCGCCGCCGTGCGAACGGTCAGGGTCGGCTCCATCCAGCAGAAGCCCCATGACCCCGTGATGGCCAGGTCTATGTCGAGGTTCTTGCGCGTCGCAACATCCCTGATTGCGGCCATGGTTCTCTCGGCACCACGGGCGATAGACGAAGTGTCGTGGGTAACAGCGATCCGAACCCGGCCGCCAGCCTGCATGTCCGCCCAGGCCTTCCTGCCTTCGTCGATGATGGACTGGAGACGCGCGTTCATCTGGCAGCCTTCACTTCGCGGGCCAGCCGGATCGCGTCAGCGACGGTCAGATTGCCCCTGACCTCACCGTTGACCCAGACCTGGGGCGATTCATGGCAACCGCCGACGCATTGGCCAAGGTGGAGACCGTAGCGGTTGTCCTCGCTGTGGCCGACGAGGGGCAGCCCCAGCGTGTGCTCGATGGCCTCGCGGATGCGTTCGCCCCCGGCGAGGCGGCACGCCGGCCCGCTGCACCACGAGATCTCCCTCTGCGGGGGGTGGTGCGTGCGCAGGTCCGTGTAGAACGAGACTGTGCCGTAGACGAGCGCTGCCGTCGTCTTGAGCTGGCGTGCCACCACGTCGATCGCGTCGCGGGAGATGTAGCCGTACGTCTCCTGGATCCTGTGCAGGGCGGGGAGAAGATGCCCCTTCCCCGGTTCGTACCCGGCGACCAGATCCCGCAGTTCCTGCACGGTCGGCTCAGCCGCCATGGGCGTTCCCTCGCTTGTGAATTCGGGCACGAGTTTAGCGCGAATCAGACGCTCACGCGACCGCGCTCACGCCCCCGGGGCGGCAGCGCCCCCGCCGGCGAGACCGTCGTCGTGCATCAGCGCCGCCACCTTTTCGCCCAGGAGCAGGCTGTAGTTTTGGCCCCGATCCTCCGGGTAGATCTGGGTCGTGTTCGCCAGGTAGAGTCCCCGGACGCCCGTTCGCAGCTCCGGGATCGACCGCGAGTAGTCGGTCGTGATCACGGGCTGCCCGCCCGGATCCTTGAACAGCCACTTCTGCCTGACCCAGGAAGGGTCGAAAGCCGGGTTGATCCGCCGGATACCATCGACGTAACTCGCGAAGACCGCCTCGGCATCCATGCCCAGGACCGGATGGCCAGGGGGCACATAGTTGGACAGGTAGACCACGTGGTTTCCGCCGTAGCGTTCCGCCGGGATGAAGTTGGTGTGCTCGACGCAGGCGACGAAGGGGAGCTGGTCGGCGATGTTGAGCCAGTAGATGTCACTCAGCGGCCGGTCGAGGGCGAGGATGAGGCAGGTCGCCCACTGGTAGCGGACGCTGTCGAGCACCTCCACGTACGTCGAGGGAAGCGCCGGGGCGATCTTCCTGGTGATGATGTTGGGCGTCGTCATCAACACCTGGTCAAACGCGTGGAACTGTCCTCCCGCGGCAATGCCAGCGACGGCGCTTCCCTCGACCACCACCTCGTCGACCGGGGTGGCGAGGTGAATGGCGCCGCCGTGCGCTTCGATGAGGCTCGCCAGCGCGCGGATGTAGGCCATGAAGGAGCCTTCGAGATACCCGAGCTGCTCCTTGAGCCCTGCGCCCCTGCTGCGCGAGGCAAAGCGCAGGTAGACCTTCCCCCAGAGCCAGGTCATGCCAACGTTGTCCGCCTGATCCGCGAACTTGCCGCGCAGGAGGGGGCCCCAAACCGCCGCGAACGCCTTCCGCCCGACGGCTCGCTCCATCCAATCACGCGCCGTGACCGCCTCGTACTTGCGCCAGTTGTGCTGCCGTCGCAGCCACAGGGCCGCGAGCCCGAGCCGGACCCGGCTGGTCAGCGGGATGGCCTTGAAGCGCAGGAGGTCCAGGGGCGTCACGAACGGGTAGATGCGACCGTTGCGCAGAATGCCGACCTTCGAGTCGATCCAGCGCATGCGGCCCCCCAGGTCGAGCTCTTCGATATAGCGGGTGACGGTCGTGTCGTTGGTGAAGATGTGGTGGTAGAAGCACTCGAGCGGTTCACCCCCCACGTCGAAGGTGACTACCTGGCCGCCAACATCAGGCCGGCCTTCGAAGATGGTGACCGTGTGGCCGCGTTCCTGGAGCGCCTTCGCGGCCGCCAGGCCGGCAACACCCGCACCCACGACGCCGACGTTCACTGGTCCATCGCCTGTGGCGCCACGTCGTCGACTTCCACGCTCGTGATCCGTCCAAACGAGATCCCGAAGCTCCAGAGGAGAATGAGCCCCAGGATCGTCGTGGGGATGAGGATGATCGCGTGCGCCACGATGGAGTATGCCCCGGCGACGCTATCGCCCACGCCGGCACCCACGAGCACGAGCTTGGCGGCCCACTCGAACGGACCCGTGCCGCCAAAGAACGTGGGGACAATGATCGCCAGGTTGGCGGCTGCGAGCAGCAGGCAGTAGTGGCCGAAACTCACGCCCAGCTCGAATCCCTGTCCAATGATCGCGTAGCAGGCCGCCTCAATGGTCCAGGCGATCATGCTCAGGAACACTACTGCCACGAGCGGCCGCCACTCGTGCACCGAGCGCAGACTGACCGCAAGCTGGTCGGCGATGCTTTCTGCCCTGTGCTCGAGCCGTTCAGGGAGGAAGCGAAGGAAGGCGTGCATCACGCGTTTCGTGCGCTCCTCTGAGAGCGTTACAACGTAGAACACCGTCACCGCCACTGCGAAGAGCGCGCTCGATCCGATGGCGATGACACGCAACCGCCGGTCATCGAAGCCCACAAAGGTACCCGCGATGAGGAGCATGAAGACGAGTGTGAGGCCGTCGAACAGGCGCTCGACGGCGATTGTGCCGAAGGCGCTCATCTTCGAAACGTGTTCGCGGTCGCCGAGCACGTAGGCGCGGACGACTTCGCCGGCGCGGGCGGGAAGGAGGTTGTTGGCCATGTAACCAATGACCGCGTAGGGGAAGAGGCGCGCTGGGCTCATCGGTGCAACGGGACGCATGAGCACCGACCACCGTGCGCAGCGCGCAGCAATCGCGACGAACAACACCGCCGTCGCGGGGATCAGGTACCAGTAGTCCGCATCCCGAAGCGCATCAGCAAGCGCGGACGGATGGGTCGCTCTGAGGAACAACGCGATGAGAACCGCGCTGATCGCAAACCCCGCCCAGAAACGGATGGAACGGAGCAAGGAAGTCGCTGCCCCTGTCGGAGGTTACGGGATCGAGAAGAGCCGCAGCCGCCCGCTGCCGCCTTCCGAGATCCAGAGCTTACCATCGACAGTCTCGACGATCCCGTAGGGCCGGTTAAGAGGCTCGTCCGTCGGCGCAATTGTTCCAAGGAGCCGGCCCTGGCGGTCGTAGATGCGAACCTGGTTCAGGCCGGGCAGGCTCACAGCGACTCGTCCATCCCGCAGCGGACGGAGGTAGGGCTTGTCCTTCACTTCCTGGCCCCCCCACCCGTCGACTTTGATCTCGCCTGAGTAGTTGCCACGCCCGTCCAGGACCTCGACTCGGCGGTTGTACATGTCGGCAACGAGCACAGAGCCGTCGACGGCAATCGCGATCCCAACAGGCTCATCGAATTGGCCGGGGCCGGCGCCCTTTGAGCCGATCTGGCGGATAAACTCCCCCTTGCTGGAGTAGACCATAATGCGACCGTTCCCGGTGTCCGTCACCCAGAGGCTGCCGTCAGCATCAATCGCGACGTCTCGCGGCCCGTAGAGGTCGTACGGCCCGGGGGTCCTGGTTGTGTCGGGCGCCTGGCCGAACGTTCCCAGGGGCTTCAGCTCGCGGTCAAATAGGCGGACGCGCCAGCCGAATGTGTCCGCAACCACGATCTGTCCGTCCCGGCCCAAGGCGAGGCCCCAGGGCTCAGAGCCTTCGCCGGTGTCGGCCGGGTTCGTGCGAACGTCAGCCGAGGCAAGGAAGTTCCCCTGGGCATCGAACTTCTGCAGCTTCTTGGACGCCCGGTCGATGACGTAGAGGTTGCCGTCGGCATCGGATTCGAGGTCGACGGGGGAGACGAACTGCCCCGGGAGCGAGCCGATGCCTCCGAATGCCGGCCGGCCGGACTTGTCCGCGGTGGGCCTCGGCGGCTCTAGGGGGCGGGTCGTGATGGTCCCGGTCGTCGGGTCGAAGTCAGCCGGGAAGTAGGCCACCGCGTCCACCGACCCGGGGGGGCGATGCGGGTCGTGGTCGCGCCAGAAGCCGGCCGCGGTTGTCAGCCAGCCGTCACGGAGAACCCCATCAATGATGCGCTTCCATGTGACCAGGCGGTGCGGTCCGCAGTTCCCGCCAAGGCCTGCACAGGGGCCGTTTCCGCCAACGGACATAGCGCCCTTGTAGGTCTCATCAAACCACCAGCGGTGCGGATACGGGATTGGGCTCCCGTAGCGGGGATCCCCGGAGAGCTCCAGCGAGTCGGTCACCTTGCTCACGTTGGATTGATTCACCAGAAGGACAGCGAAATCCCCGGCGGGCGGGCCAGAGGTAAAGTCGGCGTACGAGACCGCCTTGAAGTCGCGAAGGTACCATGCCCAGGGCCAGGCGAAGGAGTCGGTTGAATCCACCGCGATGGGCAGGTTGAATCCCTTGCCGCTGGCGGCCGCGAGCTGGTCGATCTGGTCTGCGAGCTTCGGTATGTCGGGCGAGCTCTGCGTGTAGATCAGGAGGTCCTTCGGCACGTCGCCGCGCTCGTATGCGGCCATCACCATTGTGCGGAGGGAGAACACACCGAGCGCTCCGACGACGGCGACGACAGCGACAGCCCCTGCCGCCCTGCGGCCGAAGGGAGAAGCGGTGTAGACGATCATTGCCGTCGCGGCCAGCGCCACGCCGGCCCGCACGAGGTGATACGCAGTACCCCCGGGAATGAATGCGATCACAGCGAGCGCACCGAGACCAATCATGGCCACGCTCACCAACAGCGGGAGAACCCGGCGAAGCGACGACCTCGGAACCCACGCGCTCCACGCCCGTCCAATCGTCCACGCGGCGAGGATGCAAACCGGAAGCGCGATGTGCGTGTTGTTCCAGGGCATCTTTTCAGAGGCGAAGCTCAGCATCCCCCAGATGCCGGCGGTCCAGACCACGAGGAATCGCGAGAACGCGTCGCCCCGCACCGTCGACCACCAGAGCCCACCAACCGCAAGCACAAGCGGCAGGAATTCGTACATCGGCATCAGCATGTAGTAGTAGAACCAGGGTTGGTCGCCGCGGGCTACGTCCTGCTGTGTCTGCCAGTAGTCGAGCGACCCCCACGGCCCGCTCACCAGCCCGTCGAGGCTCGTCCAGAACGACGTCATCAGCGTGAGATAGACGACCGCCGGCCCCACGAACGCGAGGGCCCACACCCTTGGCTTCCATTGCAGCCCAACGAACGCCGCCATCGAAACTGTCACCGCGAACAGACCGGCGAGCGCCAGTCCATCTCGCGTGGAGATGTCACCCTGGAGGTGCTTCTCCCAATTCAGCCGGTCTTTCTCCAGCAGGCCGAGTGGCTCGAGCAGGTATACGCGGGCCAGGGGTGTCAACAGCGGGAGCGTCACGGTTCCCAACAGCACAAGCACGTCACCCGCCGGCGGCAAGTCATCCTCCCACTCCATTCGCCGCTTCAGCGGTCCCAAGAACGGCCAGAACGCCACCAGTGCGAACGCGTACGGCGCCAGCGCGACCGTCAGCAGCGCCCGCCGCACCAGCGAGTTCTTCTCGCGTGCGTCGAGCGTCCACCGCGCGAGGATTGCCGCCACGTAGAGATCCAGGTAGATCAGGAAGACGCCAACCGTGATGAACGTGCCCTCTTTCGTTAGCACCGAGCCCGTGAAGCCAGCGGCCAGCAAGAAGAGCCAGCGCTCGCGCCCTTCAGCCACGTACCGCCACATCCCCACCACCATCACGAGCGTGAAGAACGCCATGTACACGTCCTCGCGGAAGAACCGGCTGTAGTAGACGATGGTTGGAGAGAAGGCGAGGAAGCTGACCGCAGCCAGCGTGCCCGCCGCCCCCAGTTGCCTCCGCAGCAGCAATGGCAGCGCGACCAGCGCGGAGCCGAAGAGAGCAGCGGACACGCGCGCGGTGTAGTCACTCGCGCCGAAGAGGAAGAACACCAACGCCTCGGCGTGGTAGTAGAACGGACCATGGAAGATTGGGCTGTGGTGGTAGTTCCCCTTGAGGAGGCCCCACGCCCACTGCGCATGAATACTCTCGTCGTGATGGAGAGAACGCGAGCCGAGATCCCAGAAACGGAGACCAGCGGCAGCGGCGAGCACGAACGCATAGGTCGCCGTCTCCCAGCCAATCGCGATGCGCGCCCGCAGCGCCCGTTCGAGGGCCGGCGGGCGGGTGGCATGAGGCGTGGTGCTGGACCGGGCGGTCATTGCTTCGCCCTCACGAAGACGTTCACAGGCGCTTGCACCACGTCGAGCCGATTGCGGCCGGCAAGCCAGGCGACATGGTCCAGCAGCTCCGCTGTTGGGGGAGAGACGCTCTCAACAAGAGCCCATTTCCCTTCCAGGGGTGCCCAGCCCTGGGGCTGCGGAAGGTCCAGGGGCCAGACGAGCACAGCGGCGTCATCGGGGCGCGCGGTGATGATCGCCCCTGATTCGCGGAAGACCCAGGTGGCGTCGGCGGCCACCAGCGGGTGGATCCCTACCATCCCACCGCTGGTAGCGGCACTCTCGATGGCGAGCACCCGGAGCGTCGATGCCTGGGGGGCGATGCGTGGGGACACGATGGGCTCTTCGCGCCCACTGAACGCCACCCCGGTGCCGCCCGCAACCATCAGGGCGACGCCGCCTGCAAGGCCCACGAGGACCAGGGAGGGGGCCATGCGCCGGTCGAGCGCGAGGTAGCCGAGGGTTGCGGCAGCCATTATGAAGAAACCGGTTACAAGGGCCGCTTCCTGGTTGTCGCGCACCTCGCCGGCGTCGGCCCACTTGAGGACGTTCATCACGCCTATCAGGACAAGGCACGCCGCCACCGCCAACAGGACGCCCGCCACGCGCCAACCTGCCCGGGGGATACCGGCCATCGCCTCGATTGCCCGGGGCGCAGCCGGTCCCAGCAGCAGGGCAAGCGGCAGCGAGAGCGCAGCGGCCGGCACCGCGCTGTGCGACGTGAGGGAGGCCAACCACCAGAGCAAAGCCACGCCCGCCCAGATCAACTGCAGGAGCATGGCCGGGTCGAACGACCGGCGCCTGTACGCCGCGATCGTCCCCGTCACGCCCGCCACAGCCCCCGCCCCGACGACCGGCCAGGAGTAGAGCATGACGACGTCCGCGGCGGTCGATGTGGACCATCGCTCTTCGAAGCCGAGGGCAAAGAGATCGATGGGGGCGAGCCGCAGGCCATCCACGCCCAGGCCGAACCGGGCGGTTGTCGCCACCACCCCGAGCAGGGTGCCGATGGCGGCGAATCCCATGCGCCCGTCGGCAGGCAGCCGAACGCGGCGCGCAGCGACCAGGACCGCTCCCGCCACGACAAGCGGCAGGGACACGGGGCCTGCTGAAGCGACGGCGAAGCCGGCGATGCACCACACCGCCGGCGGGAATCCGGGCCGGCAGAACGCCACGAACAGCCACATCGTCACTGCGAGGTCCAGTCCCATCGCCGAGGCTCCGGTGCCGAGGGCGATTTGCGGGCCGTCGAATGCCATGAAGGCCAGGGCGAGAAGCGCGCCCGCCTTGCCCAATCGCGGGCGGAGCAGGTAGATGGCACCTGGTGTTGTGGCCGTCGCCAGGAAGGCGATGGCCCGTGAGGGGACTTCGGAGCTGCTCCAATGAAGGATGGCCGCACTGATAGCCTGGAACAGCGTCGGCGCGAAGCGCCCATCGCTGATACCTTCGCGGGCCTGCCAGGCGCCGGAGAGATGGACGAGTTCGGGGCCGCCCACGGGTGCCTGCCAGACCGGGCCGAGGCGGAGCAAGACAAACACCGCCGCCGTCGCCACCCATGCGATCGTCTCCACCGAAACCCAAAGCCCGCGCGGGACTTCCAGCTCGGGCGCGAGGGGGGTGGGCCCGGTCACTGCGCCTGCGCCGTCACACCGGCGGGGAGACGAAATGCTCGCAGTCCGTCCGACTCGAAGACAAGATCGAGCACCGACTCGAATCGCGGCATTATGTCCCCAGGATAGCGGGAGAGCTCGACCCTGCCGACCACGAGGTACTTGGCCCCTGTTTCGCGCATCACTTCGGCCGCCCGCGCGGGGTCGGGGCTGGTGTAGGCAGAATCCACCAGGTCCTGGCGGCGCTGGAGTTCCCGCCGGTTGGCGTCGTTCTCTCCGCGCCACTGGATTTCGTGTGTGAACCAGCCGATCAGGGTCTGACGGCCTGTGCGCGCCGAGATCCGGCCAGCGTCGCTGTAGTCGCTGCCGCTGTCATAGATCACCGGCCGGCCGTCTTCGCCGCGACGCCACGCGCGTCCTGTCGCTTCGATGATGATGTCCCCCGGCCCCGTGTGGTCCTGCACCCAGCGGGTTAGAGCGTATTCCGGCGGATCGCTGCGCGCGAGAAAGGCCAGACCGTCGATGTTCGTCGGCTGCGCGAAGCCGCCGGTGCGGTTGGGCAGCGCGGTGAGCGGATAGACCAGCCCCGCCAGGAGCAGCAGGCCAACCGGCACACCCAGCCAACCAGCAGGACGGCCGTGCCACCCCTGCCGGAGGGCAATGACGAGGCCCACGGCCCCCCCGGCGGACAGCAAGATCCACGCCTGATAGGTCAGCTTGAAGACGGTGTTCAGGCGCGGCGCGCCACCGAAGAAGATGTCCCGAATCAGGAACAGCTCGGCGCCGAACAGGAGCAGCGCCCCTGTCGCGGCCAGGCCTGCGGGGAGAGCCTCCGCGCGCCGCCGCCACGCGAAGAGAACGAAGGCTCCCGCCAGCGACCAGGCAGCCACGCCATAGGCGGCCAGCGTGAACCAGCCACCGGCCAGCCGCGCATCGAGACCGGCGTCCAGGTCCCCGTTGCGCCACGCGAGGACTACCCACGTCGCAAACGGGATCAATGGCACCCAGAGTGTGTGCGCCAGGCAGCGGCCGATGTCCTTCCCCTCAAAGCCGCGCGCTGCGGGGACCAGCGTCAGCGCACCCGCCAACAGCAGCGGGCCGAACTGAAGGAACGCATGCGCGGGACGTGTACCCTCCCCGACATAGGGGAGAAAGCCGGACGCCTGAGAGCTGAACTCCATGTACCAGGGAACGTACGCGACAATCGCGAGCGCGAATACGGGGACGAGGTATCCGCCGGTGGCAAGGAGGGCCCTGTCTGGCGAACGGGCGCGCAGGTTGCGCGCCAGCACGGCGATGCAGAGCACGAAACTGAAGGTCGGCAGGTCCCAGGCGTTCTCGAACGCAAGGCCACCGAACACGATCCCCAGCAGTACACCGGGCCACGGATTGCGCCTGTGCGCCCGGAGATCGAGCGCGGACCGCCCGCGCCACACCGATGCGCTCAGGGCCAGCGAAAGGAGCACGAGGGGAATCGCCATGACGTGCGGGTGCAGGTCCCCCAGGAGGAAGCTGAAGAACGGGAACTCGGTGATCGTGTTCGGGATGATCCGGGTCCCGCGCCACCAGAACCAGAACTCGGTCGGGTACCAGCTTGTTGTCCGGGGGTTGAGCACGCCGGAGAAGCAGTCCTCCGCAACCCCCGGCTTGCAGGGGATGAGCCATTCGACCCCGAGCGCGTCGTACAACCCCCGGTTGTAGTGCCCGTGCGCCGCCGCCAATTCGAACCCGGCGGAGAGCGAACCGACGCCTAGCAGCATGACCACCGCCGCAACCGCACCCCACGTTGCCCACCGCCGCCCGCGCGTGCCTGAGCACCAGCGCCCGATCGCCCCTGCCAGCGAAGCCATGGCCGCCGCGGCCGCGGCGAAGGTGTAGGCGAGTCCCAGGTTGTAGCCGGTTGAGGAGCGCACGCCCGACACCGCGGTCAGGACGCCAACCTGCAAATAGCCGAAGTAGTAGTAGCTCGCCTGCCGGCCGGCCAGCCATGAGTCGTGCGGAGGGTACTCCGGCGATTCGAGCGTGGCATTGAGGTACATGAAGTCCATCGGCTGTTCGGTACCGGCGATTTCGGACACATAGGAACGGAAGGCGACGAAGCCGAAGAACGCGACCGTGAAGATCCCGGCTGTGATCATCATCCCCGGGGCCGCCCGCCGGACCGTTCCCATGAAGCGGCGGTCCCGAGCCCCCGTACCGACGGCCGCCAGCGCAACAAGCACCACAACCACGAGGTAGCCCGCGCGCCCCTGGGGTAGCACTCTCACAACACGCAGGATGAAGTACACGTAGCCGGCCATTACCAGGCCGAGCGGAAACGCCATCCCCGCGCCCGCATCGGGGAAGCGGCGCAGCAGCACGAACGTGAACGGCAACCCGAGCACACCGATCAGCAGCGCCACCGCCCAGAACGCCATCACCGCTGTCATGCGCTACCCCTCAGGACAGGAGCGAGTCAACGAATTCCCGCGCATCGAACGGGGCCAGGTCGCCCATCTTCTCGCCGGTGCCGATGAACCGCACGGGGATGTCCAGGTCGTGGGCGATGGCGAACGCGATGCCGCCTTTGGCGGTCCCGTCGAGCTTCGCGAGCACAATGCCCGTGACGCCCACGGCCTCGGTGAACGTCCTGGCCTGCATGAGCCCGTTCTGGCCGGTGGTGGCATCGAGCACGAGCAGCGTCTCGTGAGGCGCGTCCGGGTGATTGCGCTGGATGACGCGATTCATCTTCTTGAGCTCTTCCATCAGGTTCGTCTTCGTGTGCAGGCGGCCGGCGGTGTCGATGATGACGATCTCCGCTCCCGCCCCCTCGGCAGCGCTCAGCGTGTCGAAGACGACCGCGGAGGGGTCGGCGTTCGGCTGGTGCGCCACCACCCGCACGCCGGCCCGCTCGCCCCAGACCTTCAGTTGGTCGATGGCGGCCGCACGGAAGGTGTCGGCGGCACCAAGGATGACCGTCGCACCGTCGCGCTTGAAGGCGTGGGCCATCTTCGCGATCGTCGTTGTCTTCCCGGCGCCGTTCACGCCGACCACGAGGAGGATGAGCATCGGCGGCGGGTTGTCGAGCGCCCAGGCCGGGTGCTCGCGGGCGGGCTGTTCGAGCACTGCGATCAGTTCTTCGCGCAGGAGTTCGCGGACGCGCGCGCTCTGCTTCACGCCGTCGTCTTTGACGCGCTTCTGCACGCGCCCAAGGATGGCCCCGGTGGTCCCGAGCCCCGTATCGGAGGTCACGAGGATCTCCTCGAGCTCGTCCCAGATGTCGTCCGTGAAGTCGGCGCGTTCGAAGAGGCCGGAGATGCGGCCAAAGAAGCCCCGTTTGGTGCGTTCGACCGCGTGCAGCGTCTGCTCATGGATCTCCGCGGCCTCTTCGGGCGTCGGTTCGGGGTGCGCGGGGGCGTCCGCCTGGGCGGCAGCGACGACGGCTTCCTCGGCTGGCTTCCTGCGCCACAGACGCACAGGCGGGACTCCTTCGGGACGGGTGTTTGGGTGATGGTAGAACGGCGGGGGGCAACCGTCAGGCGGAGGTATGCGGAGGGGCCCAGCCGATGCGGTTCGGGGGGCAGAAAGCGGCCCTCCAGGGGCACTCCCGCCGGGACCGAGCCGATCCGTACGTCCACAGATAGCACATCGTAATGTCGGCCATCGGGTAGTGACCACCCGCGCCGCCCGGTGCTAACGTCGCCCCATGACGAGCGGCCAACGCACCACCGTCGAAGAGGCTTCGCGGCACGAAGGCGAGCTGAATCATCGCCAGCGTCGCGTCCTCGACCTCATCGTCCAGGGACGCACCAACCCCGAGATCGCCGCCGACCTCGGCATCACCCTCGACGGCGCCAAGTGGCACGTGAGCGAGATCCTCACCAAGCTCGGCTTCTCCAGCCGCGAAGAAGCCGCCGACTACTGGCGCCAGCGCAACCGCCCGGGCGCGCGCCTGCGCCGCGCCTTCCGCGCCCTGCTCGGCATCCCCGTCGTCAAGGTCGCCATCGGTACCGGCGTCGCCGGTTCGGTCGCCGGTGTCGCCTTCGCCGCCTGGCTGCTCCTCGCGGCCGGCTCCGCCGAAGGCCCGGCGCAGCGCGTGCCTCCTTTCGTACTGGAGGCGCGAGGTACTGCCACGTACTCTTCCGGTTCGGTCCTTACCACGCTCGCCAGCTCACCGGGATCGCCAGTCATCACCGACGAGATGGCGATCACGATCCGGTGGTGGTTTCGTGACCCCGGCCACTACCGCCAGGAAGTGCAGTTGGAGCGCGGACTCGGAAGCACAACACTCGTCGCAGCCGCCGCCGGCGCCAACCTGATCCTCTACGACCGCTCGACGAACTCCGTTTCTCAGGGCGTGAATCGCCGTCTGCCCGATGGTTATGTCGTTCCGCCGATCCCTTCAGTTGCTTCCATGGGTCCATTGCCTGCCGACAGTGTCGCAGCATTTGTCAATGGCTGGCGGCGCACCGGAGACTACCCGAAGTCCGCCGAGATCGTCGGTGAGGAGGTCATCCTTGGCCGCAGGACCACCATCGTCGACGTGGGGCCAACCAGCAGCAGCACAGATTCGAGCGGGAACGAGACTCATGGCGGGACGGTTCGCTTGTGGATTGACCCCGAGCGCATGTTTGTGATGCGCTTGGCCACAGGTGATTCAGCCGGCACTTCCTTTCGCTTGGATGTGACGAGCCTCCGCTACGACCTCCCGGCCCGCGATGTCTCTGTGGCGTTCATTCCCCCGCCCGGGGCCACGGTTCAGGCTTCGGCCAATGGCTCCGGCTTTGGGTCGGGCTCCTCCGGCACCAGCGCCACGCTCTCTGGCAAGCCTGGCTTCCTCCTGCCGTCGTACATTCCTCCCGGATACAACCCGTCAAGCGAAGGGCGGGAAGGCGGCCTCGGCGGTCGAACGATCGCGGTCGAAGACATCCTCATCAGCCAGGAATCCCTCCCCTCACCGTGCCTCCGCATCCAGCAACGAAAGCGCGCCGACGGCCTCCCGGCGGTCCTCCGCACGGGCTCGCCGACCCGCATCAACGGTCACGACACCTATCGCGGCACCAACGGCTCCGCCAGGACCCTCGCCTGGGAGCAGGACGGTATCTCCGTCCTCCTCACCGCCGACGCGCTCAGCTACGAAGAACTGGAACATGTGGCCACATCCATGTTGCTCGTGCCGTGAGGCCCCCCGCGCATTGAGGCGGATCGCGGTCGTGCGATCCCAGCGCGGGATCCGCCACACCTCGACGAGGCTATGACCTTCTCCGGTCTCCTGCGGTCCTCTTCGCGAACGGTCCCCTTGGGATCGGGTAGTGCATGCTGAACCGGACGCGCGAGGCGAGGTCGGCGGCATCGACACGGATCCCGCGGTAGCGGCGGGTGGCGACGGAGGCGGCGGCGCCTTTGAGGGCGTTGAGGCGCTGCTGGTCACGGTAGGCAGAATCGTGGTTGATGCGGAGGCTGGAGTCGCGGCGGGCAACGAAGTCGCAGCGGTGACCGGACTTTGCGATGGCGGTGCAGAGGGTTGGCGGCGGCGGGAAGGCGGGCATGTGGGTTCTCCATGGGGTTCCGAATGCGGCGCACCATGGGGCCACCATGTCGCGTTCGGTGGGTCCACCATGGTGGGGCTACCATGAGGTTGGACTGCGGGGGACGAGCACGAAGGGGCGGGTAACGCGGGGGACTTTGGATTGGGGATTTTGGATTTGGAGGAGGAGGACGGCACCACGAGTGCTTGCATTGCAGGATAGAATGCGACCGTGACCGTGGAACCTGGAGCGCAACACCTCTGGCCACCATCACTCGTTGGGGGCGAACCGTATCCCTTCGTCGGTCGCGAGGGTGACCTGAATCGGCTGCTTCCTTCCGTGGGAAGGGCGCGCTCCAACCAGCGGCAATTCGTCCTTCTCTCGGGCGAGCCGGGAATCGGCAAGACACGCCTGGCGACGGAGTTAGCGCTGGCCGCGCACGCCGAAGGGGCGAGCGTCCTGCTCGGCCGCTGCGACGAGGAACTGGCGCTGCCCTACATGCCGTTTGTCGAGGCCCTTCGCCAGTACCTCGGAAGCCAGCCGGCCGGTGAAGCCGACTCGCCGGGGACCATCTGGCGGGAGGTTCTCGCGCGCCTGGTGCCGGAAGCCCGCGGTGCCAGTTCGGGCGAACTGGCACCGCTCCGCCTCGACCCGGAGCAAGAGCGATTCCGCCTGTACGATGCGGTCGATCGGGCCGTCGTGGAGATCGGTCGCGGCGAACCGCTTGTCCTCTTGCTCGACGACCTCCACTGGGCCGACAAGGCCAGTCTGCTCCTGCTCCGCCACCTCCTGCGCTCGCCGGAACCGGCGCCAATCCTCTTCCTCGGCACCTACCGCGAGACCGACCTCGCTCGCACTCATCCGCTAGCCGACATGCTGGGTGACTTCCGGCGTGCACCGGGTTTTCTGCATGTTCAACTTGGCGGCCTCAGCCGGGACGATACTGCCTCGCTCATCAGCGCCTTGGCTGGCCACGAGACGCCCGCCAAGTTCGCTGAGGTCGTCCATGCCGCCACTGAGGGCAATCCTTTCTTCATCCAGGAAGTGCTGCGTCATCTCACCGAGACGGGTGTGGTGGTGCGCCAGAAGGACCGCTGGGCGGCTGCAGCCTCGATCGACGACTTGGGCATTCCGGAGGGCATCCGGGAGGTCGTCGGACGCCGTCTCTCGCATCTCTCGGAGGACACGAGTGCGGCGCTATCGGCAGCATCGGTGTTCGGCCCTGACTTCGACCTCGCGCCGCTGGAAGGCGTCGCCGGACTGCCCGCCGAGCGTCTGCTCCTTGCCCTGGAGGAGGCGAGGGCTGCCGGTTTGATCTACGAGGGTAGCGAAGTCGGCAGTTACCGCTTCGGCCACGCCCTCGTCCAGGAGGCCCTCTGCGCGGAACTGACCGCCACCCGCCGAGCCCGCCTCCACGGCCGAATCGCTGAAGTCCTGGAGGCCCGCTATGGCCGGAAGGCCGACGACAACGCGGCCCGTCTCGCCAACCACTATCTGGAAGCGGGCATGCTTTCGCAGACCAACGTCAGCAAGGCTGTGCACTACTCGAAACAGGCGGCAGAGCAGGCCGAGGCGGCGACCGCCTGGAACCAGGCGGCTCGCCACTACGAGAGCTGCCTCACGCTGATCAGAGACTATGACGGCGGTTTCAACGAGGACGAGGCAACGCTCCACGTTGCCCTGGCCCGCTGTCTGCGCTACGACGCTCAGTCAGAGGCCTCGTGGCGGTCCTTTCTGCGCGCGACCACGATCTACCGCGCCCGGGGTGACGGCGCCGGCCTGGCCCACGCCGCCCTCGAGGCGAGTCTGTTGGTAGTCCCGTTTGATCAACTCCTTGCCTTACTGGAAGAGGCTTTGAATGTGCTCGGCGAGTCCGATCTTCCTCTCCGGGCGCGCTTGTTGCTCATGCGCGCCGGGGAGGAGTTCGATGACGCCTCGAAGGCGGCGTCGGACGAGGCGGAAAGGATTGCGAGTACGTTGGACGACCCCGCCCTTCTAGCAGGGTGCTGAACAAGGCACGGGACCGGCGGAATCGAAGTTGGACGTGGTGT
>CAZCDK010000048.1:9775-15679 GCA_964497285.1 uncultured Anaerolineaceae bacterium | reverse complement strand
CCGGCACCTCCTCCTCCACCACACGCGTCGTGCCAACAACGAGCTCCATGCCGTTCGTAACGGGGGTGTCCCTCGGGAGTGAAAGCACGTCGTCCGGGCCAACCTCTACTTCAAGGACGGAAAGAACCTCGCCTACTGTCTGAGCCAGCGTGTAGAGCGACTTGGGCTTCCCATCCAGCAGGACGCTGATCGTCCGGGCTTTGGCCAGCCTCACGGTCATTCCAGCGGTCACCGGGGCGTCCAGTCCCGGACGCACGAGGTCGCCTCCGCGGACAGTCATGCCGAGGTCAGCAAGCAGCCCGTCGACAGTCGCCGCCGCGGACCATGCCTCGACCCTCAACGTGTCGACGATGACCGTGACCGGGCGGGCACGCACGATCACGACGCGAGACGGACCGTCCCCGCCGCCAGGCGGCCGCCGGGCCGAAAGGGCCGCTCCAGCGAGCGGACCACGGGGCCGGGTGAGCCGGCCGTCCAGGTACACCATGTCGTCAAGGTGCAGATCAATCCCGGCTGCCGCCAGGGCGCCGCCGACCGTTGTTGCGTGCGTACGCAACTCCACGGTTCGCCCGTCCGCTTCCACGAGAACCGTTCGGGCGCGGTCAACCGCCACGCTGGCGTGGTTGCCACCCGTCGCCGTGAACACACGATCGCCCTTTTTCACCTGGACCGACGCAGCTGCGAGCCCCTCACTCAGCGGGTCAAACGTCGAATGGACCTGAAATGCCTGCCCGTTCGTGATGACCGTTACTTCGTGCCTGGGGAACAGCCGGAAGCCGACGACGGCAAGGAGGACGATCACGAAGATCGTTGCTGCATGATGCCGACCTCGGAAGCGCCGCGGGTGTGGGAAGAGGTCGGACCGGGTGATGTGCCGTCCTTCAGCGACCGGCCGCCCGCGAAACCGCGGCGACCGGATTGCCTGGGCCAAAGTCACTCCTCGGTGCGGACTTGCGACTCACCCGCTGGCTGCGGGCACACTCGCAGAGCTGAAATCGGGCCGTGCACCTGCCTTCGATCCGGTCTCCAGGCTTGCTCTTCGCCAGCCAGCTCGGACCCGGTTCACCTGCGGCACCCGAAGCAAACCACTTATGGCTGCTCCCTTCCGGGCCTGACCAGGTTCGCAGCGCCTCGCCGCGCAGGACCAGATCGTCAACGCCGCTTGACAAGGGCAGTCCCCAAAGAACCAGCCCTCCGGCAGGGATTCAACCCCGCTATAGCGGATTGCGGGTTCAGGGCACCGCTAGCTCCCCGTCTAGCACGGCCGAACCGTACCGTACGCGACCGGACAAGCGCCGGTCAATAGCTGCCGGCCCCGCCTTTCGGGTCGCCTACGCCTCCAGACCGACCAGCAAATCGCCGGCGCTCACTCTCTGGCCAGCCTCGACCGGAACTGATTTTACCCTTCCGGAGGCAGGGGCGCGGAGTTCGTTGTTCATCTTCATCGACTCGATCACAACCAGCACCTGACCTGACCGCACGACGTCGCCTGGGACGCACCGGACTTCGATGATCGAGCCTGTCATCGGCGCTGTCACGCCAACCGGGCCAGTCCCTCGCGCCGCGGAACGAGCCGTCCTCGTCGAGGCTGGCCGCCACGGCGCGACGCTGTAGTCGAAGATGTGGCTGCCAATGGTCACGATCGCGCCTCCACGCCGCCGCTCGAGGTACAGCTCAATCGGATGGCTGTCCACCATGAGCAGGTACAGGCCAGACTCACCGATGCGCTCGAGCTTCACATCACGCCATAGTCCCGCGCCATCGCGGCGCACGAAGGTGCGGCCGCCTTCTTGTCTCAGTTCGATGCAGACCTCGTCGCCCCCGTCACGGATCAGATACTTCTCGGCCATCGCCCCATCCCCCGGCCTCCAGCCGCTACTCCCATGCGTTCGCGCCAGTGCGAGGCCACCGCCCCCGAGTGGCCGTTGTTGGGCAGCATTCCACCGTTGCGCTCGAGGCCTTCGGCCCCGAGTACCAGCAGAAGCGCCGCGATCTCCGACGCTTCTTGTTGCTGGGCCAACGGCTCCTCCGCGAACACCTGATGGCGATCCAGAAAGCCCGTGTCAATGCGACCATCCACGAAATCTGGCAGGTCGAGCACCTGCTGCAAGTACGGGATATTCGTCGCGACGCCAACGACGCGGAACTCCTCCAGCGCGCGCTTCATCCGAGCCCTGGCACCTTCTCGGTTGCGCCCCCAGGCCGTCACCTTCGCCAGCAATGAATCGTAGTACGGCGTGACCTCGACACCGTCGTAGAGGGCGCTTTCAACTCGGATTCCAGGACCCGCAGGCTCCCGCGCAAGCACGATCCTTCCAACTGAAGGAAGGAAGTCGTTGAACGGGTCCTCAGCGACGATCCGGCATTCGATCGCCCAGCCGCGGTTGAGAAGCTCGACTTCGTCGTAGGGAAGCTCCTCGCCCGCCGCGACCAGGATCTGGTCCTTCACAAGATCAACGCCGCTGGTCATCTCCGTGACGGGATGCTCCACCTGCAGCCGCGTGTTCATCTCGAGGAAGTAGTACTCGTGCTCCGCGGTGAGGAGGAACTCGACCGTCCCGACGTTGTGGTAGTGGGCCGCCCGGGCCACCCGGATGGCTGCCCGGCCAAGCGCTCTCCGCAGATCCGGCGTTACGACGGTGCTGGGGCACTCCTCAATCAGCTTCTGATGGCGGCGTTGGATGGAGCATTCGCGCTCCCCAATCGGCACGATGTTTCCATACCGGTCGCCGATGATCTGCACTTCGATGTGACGCACCCCGTGGAGGTTCTTCTCCACGTAGATGACCGGCACACCGAACGCTGCCTGAGCCTCGGCCATAGCCCGCGCGACGGCTTCGCGGAACCCATCGCGTGTGTCTATGCGGCGGATGCCTTTCCCCCCACCGCCAGCTGCCGCCTTGACCATGACCGGGAATCCGATCTTGTCGGCCCACTCCAGGGCATCGTCAATCGTCGACACCTCCGGGCTCCCGGGAAGAACGGGGATCCCCACGCTCGCCGCAAGATTGCGAGCCGCTATCTTGTCGCCCAGTTGGCGCACCGACTCAGGCGAAGGACCAATGAACGTGAGTCCAGCCGCCGTGCAGGCATCTGCGAAGTCGGCGTTCTCCGCAAGGAAGCCATAGCCGGGGTGGATCGCCTCAGCCCCACACTGCTTCGCGACCGCGATGATCCGCTCCTGGTTCAGGTAGCTCTCGCTGGCCTCGGCAGGCCCGATTCGGTGGGCTTCATCGGCATAGCGCACATGCTGCGAAACGCGGTCGACGTCGGAGTAGACCGCCACCGAGCGGATCCCGAGATCCCGTAGCGCGCGCACGATACGCAGTGCTATTTCCCCGCGATTGGCGACGAGTACTTTCGTGAACAACGATGCTTCTCAAGGCCCCTTCGATGGGTGGCAGCATACTGGCACCCGAAACGAAGCGCGAATCCACGCCCCGATCCCGCTGGCCTCGCCCGGCTCTGCGCCATACCCTTGAACGAGATGGACGAGCATACGCTCCGGGTCTTGGAATTCCCCAAAGTGCTGGCTCTGCTCGCTGCCGAAACCACCTTCAGCGTCGGCAGGGAGCTTGCCCTCGATGTCCGACCGCGAGCTGACCTGGAAGGCGCCACAGCCCTGCAGCAGCGGACGGCGGAGATGCGCCTCCTCGACCAAATGGGCATAGACATTCCTTTCAACGGCGCACGCGATATCCGCCCGGCAATCCATGCCGCCGCGATTGACCAGGCCCTTGACGCCGCCGATCTCTCCGCCGCCGCGCACATGCTGAAGACCGCCATGCAGGCGCGCCGGGTAGTGGAGCGGCTGGCCGACCGGATACCATCGCTCGCGGGCATCACCAGTGGCATCGCCGACTTCCGGTCCTTCACCGCAGCAGTAGAGCAAGCCATCACCGACCGCGGCGAAGTGGCGGACGGCGCCAGCGACCAACTGGCAACCGTGCGTCGCGAACGGCGTCTCGCCCACGAGCGGCTCGACCAGAGGGCGCAGGCCGCCCTGAACGACGCCGTGCGGCGCGGAATCGCCCAGGAAGGCCTTCTCACCGAACGCAACGGCCGAAAGGTAGTGCCGATCAAGGCCGACTGCCGTGGTCAGCTGACCGGCATCATCCACGACGTGTCTTCCAGCGGCGCGACCGTGTTCATCGAGCCGATGAGCGTCGTCGAAGCCGGCAACCAGGTGCGCGAGCTTGCGCTTGCCGAGGAACGCGAAGTCCGCCGCATCCTCCAGCGAATCACCGCCATTCTTGGCCGGTATGCCGACGAGGCCCAACGGGCCGTCCTGGCGATGGCGGAACTCGACGTCCTGACCGCAGCAGTCCGCCTCGCCAGGAAGCTCAACGCGGAGTTGCCTCCCCCCGGCGACGCCACAAGCTGGCTTGCGGGGGCGGGCGAGATCGTGCTGGTCCGCGGGCGCCACCCTCTGCT
This sequence comes from uncultured Anaerolineaceae bacterium, assembly GCA_964497285.1. GTDB lineage: Bacteria > Chloroflexota > Dehalococcoidia > Tepidiformales > Tepidiformaceae > UCB2. Next base: position 11,245 of record CAZCDK010000048.1, on the reverse strand, counting down.
GCGCGGGAACGTCGTACCGACCGACCTCCGCATCGGTGGTTCCGCGCAGGGGCTCTTGGTGACAGGTCCGAATACCGGCGGGAAGACGGTCGCCCTCAAGACCCTGGGCCTGCTCACGCTCATGGCACAGGCGGGGCTGCCTGTCCCATGCGACCAGGGAAGCAGGCTCGTTGTATTCCGCCAGGTCTATGCCGATATCGGCGACGAGCAGTCGATCGAGCAATCCCTCTCGACGTTCTCCTCGCACATGCGCAACATCACGGCCATCCTCGCCAAGGCTCGGCCCGGCACCCTGGTCCTGCTTGATGAACTCGGCGCCGGGACGGACCCGACCGAGGGCTCGGCGTTGGCCCGTGCCGTCATCGAAGCCCTTCTGGAACGTGGGTGCACAATCGCCGCGACCACCCACCACAGCGAACTCAAGGCCTTCGCCCACAACGATCCGCGCCTGCGCAATGCCTCGGTCGAGTTCGACATCGAGACGCTGAGTCCCACGCATCACCTCACGATTGGCCTCCCCGGGCAGTCGAATGCCATCGCGATCGCGCAGAGACTCGGGCTCGAGGAAGGCGTGCTCAAGCGGGCGCGGGAGCAGCTCGCGCCCGAGCACTTCGAGCGCGAACAGCTCCTCGGCGAGATCCGGGAGGAGCGTATTGCCGCCTCCGAGGCCCGCCGCAGCGCAGAGCTCACACGCCGAGAAACCGAGGAGCTTCGGCTCGCACTCGCTGAGCGACGCGATCGCATCGAACAGGAGCGGGCTGAGATCATCTCCGCCGCGCACCGTGAGGCCGAGGATGCGCTGGCCACCGCCCGCCGCGAACTCGACCACGTGAAGCGCCTGTCTGCCCGCAAGGACTTCGACGCGCAGGCCGCTGGAGAAGCACTCCGGAAGCTCGACGCCGACCTTGGCCTCTTGGGCGTCCGGGCTCGGCCGCAGCGGCTGGCGCAGGTTCCTTCGGCCGTGGTCTCGCAGGAAATCGAACCGGGGGATGCCGTCCAGGTTCGCGACATCCCACAGCAGGGCGAGGCTCTTACAGGTGTGGGCGACGATGGCAAGGTCGACGTCCAGTTCGGCGGTCTGCGCATGAAAGTCTCCGTCGACCGGATTGTCCGCGCCCAGGCAAAGACCGGCGCAGAGAAGGTCGTGGTTCCAGCGGGTCCCGCCGTTTCCATCGAACTCGATCTCCGTGGAAAGCGGGCGGAGGAAGCTCTCATTGACTTCGAGTCCTACATGGACGATGCCTTCCGGGCTGGCCTCCCGTTCGTCCGAATCATCCACGGAAAGGGCACCGGCGCCCTGCGAGCAGCCATTCGTGATGCGCTCCGTGGCCATCCCCTGGTCCGGCGCTACATCCAGGACAAGACCGTCTATAAGAAGCTCTTCGAGGTCCTGGCGCCCCGCTACGCCAAGCGGGCCGGCGGCTACACCCGCATCAACCGCCTGGCGCCGCGCGCGGGCGACAACTCCAC
>CAZCDK010000048.1:0-9765 GCA_964497285.1 uncultured Anaerolineaceae bacterium | reverse complement strand
GCAGCGCAAAACGAGGGCGGCGAAGGCGTGACCATCGCCGCTCTCGCGGGCTGACCGTGACGACCCCGCAGCGCCCGGCAGGCTTCCAGGCGTCCTTCGAGATCCACGAGGAGCCCGTCGCCTCCGACGCGCCCCTTGCCGCCCGGATGCGTCCGCGCAGTCTTGGCGAATTCATCGGTCAGACCGCCGCGATTGGGCCCGGAACGATGCTGCGAGGCGCCGCGGAGCGAGGTCACCTCCCCTCGTTCATCCTCTGGGGCCCTCCAGGCTGCGGGAAGACCACTCTCGCCCGCTTGCTCGCCAAGCAGACGAAGACATCGTTCGTCTCCATTTCCGCGGTCGCCTCCGGTGTTGCCGAACTCCGGCGCATCGTTGCCGACGCCCGGGGCCGCCGGCCGGCAGGCTTGCGAACGGTCGTCTTCATCGACGAAATCCACCGCTTCAACAAGGCCCAGCAGGACGTAGTCCTCCCCCATGTCGAAGACGGGACGATCACCCTGATCGGCGCGACCACCGAGAACCCCTCGTTCGAGGTCATTGCGCCGCTCCTCAGCCGTATGCGCGTCGTCCGTCTACTCCCGCTTGGCGACGACGACGTCCGCGCGATCGTCGGGGCTGCATTGAAGGACGGCGAACGCGGTCTCGGGCGGCAGGCACTCACGCTGGACGGCGATGCGGCCAGGCTACTCATCGAGGGTTCGAACGGTGACGCCCGAGCCGCCCTCACGGCGCTCGAAATCGCCTCGGTCGCCGCCAGCGCCGAGGGTAGGCACACAATCGTTGCGCCCGATGTGCACGCCGCCCTCGCCGACCGCCGCCCGTACCACGACAAGCTGGCAGACTTCCATTACGACACGGTCTCAGCGTTCATCAAGTCGGTTCGGGGCTCGGACCCCGACGCGACGCTCTACTGGCTCGCACGCATGCTGGAGGCGGGGGAGGACCCGCTGTTCGTTGTTCGGCGGATGGTCATTCTCGCCGCTGAAGACGTCGGCCTTGCGGATCCCCTGGCACTCGGGATGGCGACTGCCTGCCAGCAAGCCGTTCACTTCGTCGGCATGCCGGAGGGATCCCTCCCGATGGCAGAGTGCGCCCTCTATCTGGCGCTGGCGCCCAAGAGCAACAGCGCCATGACAGGCTACTTGAAGGCCAAGGAGGACGCCGTCGGGACTTCGCACGTTCCCGTGCCGGACCACTTGCGGAACGCTGCGACCAGCCTGATGCGCCAGCTTGGCTACGGCCAGGAGTACCGTTATGCCCACAACGAGGCCGAGCATTTCGCTGCGGGCATGGCCTACTTGCCTGAGTCGCTGGTCGGGCAACAGTATTACCTGCCCGGCCATCTCGGCTTCGAGGCCGTCGTGGCTGAAAGGCTGGCGCGGCTCCGGAATCGTGAACAAGCCCAGCCATCGGACACTACCAACCAGCGAGAACCAGATGAAGATTGAATACCAGTATTCCCGCTCGACCGGTCGCCAACCTCAGGTCGAAGAGGCGCTTCGCCTCGCGACCGAGGCTGCGGGCATCGAATCCGAAATCGTCTACACGGAGGTCCAGGATTCCGAGGATGCTAAGGCCAAGCGCTGCCTCGGCTCACCAACCATCCGCGTCGAGGGACTTGATGTCGAGTACGGCGAGCGCGAGCCCGAGGAGTTCACGAGCGGGACGCGCTACTACAACACGCCCGAAGGTTGGAAGCCCTACCCGCATGCACGCCTCATCGCGAACACGATCGTCGAGGTGATGCACCGCCAGGAGAGGGCCGCCGGCAAGAGCTGAACGGAGCGCGATCACGCTGCTTTCGCCCCAGGTCGTGTCAGCCCAGGTCGTTGGCCGTAACGTGTTCGCCGAGGTGGCAGACATCGTTGACGCGATGGACCACAACGCGCCCTGACCTGTCTCGCCCGAACTCCGTGATCGAGCAGTTGGAGACACGGAACAAGCCCGGCCGGCTGTAATCGAGTCCGAGCGCCGCGTAACAGAGCGCTCCGACAACTCCGCCGTGGGCCACCGCCACCACCGATTGATCGGTGTCTCGCAACTCGTCCAAGATGCCCGACACGCGCCGGAGGAAGAGCTCCCTGCCCTCCTCACCGGGGAAACGCGGGCGTTCCCCTCTGCGGTAGGCAGACATTATGTCCGGAAAGCGGTCCCGGATCTGGGCGCCCGTCAATCCGCTAGCCTCGCCGATGTTGTACTCCATGAGGCCCGGGATCGGTTCGACCTCCACTCCCAGGGCTGCTCCGATCACCTTCGCCGTGTCGAACGCCCGTCGCAACGGGCTCGATACAACCCGATCGATCTTCAGCGGTGCCAGCGATGCCGCGGTGGCCTCGGCCTGGCGCCAGCCCAGCTCGCTCAGGCCATAGTCGACATGCCCCTGGACAACGCCGTTGGCGTTCCCTTCCGACTGCCCGTGGCGGACTAGAACAAGGCGCACTGTGCCCCCTACTCCGTCAGTCGCCGGTAGAGCGTGGGCAACCGGCTCGGGAGCGCCTCAATGTCCGCCACCACTTCGTAGCCCATGTCGGCGCACATGGTCTTCAGGTAGTCGTGTCCCGCCCGGTCGACGGTCAGCGCAAAGGGCGTGATACCCTCCCGCTTGGCCTCGTTCAACGCTTGCTTGGTGTCGTGGATGGCGTATTCCTTCTCGGTCCGATCGCGACCGTAGCCGTGGTCTTGCGGGCGGCCGTCGCTCAGCAGAAACAGTATCCGCACCTTGGCATCGGTGAGCATCAACTTGTGGGTCGCGTGGCGAATGGCCGGCCCCATACGAGTCGAACGGATGGGTGTGATCTTATCTAGGCGTTTCTTCACCTTGTCATCGAGGTTCTCGTCGAAGTCCTTGATCACGAAGAACTCCACGTTGTCGCGGCCATAGCCGCTGAACCCGTAGATTCCGTACTGATCGCCGATCGCCTCGAGAGCGGTCATCAGGAGCACTGTCGACTCTTTCTCGAGATCAATGATTCGCTTGGGCGGTGCCGACAACTCCTGGCGACGCTTCGAAACCCACCAGCTTAGGTACTTCCGCGGATCATCATCGTAATCGTCGTCGTCCATCTTCTTGTCCTTCTTGTTGATCTCCTCGTCGGTCGAGGCCGACATGTCGATCAGGAAGGCAACCGCGACATCACGGTCGATCTTGTTTTCGGCGCCAGTAGATCTTCTCCTGTGGGTTTACGCCTGCTCGCCTTTCGATCATCCATTCGATAGCCGAATCGATGTCGAAATCCTCGCCGTCGGGAAGGCGCTTGATCTTCCGGAACATCTCGGGTTTCATCAGCTCGAACTGCTTGCGCGTCTGGGCGACGAGGCCGGCGTGCTCACGCAGCGCCTCCGTGTAGAAGTCCTCCTCGCCGCCCTCAAGCTTGGATTCCTTGACCGCGCACCATCGGGGCTTGTAGTCTTGGGCGCGGAAATCCCACTCGTCATAGTAGTAGACCGTTATGATCGGCAGGAGCGGCTGCTCGCCCTCCTCCGTTCCTGTGCTGTTGTCCGCGGTTGGGTCGCCGTCGTTTCCATCGCGATCGGAGCTCGGCGTGCCCGCCTCACGCATCAAGTTCTCCATGAACATGCCAGTGGTTGCGTCGAGATCGCCCTCCATCAGTTGGTCGAGGTCGATCTCGGCGCTCTTCTCAAGCAACTCCGCCAGCTGTTCGGGCGTGAGTGGCGTCGGCGACTGCTGACCGGCGTCGCCCCCCTGCGCGTCCTCCCGCATCTTCATGAGCAGTTGGACGAGTTCCGGTTTGAAGTCGCCGCGGAACCCAACCTCCTCCGGGCTCTGGTAGTCCATCTCGTCTTCGGACCCGGAAACGTCCCCCATTTCCATCTGCATGCCCTGGCCCCCAGATTCGCCACCCTCGCCGGGCATCATCTCCCCGGGCTGCCCCGGTTCGACGCGACCCCACTCCGAATCAGGGAAGTCCTCGATGACATTCGGAATCGCGATCGCGATGCGGTAGAGCCGGATCGTCGCCTCCGAGGCGTCTTCAACAAGCGAGCCGGCCTCGGCGAGCAGCCCCAGGATCGCAAGGGCGCCTGCCATCTCGTCAGCGCGCGATGTGGGCCAGAGTACCGTGTCCAGTCCCTCGAGACTGGCACGCACCAGGTTCTCCACGAAACCCTGCCGGAGCGGAAGCGATTGCACCGGCGCACGGTTCACCAGTTCGCGCCGCTGCATGCGCACGAGTGACTTGCGAATGCCCCCGTATTCGCGCTTGACAGCACCATCGATCCGGCAGTCCTCAGCTATCGTGAAGAGGTCACTGGCCAGCTTCCTGTCCGGGAAGAGGTCGAAGAACCGTTCCATGTCCGTTGTCGCCGAGCGGTTCTGATCGAGCCCTGCCCGCAGGTTGCCCAGGTGAGCCCCTGGCCGTTCGAAGCTAAACTCGAAGCTGCCAAACTCCAGATGTGCCGCCTGGTGCGTCGCGAAAACCTTGAACGCCGCGAAGTTCTCGTCCTTCTCGTGAAACGCCTCCATGACATCGGGAAGAAAGATGGTCGTCCCTTCCGTGCTCGCCCGGTTCTCGTTTATCCATCCGATGCCCTTTTCGGCCAGGGCACCCGATGTCTGCACGGCCACATTCCGTCCCGTGAGCGCCTTGCAGTAGAGCCTCAGGATCTCGCCCACTTTCGAAAGCTCGACCCGCGCCGACAGCGTCTCCAGGATGTCCTCGCCCCGGGTGGACTGCAGCCGAAAGTACGCTTCGCCGCCATCGTGACTGACCTGGAGGATGCGGAGGCCCGACTCCTGCCACGGACCGAGCTCGTCGATGCGGATCCGCTGGAGCACCGCCGGGACGTTCGTGATGAAGTCCATGGCTGCGAACGGCGAATACGGCGCCAGCTGCTCGGCAAGCTCGACAACCTGGTAGTGGTCCTCGACTTCGAGCTCTCCGAGCGCAGCCGCGCTTTCCTCGAAGTACTGGAACGCTGACCGGTTTTGACCGCGTGCGACCTGCGCTGTCAGCAGCAAGAAGCGCTCGCGCAGCGGCGAGTGCACTTTGTGCATCAACTGCGGGCCGCGTTCGAAATAGAGCCGCGTATCCGCCCAGCTCGATTGCGCGAGTTCCACGGCAAACCCGAGAAACGGGAGGCGATCGGTCTCATCGAGTCTCGCCAGGACCTCCGGCGCCGATGCCAGGCACGCCGCCGCAAGCTCGTAGCTGTGGCGCGACAGCTCGTCGATGAACAGGACCAGTCGCGATGCCTGTCCCTGGCGCAAAGTGCCGTACAGCCCAGGGCTTGTCTCGTAGAACTGGCCCGCCAGTGCAGAGCTCTTCCAATTGCCCTTGTAGAGCTTCCGGCCCATGTCGGCCCACTGCCTCAGGTGGTTTGGGCCTACCGCCTTCATCGTCTCCGGTGCCGCACGCAGGAACGACACAGCTAGTGGCGCCGACTCAGCGGCCATGGCGACCGCCTCACGACCGAGGTTCTCGATCGCTTCCCAGGGCGTGCCAGCCGCCATCAGCGGCGCCGCGCGGAAAAACTCGAGTGCCGCTTCCCAAGAGCGAAGACTCAGGCCGGTCAGCTCGACCCCCGTTTCGGCCCAGATCTGGAGCTGAGACGGTGTGAGCGCGGGCGCGAGCGCGCGCAGCCCGGCCTCGTAGTGCTGTTCGAGGGGGGACGGGAAACCAGAAAGGCGCTCATGGTGGCGGGCGAGAAGCTCTCCGACGATGCTCATGAACCGAGTGTCTGCTCCCTCCGGGTCTGGTGCACATGCGCTGCCTCAGGGTCGTTCGCACCCATGTGCCGTCGTTGGCCGCCCCGGTTGCGGTTCACATCTGCCCCGAATGGCTGATGAACCTGCGCGTGGGATCGTCGTAATCGTAGAAGGTCACAGCGTTCGTTGTCGTGTCCCAGGTCGCACACGATAGCCGGAACCCGTTCCGGTGGTCCCGTGGATCGCCCGCCGACCCCGGGTTGATCACCAGCGTCGTCCCGAATTGCTGCGCCATCTTGAAGTGCGTGTGGCCAACCACGAGGGTGTCGCAGTCAAGTTCTGCCGCTCGCGACCAGACAGCCTCGTGTGGGTAGCGGTAGTCACGCCAGGGCTCCCACGGGGAGCTGTGTATCATCGTGACCTTCCGGCCGTCGATGTTGAGATCGAGCCGCCGCGGCCGCGCCTGGAGCCACGCCACTAGCTCGCTCTGGACTCCCGGCGAAGACAGGGCCCGCGCCCCGTCCGGCGAGAACAGCGTTTCCTCATGGTTCCCGAGTACAACATGCGCACGCATTTCGCGCAGGAGTGCCACTACTTCATTGGACCAGCGGAACTGGAAGACAGAGTCCCCCGCACACAACAGCGCGCCGAAGGGCGCCATCATCTCGAGGCCGACCCGCAAACCCTCGATATTGCAGTGCACATCCGAGACGATCCCGACTCTCATGGCTGGCTTGGGCCAGTCGCCGACGCCCTCGTTCGCCGCGAGCGCCGACCTTCCCGAAGGCGAGACCTCAACCCGCTCTCACTCGAAGATCGAGGTGACGACTTCTTCGATGCTGCGCTGCACTTCTTGATCGTCGGTGAGCGCCCACGTGACTGCCACCTGGCAGGCTCGACGCGCGGAGATGCCGTTCACCATCAGACGACCGGCGTAGATGAGCAGGCGCGTGCTCACCCCTTCACCCAGCCCGTGCTCCTTGAGGTTGCGGACCTTCTCGCCCAGTTTGGCGAGCTCGGTGGCAATGCCAAGCGAACAGCCAGCTTCGTGCGCGATGATCTGCGCCTCCCGTTCGCGCGGCGGATAGGTGAAGTCAATCGCGATGAAACGCTGGCGGGTCGAGTGCTTGAGGTCCTTCAGCGCGCTCTGGTAGCCGGGGTTGTACGAGATCACGAGCAGGAATCCGTCGGCAGCTTCCACTACCTGGCCCAACTTCTCGATCGGGAGCAGGCGACGGTAGTCTGTCAGGGGATGAATCAGGACCGTCGTGTCCTTGCGGGCTTCAACCACTTCGTCCAGATAGCAGATCGAGCCGGCCTTCACCGCCCGGGTCAGAGGACCATCGACCCAGTGCGTGCCGTCGGTATCGAGGAGGTAGCGGCCCACAAGGTCGCTCGCGGTCAGGTCTTCGTGGCATGCCACGGTGATCAGCGGCATCCGATGGTCACCAACGACCTCGCCCGGGTGGGCCGTGGCCTTGGTCACCGTGCGGCCCAGTCTGTACGCCATATACTCGACGAAGCGCGTCTTGCCGCAGCCGGTCGGGCCCTTGAACAGTACCGGGATGCGCTGCTCGTAGGCCGTCTGGAAGAGCTCCACCTCGTCGCCGATCGCCAGGTAGAAAGGTTCCTCGCGAACCGCGTATTCCTCGACGGCCCAGACGGTGGAGCCTTTCGGTGTTGCGTCAGCCAATGCCAGTCACCTCCCGGCCGCTGCCCGCAGCCGCTGTTGAAGTTCATCCCATGCCTGCCGGATGCGGCGATTCAGGTCTTCCAGCGTCCCGTTGTTTTCGATCACAGTGTGCGATCGCGCAACGCGCTCGGCGTTTGAGAGCTGCGACGCGAGTCTGGCGCGCGCCGACGCTTCGTCCAGCCCGTTGCGGACGGCCAAGCGTCTCACGGCGATGTCCGGATCCACTACCACAACCCAGATTTCATCGACGAGATCCTCCCAGCCGGCTTCGAACAACACGGCTGCCTCAAGAACGCAGAGCTTGTTTCCTGCTGTCTTGAGTTCCGAGAACGCCTCGCCCGCCAGCTTCCGGATGCCTGGCCAGACGATGTCGGTCAGGCGTTTGAGCTCGTCCGGTCGCCCAAAGACCTCCCCTCCGAGCACCTTGCGATCAATAGAGCCGTCCTGGGCCACGAGCTCCTGGCCGAATGAGCGAACGACTGCCGCATAGGTCTCCGAGCCCGGTTCATAGGTGCGATGCCCAAGGATGTCAGCATCGACGACGGGTATGTCCCTGTCTCGAAAGAACTGGGCAAGGGTGGACTTGCCGCTGGCAATGCCACCGGTCAGGCCGATGATGTGCACGAGGGTCTCCGGCTGTCGCTGGGAGCGTTTGTGCCCCAAGTCTATCCGCATTTGCAGAGCGAGAGAAATGATCTAGGTCGTACGCCCTGTCAACCGGGCGCTCCGTCGGACGGCGCCGGACGATCGACGATCCGGATGCGAGATCGGGGCACCACCCGCCCGCAGACATCGCAGAAGTAGATGATGCTGACGCCGTGGCCGCACTCGTTGTCCACAAGCGCAAGGTCATGGGCGGCGTACTTCTCGCCCCATGCGGCCAGCGCCCCGACCACTGTCCCCAGCGCGTGGCCCTTGGCGGTCAGGAGGTACTCGGCCCGTGGCGGATGCTCACAATAGAAACTCCGGTCGAGAATCCCCTCCTTCTCGAGGAGCTTCAGGCGATCTGCGAGCAGGCTCGTCGTGATGCCCTCGACGGACTGCCTGAGCTGGGTGTAGCGCGTCTTGCCGCGGAGGATGTCGCGGATGATGAGCATCGTCCAGCGGTCGCCCACAACATCAAGCGTGGCCGCAACCGGGCAGCGAACAGTGCGCCTGGTCATGGATCTCCTCCGCGGCGGGATTATACACCTTGCAAGGCCCAAGTAACTTGGGTTATAAGAGCAACACCACGTTTCCCAAGTTGCGGGACAGGCGAGCCGGGAGGAACAAGCGATGCAACGACAAACCAGCGTGACCCTTGAAGCCGCACGCCACGGCCGACTCCCGTCCCGTACCGACGCCGTGGCTTTCGCCAGCGAGACCGACCTGGCGCCTCTGCTCGAGACGGCGAGCATCTTGCGCGACGACGGCCATGGCAACGTCGTTTCGTACTCGCGAAAGGTGTTCATTCCGCTCACCCGCCTCTGCCGCGACGTCTGCCACTATTGCACCTTCGCCCGCCCGCCCCGCCCCGGGGAACGCGCGTACATGACGCCGGACGAGGTCCTCGACATCGCCCGGGCGGGGGCCGAGGCCGGCTGCAAAGAAGCGCTCTTCACCCTCGGCGACAAACCGGAACTGCGCTACAAGGCCGCCCGCACCGAACTGGGCGGATTGGGTCACGCCAGCACCATCGCCTACCTCGCGTCCATGGCCCGGCTGGTCTTCGACGAAACGGGCCTCCTCCCGCACGCCAATCCCGGGGTGATGACTCTCGACGAGATTGCGATGCTACGCCAGGTCTCGATTTCACAGGGCATCATGCTGGAGACCGTCTCGTCGCGGTTGTCGCAGAAGGGCGGCCCGCACTTCGGCTCCCCCGACAAACACCCTGTGGCTCGCCTCAGAACGATTCGGCTGGCGGGCCAACTCCAGGTGCCGTTTACGTCCGGGATCCTCATCGGCATCGGTGAGACCCGAACCGAACGCATCGAGTCTCTCCTGGCACTTCGCGACCTTCACGACCAGTACGGCCACATCCAGGAGATCATCATCCAGAACTTCCGAGCCAAGCCCGGCACGAAGATGGCTGGTGCCCCCGAACCGGGCTTCGATGACCTCCTCTGGACGATTGCTGTCGCGCGCCTCATCTTCGGGCCGACGATGAACATCCAGGCGCCGCCGAACCTGAGCCCGGGAACCTATCAGCGCCTGATCGAGGCGGGATTGAACGACTGGGGCGGCGTCTCGCCCGTCACTCCCGACCACGTGAATCCCGAAGCCCCGTGGCCCCATCTCGAAGAGCTTCGCGAATGCACAGCCGCTGCTGGCAAGGTGCTGACCGAACGTCTCGCCATCTACCCTGCCTTCGCCCTCGAACTCGATCGCTGGCTGGAACCTGAGCTGGCCGGGGCCGTCATCCAGG
>CAZCDK010000047.1:14128-16036 GCA_964497285.1 uncultured Anaerolineaceae bacterium | reverse complement strand
CCGGGTCATCGAAGATGATGCGGCGGAAGGCTTCGGCGAACATCAGGTCCTGGCCTTCGGCGGCCCAGCGGGCCATCTGCTCGGCGAAGCCGGCGATGCTCTCGTCGAGCTGGCTCGGGTGCTGAAGGAGCGCCCGGCGCTTCAGGTCGAGCGTGTCGGCGATGTCAACCCATGTGTTCGGCTGCCCGGCGGCGCCCATCCAGAGTTGCCTGACCTTATGCGGCTGGAGCCCGTCGGCCAGCAGCTCCGGGAACGTGAGCCGGTCGCGCGCACTGGGGAACACCGCGTCGATGGTGGCATCGCCGCTGGCGCGATGGTCCGGGTGGTTCGGGTAGTTGTCGCCGATGAAGCGGTTGGTGGGGTCGAAACACATCACCACTTCCGGGCGGTAGCTGCGAATGAGGCGCGTGATATCGCGCCGAAGTGCCAACGTGGGCTCGAGCTAGCCGTCGTCGTAGCCCATGAACTCGAAATCCCGGACGCCGAGGATTGCCCCGGCAGCGCGCTGCTCGGCCTCGCGAACGGCGGTCAGGCGGGATGGTGTCATCTCCGGGTCCTCGCTGCCTTTGTCGCCCTTCGTGATTACGACGTAGGTGACCTCGGCGCCCTGCCGGGCCCATTTCGCGATCGTGCCCGCGACCATGAACTCGGCATCGTCAGGGTGGGCGACCACCACCATGGCCGATCCGGGTACGTAGACATCAACGTTCGAACCCACCGATCCCTCCTGGGTGCTTGGTCACGAGCGTAGCAGAACGCCCGGGCATCGCTCGCCGCCCAGCCGTCTACGAGCCTTCCGCACCTGCTGGCACCGGCCCGGCCGGCGCAGAGCCTGCCACGGGCGTGCCCGCCTGGTCGACCCGGTAGCGGCGCAATTCCGGCATCCTTGCGGCGACGAGGGCAACCACTGCCAGGCAGCCCGCACCCCCGCTGACCACCGCGAATGTGGCGCTGGTCACCGCCGCCACGAAACCGGATTCGGCCGCTCCAAGCTGGTTGGAGGCGCCGATGAAGAGCGAACTCACCGAGCTCACGCGCCCGCGCAGTTCGTCGGGCGTGGAGAGCTGAATCGTGATCAAACGCATCACCACGCTGACCTGGTCCGCCGCGCCGATGAGCATGTAGAGCACCAGCGAAAGCAAGAACGAGCGGGAGAGCCCAAAGGCGATCGTGGCCAGCCCGAAGAGCAAGACCGTCATGAGGAGGGTTCGCCCGACGCGCCTCACCGGCGGGGCGGCCACGAGCACGATCGACATCACGAGCGCCCCGGCCTGGATCGACCCGGCGAGGAGCCCGTAGCCGCGCGGCCCGGCGTGCAGGATGTCGGTGGCGTAGACCGGGAGGAGGGCCGTGGCCCCTCCGAAGATGACCGCGAACATGTCGAGCGTCATGGCCCCCAGGAGCGGCTGGCGACTCCAGACAAACTGGACGCCTTCCTTGATGGCTGAGAGGCTGACGCCGGGCCGCGCGCCTTCGGGCCGGCGGGGCCGGACGAACAACAGCAGCGCCACGGTGGCGGCGATCAACCCCAGTTCCGTCACGTACGCCCCTTCGACGCCCGCAAAGGCGATCACCGCGCCCGCGAGGGCGGGGCCGGCGACAAAACCGAGGGATTGGATGCTCGAATGGACGGTGATGGCGTTCGCGAACGTCTCAGGCCGGACCACAAGGGGCAGCAGCGCCTGCCGGGCGGGGTTCTCGAACGCCGCGGCGACGGCAAGTACCAGCACCAGCCCGTAGATGAGCGGGAGTTCCGCATGCCCGGCGACCGTGGCTGCCCAGAGCGCCGCCGCGCACGCGACGGGGGCCAGTTGCGTGGCGAGGACGATCCGCCGCCGGTCGTGGCCATCGGCGAGTGGGCCGCGCACGAGCGGCAGCCCGAGAGCAGGCAAGAACCGGGCCAAGCCG
>CAZCDK010000047.1:10775-14118 GCA_964497285.1 uncultured Anaerolineaceae bacterium | reverse complement strand
GTCCGGCGCCGACCCGGTGCCGATCGTCGCCGCGTTCGCCAGCAAGCTCCGCACCATGGCGAAGGTCGCCGGCTCCCGCGAGGGCTCCGGCCAGATAGCCTCGCGCCTGGGCCTCGCCCCCTGGCAGGTCGATCGCGCCCGCCGCGAGCGGACGCGCGCCCACGAGCGACAGCCCGAGAGCAGGCAAGAACCGGACCAGGCCGATCATGCCGAGCTGAAACGCCGAGCCCGAAATGCGGTAGACGTGCCAGGCGATTGTCGCCTGGAGCAGCGTCATCGCCATTGTGGAAAAGATCCTGCTCGTCACGAAGAGGAGGAAATTGCGCTGGCGAAGCGCCGCCAGCGGCTGGTGTTTCGGCGCGGTTTCGTCGCTCATCACGGCCGTGACGACGGGGGGAGCATGGGAGCCTCATCGTCAGGCAGCGCTGGCTGGACGGTCAAACGTGTGACCGGTGCCCGGCCGCGTGCCGGGGTGCTCAAACCGTGCGCTCGCCGCCGGTGGGCTTCCCCTCCTCGAGGTCGCGGAAAAAGCGGAGGATTGTCTCCACGAATGCGTCCGGGCGAAGTGAGGGCACTCCGTGGCCCGTGTTCCTGAACGTCACCACCCGCGCACCGGGGAGCTCTTCGGCCATGACGCCCGTGCCGGCGCGGGCCGGATCCTCGTCCCCCGCACAAAGAAGCACCGGGCACGTGATCCGTTCGCCAAGAACGGGGATGAGGTCTCGGCGTTCGCGGCTGGCTCTCGCCGTTCCGAGGAAGCCATCGGCCCCCACGGCACCGTACCGGCGGCGCATGGCCTCGGCGAGGAACGGATCGTGCATGCCGGCGGCGGCGCAGCGGCCCAGGCGCCTGGTTCCGAAGCGCCGAACGGTTTCTTCGGCGGCCACCAGATGGCGCTGGCTGTCCCCAAACGCCTCGTCATACCGTTCGCTCCCGGCGGCCGGAGAGGAGTCGGAAACGACAAGCCCCGCCAGCCGTTCGGACCACCTGACAGCGAACTCGAGTGCGACCATGCCCCCGAAGCCGGATCCCACGAGTGCGCAAAGCTCAACGCCGAGGTGGTCGAGGAGGGCGCGAACGTCCTCGGCCTGCGTCTCCACACCGTAGGCCGCGAGGTCCTCAGGGGCGGCAGTGGACCCGTGCCCCCGAAGATCCGGCGCGATGACGTGGAAGCCGTCGCGCAGGGCCCCGGCAACCGGCAGCCACATGCGGTGGTCGAGCGTGAAGGCATGCAGCAGCACCACGGCCGGCGTCCCGGCGTCGCCGAAGGTCTCGAAGTGGAGGGTGACGCCATCGCGCTCGAATTGGGGCATGGATGTAGTGTAGGAGGGACCTGCCGCTCGTGGCCATCGGCCAAACTGCCGGGCCGCGCACAAGGGTTTATCCCTATGGGCTGCAAGCGACAACCCGTAGACGATTCATGGCAGCGGCTGCTGATGTGCCGAAGGAGCCATGGATGACGGTGGTTTGTGCGTGGTGCGGGCAGGTTATTGCCGTGGGTGGGGAAATGGTCTCACACGGGATCTGCCCGGGATGCTCGCGGAGGGTGGAGGCGGCGTTGATGACGAGGCTCGGCCTCAGCTTGCGGCGAAGGGCGCCGCGCCGGCGTCGGATCTTGCCCCCCGCAGGCGCGCCCTTGCCCGGATTCGCGCTCGAACTGCGCCCGCTGAAGGAGACCTAGTCCGCGTTGCGCGCCCGCGTCCCGACGGCGCTCGCGAGCCTGGCCTGGACAGTTCCGCTTCGCAGTTCGCGCAAGGCGTCCATGGCGATCCAGCGGGCCGAACCCCCGAGGGCATGGATCTCCTCGGCCGCGGCAATGGCCTCGGCGTTGAGGAGGAGGTTGCGCTTGCCGATCGTGCGGAGCGCCCAGCTCACAGCCTTGCGAACGAAGTTGCGGTTGTCGAGAGCATGCCGCTTGATGAGCGGAAGATAGGCCAGGAGCAGTTCGTCGGGGGCGTCCCTCAGGCGCCCCGAGGCGGCGATGAGGGCGAACGATGCGCGCCGCGTGAACTCCTCTTCGCGCTCCGCCCACTCGCGGATCTTCGCCTCGGCAAATGGCGTGTGCCGGAAGAGGTTGCCGGTCGCATTGTCGACGATGTCCCACGAATCGAAGCTTGCAGCCCACCGGTCCATCTGGTCGGGAGTCACGAGCGCGGGCACGTCGACGAGCGTCGCCAGGATGCGCGCTTCGTGGATCCCCGCGTCCCAGAGCGTTGCTGCAAGCTCGTGGTCGGGCTCGATGCGCTTCGCCAGCTGCCGCATGTCCGTAACGGTCACTCCGAGCACCCGCGTACGCGGACGGATGCCGAATCGGGCCATGCCTTCCGGCGCCCCGGGCCGGGCGAGGGCCTCGAGTCGGCCCACGGCTGTGGCGAGGTCCATCCGTTGCGGCCGTGCGCTGGGCATGGACGGCCCTACCGGCTCCGTCCGCCACTCTGGCGCAGAAGCTTGATGAACTCCTCATCGCCTTGCAGCGGTTCCAGCTTGGGGTCGCCTGCCGCTTCGCGGGCATAGCCCGGGTCGAGCTCGAGCGCGCGCCGGAGGAAGCGCAGGGCGGCCACACGGTTGCCGAGCACGGCCGAAGCCTGGCCCGCGCCGTATTGCGCGGCCGCATCGTCACCGTCGATCGCGGCCGCCTCCCTGAAGTCGCTGAGGGCCGCGTTCGCATCGCCGCTGTGCAGGTGGGCAAGGCCGCGGTTCACCATCACGGTGTTGTCGGCCGGGTCGACCGCCAGCGCGGCGTCGAAGTCATGGAGGGCCGCGGCGTAGTTCCCGCGATAGAGCGAGAGCATCCCCCGGTTGTTCAGCGCGTCCGCGTCGTGCGGCGTGATCTCGAGGGCGCGGTTGTAGTCGCTGAGGGCTGCCTCGTAGTCACCGCTGCGTGTGTAGGCGTTGGCCCGGTTGTAGTAGGCGGCGACCATTTCCGGCGCCAACGCCACCGCATTGCTGTAGCGCTGGATTGCGAGCCGGTATTGCCCGACGTTGAAGTAGACATTGCCTTCGTCGAGGTACGAGTCGGCGGTCCGATTGGCGGCAGAACCGATGGGATTGGCAGGGATGTCGGCCAGCACCTCTTCGACCGACTCGAGGAGCGGAGTGTCCGCGGTCTCGGGGGGGGTTGGCGCGATTGGCGCGGCGTGAAGGGCAGCGCCCTCCGCGCGCGCAAGGGCGGCTCCTTCCGCAGCGAGGGCGTCGAAAGCGGCGGTCACCACATCCTGGGCGGCCTCTTCGACGACCGGCTCCGCCTCGACTGCCACCGGCGCCACCCATTCCGGCTCGGCGGGCGGCTCGACGACCGGCTCCGCCTCGACTGCCACCGGCGCCACCCATTCCGGCTCGGCGG
>CAZCDK010000047.1:0-10675 GCA_964497285.1 uncultured Anaerolineaceae bacterium | reverse complement strand
TGCCACCGGCGCCACCCATTCCGGCTCGGCGGGCGGCTCGACGACCGGCTCCGCCCCGACCGCTACCGGCGCCACCCATTCCGGCTCGGCGGGCGGCTCGACGGCCGGCTCCGCCTCGACCGCGACCGGGTCCGCCGCCCATTCCTGCTCGGCGGGCGGCTCGACGACCGGCTCCGCCTCGACCACGACCGGCTCCGCCTGCACCGGGGCGCCGGGCTCTTTCGCGACAACCGGCACCCACGTCCCGGCGGGCCTGGGGCTCGCCTCCGGTTCCGAACGAGGGACAGGCCGGCGCCGCCGGCTGACGACCGCCCAGGCCGCGACGGCGATGCCGCCTACGATGGATAGGACCAGCAGCACCTTGAGAACGCGCTTCATTACGCTCCTTTGCGGCTCTGAGCCTGTTCCATGAGGTGGTCGGTGACAGCTGTCAGCCCGTTGTAGGCGTAGATCAGGTAGTCGCGCGGGTGGAGTTCGAGCTTCTTTCGTGTCTCCTTGCGCGCTGTGACGGGATCCCACGAGCCCGTGAGCTCGATCGCTTCGTGATCGACACCGATCTCGAACTCGTACAGCTCGCCGTCCTCGCACACGACCACGCACCCGAGGTCTGGGTCCGCGGCGGGGCCGGCGTCACACTCGATGGCGTTGGTGAAGAACGCGTTGGGGAACGACGGAAAGGGGCGAAGCTCGGCGCAGGCTTCCTTGAGCAGCTGCTGAAGCTGCAACGCCGCTCTTTCAATGATGTTGTCGGCCTGGGCTTTGCGCAGCAGCGGGTTTTCCATGGATGACGCGGCAAGTATATACGGGCGGTGGCAAATGGGGGACGTGTGCCCGCCGCCTATCCCGCCCGCGGATGTGGCGGGCGGCCTTCGCCCGTGCGCCCCCGGACGAAGTCGATGATCCCGGCTGCTGTCGCGCGGCAGAGGTCCCAACGGCCGGCGATGGCCCACCGCAACGTCCGGGCGGCGCGGGTCGCGAGGTAGTAGGCCATGAATGCCGCGAACCGGGGCCCGAGCCCCAGGTGCTTGCGCATCAGGTAAGGGCGGTTCCGCGCGAGGTAGTAGCAGCCGAAGGCCGAGAGTTGCCCGCCGAGCGTGGCGCCCTTGCGGTGGTACACGATCGACGCAGGCTGGAAGAGGATCCGGAACCCGGCCTCGCGCACGCGCCGGCAGAAGTCGGTGTCGTCGTAGTAGACGAAGAAGGCCTCGTCCAGCAGCCCCACTGCCGCGAATGCCTCGACAGGAACGAGCAGGCACGAGAGGTTCGCGTTGCCGACCTCGTGTACGCGGTGGTATTCGGCGCCGCCGTTGGTGCCCAGAACCTGGGTCGTCCACGTACCGCGAAGCCAGTCGAATTCGCCGACCGCATCATCCAGCACGCCAGGCCGGCCGGCGAGATACGTCGTGGGCGCAACCAGCGTGAGTTCGTCCCCGAGCGCCACGAGCGACTCCAGGAACCCCGGCGTTACCTCTGTGTCGTCGTTGAGGAAGAGGACGTAGCGCGCGTCCGTCGTGAGGATCTGGGCCAGGGCGCGGTTGCAGGCCCCCGTAAATCCGAAGTTGCGTTCGAGACGAATGACCTTCGCGCCGGGGCAACGCACCGCCACCAGTTCCGGCGAGCCATCGGCCGATGCGTTGTCGGCCACGCACAGCCGCCAGTCCGGGTACGTGATGGCACTGAGCGCGTCGAGATAGGCCGGCAGGTGGGCAGCGGCGTTGGTGGTGACGGTGAGGATGGCAACGGGAGGCGCGGTCACGCCGGCAGCCCGGCCGGTGGGCAACCCGGCGCTCTCACTCGCTCGCCTTGTCCTCTGGCCCGGCGGCCAGACGCTGGCGCTCTTCGTAGGCGCGGCGGAAGGCCTCCTTTGTCTCCTCCGGTGCGGCTTCAAGGACGCGCGCGAATTCCTCCGGACGCTCCTCGATGGCGTCTTCGATCGCGCGGCGTATCTCCGGTGATGTCTGCGCCAGCCGTTCGATGTGGTGCGCGACGATCCCGCGCGGATCGCCGGCTTCGACAATCCGGCCGCGCTCCATGATTGCCGCCCGGGTCGAAAAGCGCTCCACTGCCGCCAGGTCGTGGGAGACCATCACAATGGTCACCCCCCGGGCCTGCAGCGACGCGATGTGGTCGTAGCACTTCTCCTGGAACCGCAGGTCCCCGACAGCCAGGACTTCGTCGACGAGGAGGATCTCGGGGTCCATGTGGGCGGCGATGGCAAAGCCCAGGCGAACGTACATCCCCGACGAATATGTGCGCATGGGCTGATCGATGAACTCCTGGAGCCCGGCAAAGGCGACGATTCCGGGCAGGAGCGCTTCGATCTGGCGGTGGGTCATGCCGATCAGCAGGCCATTGAGGATGGCGTTCTCGCGCCCGCTCACCTGCGGATGGAAACCGGAGCCCAGCTCCAGGAGCGTGGAAATGCGGCCCGTCGCCTCGATCGTCCCGCCCGTGGGGCGCGAAAGCCCGGCCATGAGGCGGAGCAGGGTGCTCTTCCCGCTGCCGTTGGCGCCGATGATGCTGAAGAACTCGCCCTGCTCGATGTCGAGAGTGACTTCCCGAACGGCCCAGAATGGGGCCCGGGCCCGGTGCCGCCCGAGGAAGTGCAGCGGGTGCAGGAGGGCCGTCTTCACCTCCATCGGCCCTTCCTGCATGTGGTAGCGCTTGGAGACACGGCGCAGCTGCAGGGCTGCGGGAGCGGCGCCCGGTTCACACGACATCAGCGAAGGAATCCTCCAGCCGCCGGAAACTGAACCACCCAATGGCCATGCATGCGACCGCGAGTCCGGCAGAAGCGGCCAGATTGGCACCCGGGAGGTCGCCCCGCAGGAGCACGTCGCGCCAACCCTCCATCAGCGGGGCGAGCGGGTTGAGCCAGATCATCCAGGCATATCCCTCGGGGATGCGGTCAATGTCATAGATGATCGGCGTGCCATAGAAGACGAGCGTGAGGCCCACCTCCACGAGATGCTCGAGATCGCGAAAGAAGACGGTCACGCTGGCCACGAGCAACGAGAGGCCGAGGATGAGCGCAAGCTGGATGGCGAAAAGCAACGGGATGCCCGGGAGCCACGCCCAGGCGGGGTTGTCCCCCGCCCCAATGACGAAGGCCAGCAGCACGGGCAGGGCAAGCGCGAACTGGAGTGTCTGTCCCAGCACGACGCTCACCGGCAGCACTTCGCGCGGGAATCGCACCTTCTTCAAGAGCCCGCCATTGCCGACGAAGGTCGTTGTCGACACCTGGACCGAGCCCTGGAACCAAAACCAGGGAAAGAGACCGCAAAGCAGGAACACGGCGCCGATGCCCGTCCCAAGCACCTTCCCCAGCGCGAAGGAGAGGATCGCGCCGAGGGCGAGCGGGCGGAGCATGGACCACGCCCAGCCAAAGACGCTCCCCTGGTAGCGCAGCTTCAGGTCCCGGATCGTGAGGGCACGGAGGAGTTGCACGGTGTTCCGCGCGCTTCGGCCGCCGGGGGCCGCCATCACAGCCGAGTTCAGCGTCACGCCCGCAGCGTATGCCGCCCGCAACGCAGGGGCCACCGCGGCCTCATCGCCCCGCATCCGGGAATCACGCGCGAGCGTGGTTCCGCCCGGCCGCGTATCGTGACTACGTGATCACGCTCGGTCCTGTCCGCGAGCCCACCGCATGAACGTTCGATCGTCCCTGGCGTTCGCCGGGTTTGTCGCCGTTGGGGCGGGTGCCCTCGTGGGTGGCTGGATGCTGCTTCCCAATCGGCTCTTCTACCGGCAGGGGCGGCCAACGCGACTCGGAAAGCTCACAAATCGCACGATGGGACGCTATGCCGCGCTGGGCATCCCGTCCTTCTCCATGGTGACCCTGGATGTTCCGGGCCGGAAGTCGGGCCGCATGACCTCGACTGTGCTTGTGATCGCGCACCACGAAGGAGACGACTACCTCGTTTCGATGCTGGGCGAAGGGGTCGACTGGGTCCGCAACGTGCGCGCCGCGAGCGGAAGAGCGGCGATTCGCCACGGCCGGTCTCACCCCGTGCAGTTGGAAGAAGTCCGCGTCGAAGAGCGTGCCCCGATCCTGAAGGCCTACCTGCGGGCGGCGCCCGGCGGGAGACCGCATTTCCCCATTGGGCCGGATGCCCCGGTCGAGGCGTTCGAGCCACTCGCGGCCGTCTACCCGGTGTTCCGGGTAGCCGGAGCCGGGTAGTGACGACCGCCGTTCCCGAAGGAGGGGGTACGCGATGCGCGCGTTGATCGTGCTCTGGGATCTCTCGGCCGGCTCGAAGGCAACCTTCGCGGAGCTGCGCCGTTACCTGCGCGAAGAGTCGATACCACGCTTCCGGCAGCTTGAAGGGCTCCGCCAGAAAACGTGGATCTCCAACCCCGCGACCGGCCTCTGGGGGGCCATGTACCTCTTCGACACCAGGGAACAGGCGGATGAGCTGGTCGCGCACATCAGCGGCGGGCGAGTCGTCGAGCTCACTGGCCTGCAACCGGCCGTCCAGGAGTTCGACGTCGAGGCGGTTGTCGAAGGGCGTCATGCCGGGACCGACCTGCTGGGTGCGGGATTGGCTTGGGCCGAGCGCTAGTGGCGCGCAATCCGGGCCGGTCTACCTCCTGGTTGTACTCCAGTTCTCCGGGTCCCAGTCACCCATGACGAACGTGTCGCTGGCACGCTGGCTCTCGACCATGCCCGAGATGTAGGGCTTTACCATGCGGAGGCCGGTCGTGTGCCAGAGAGGCGCGTTGCACTGGACCGTCGTGATGGCGAGCTTCTCCGCATCCCGGTACTGCTGGCGGCGCTGATCGTCGTCCGGGTTGACCTTTGCCTTCGCGATGATGGCGTCCAGTTCGGGCGTTCCGCAGCCTTCCTTGTTGAACGATCCACCCACTTCGCGGAGGCCGACAAACCAGTTCTCCGGGTCCGGGTAGTCTTCCGCCCAACCACCGACGACAAGCTGGAAGTCCCCACTGTTGTAGCGTTCGGTACGCGTCCTGGAGGACACAAACTCGAGCTTGATGTCAACGCCAAGGTGAGTCCCCCACTCGGAAGCCAGGAATGCGCCAAGGCTCCTCGTCAGCGCCGTGTCGTTCTGGAGGAGCGTGAGCGAAGGGAAGCCGGCGCCGCCAGGGTACCCTGCCCGGGCGAGACTCGCCCGGGCCTTCGTGACGTCGAACCCGATGTCGGCCGCGTACGTGTCGAACGGGACGCCCGACCGGTTGGGCGGCATCCAGTTCGTGGTGGGCGTCTGCGCTCCCTTGAAGACAACCTGGTTCATCAGATCCCGATCCACGGCCTGCGAGAAGGCGAGCCGCACGTCGGTCTTCGCGCCCGGCTTTCCGGCGCGCTGGTTGAACTGAAGGCCCACCGTTCGCGACTGCGGGAACATGTGCAGTTCGTTGCTCAGGGTCCCATCAGCCACGATCACCGGGACATCCGCGGACGACACAGAGGTTGCGTCGACCTCGCCGGCGCGGTACGCCTGAGTGGCGACGGCGAGATCATCGATATACCGGATCACAATCTTCCCGGTCTTGACCGGCGTACCGATCCAATTCGGGTTGGGCCCCAGCTCCATCCTGGCTCTTGCCACATAGGCGGTGGGCATGTAGGGACCGGTGTATGCCCCTTCCAGCGGCCCAGGCCACTTCCCGTCCACGGCCGTCACCCGCTGCGTGGGCGTGGGAAACGTCGACCACATGGCGAGGATGGTAGTGAAGGCCGGCCTGGGTGCCGTCAACGTGTATTCAACCGTGGCGGCGTCAACGGCCTTTGCCCCAACCGCGTTGCGAAGGGCTTCCTTCTCCGCCGGCGCGGCCCCGCGGGCGTTGGCGTATTCCAGGCAGCCCTTGAGGGCGTCGAGGTGCTGGTAGGCGTAAGCTGCCCCGAGGTCCGGGTTGCAGGCGCGCTGGACACCCGCAACGAACTGCTCCGCGGTCACGGGAGTGCCATCCGACCACTTGATCCCTGGCTTCAGCTTCGCGGTGTACACCTTCCCGCCAGCGGAGACAGCCGGCATCTCCGCCGCCAGGGATGGTTGCGGTCTGCCGTGCAGGTCGAGCATGTAGAGCCCGCGGTTGACCATGTAGACGTGGGCGACGTCCTGGGCGAATGTCGCCACATGCGGGTCCCAGGATTCGAACTGGATGCCGGCGATGGTGATTGTGCCCTGCGGCGTGGTCGGCGGCGTCCGGGGCTCGTCGCTGGCCACGTTCGCCACGAAGCCCTTGTTTGGGAGATCGGAGCCATACGGTGGCGTGGCTGCATTGCGGGCCGCACCTGCGAGCATGGTCGCCCCTGTTCCCAGCCCGAAGGCTGCCACCATTGCTGCAAGTCTCAGCCGGCTCCGCTCCATCCTGTCGCTCCGCGTGCGGTAGAATCCGTCGGCCAAGTCCACCCGCCCATCGACGTAGCCGATAGGGTCCAACGGGCCAGAATCGCCGGGCCATCAGGCCGCGTCACTCGTCGACCGGCGTGGCCAAGGGGAGCTCTCGTTGTACCGTCGTGCGGCTCCCCGGCATTGGCAACTGCTACCATCGGTGTGTGGCGCTGATCGATGCTCACACGCACCTCTTCGCACCTGCGCAGATCTCCGGCCGGGCGGCGCTCGCCGGCCGCGATCCCGTGTTTGCCGAGATGTACGCCGATCCGGCCGCCCGCATGGCCTCGGCGCCAGAGCTGCTGACCGCCCTTGATGAGGCCGGCATAGACCGGGCGGTTGTAGTGGGATTCGCATTCGCCCACTCCCCCGATCTCGCTGCGCAGAACGAGTACCTGCTTGCTTCGGCTGCCGAGACTGGCGGCCGGATCATTCCGCTCGCGACCCTGAACCCGGCCCTTCCCGATTGGGAACATGAAGCCGCGAAGGCGGTCGATCAGGGAGCAGCCGGCTTCGGCGAACTGCGGCCGCACAGCCAGGGGTGGGACCCGCTGGGACCCGCCGGGCACCGCGTCTGCGCTTTCGCCGCTGCGACCGGGTCGATCCTGCTGTGGCACGTTTCGGAGCCGGTCGGACATGTCTACCCCGGGAAGAACGGAGGAATCACTCCACCGGAGCTGTGTGCGCTGGCATCGGATCACCGGGAGGCCGTCATGATCGCGGCTCACCTGGGAGGGGGCTTGCCGTTCTACCTGCAGATGCCGGAAGTGCGCTCAGCATTGTCCCGCACATATTTCGATACCGCAGCGTGGTCTCTGCTGTATGATGAGCCCAGCATTGCACGTCTTGTCGACCTCGCCGGTCCGGACCGCGTGCTCTTTGGCTCGGACTACCCGCTGCTTTCGCCCGGACGCCAGATCCAACGCCTAACCGCGCTCCTTCCCGGCGGCATCGCGCAAGCAGTGTGCGGCGGCAACGCCGATACTCTGTTTTCGGATAGACACGACTCATGACAGAACCCGAATCTGAACACGTCAGGCTCTTTGTCGCCTGCGAAGTTCCCGACGAGGTAAAACAGGCCATCGGGGAGGTGATCGAGACCCTCCGCGGCCGCAGTGGGACCGCCGTCCGTTGGATCCGGCCGGAAGGTGTCCACGTTACCCTCAAGTTCCTCGGCGAAGTCCCTGTGCGGCGGCTCCCGGCCATCAAGCTCGCGATCCAGGAAGCCACGGTCGGGCATTCGCCGTTCGAACTCGAGTTTTCGACCATTGGCACCTTCGGCGGCCGCGAGGGATTGCGCATCATGTGGGTGGGCATCGCCGGCGACGTCCTGCGCCTCGAAGCGCTCGTGCGTGCCGTGAATGCCGCGCTCGCGGTCGTGGGCTTCGAGCCTGAGCGGCGCCCGTTCCGCCCCCACCTCACGCTCGGTCGGGTTCGCGATGAGATCTCGACCCGGCAGCGCGCCGAGATCGAGGTGGCGGTGGGGAAGATGGATGTACCGCCCAGCGGGTGGCGCACGCCACAGGTTTCGCTCATGCGCAGCCGCCTCACCCCGCAGGGCGCCTTCTACGACGTGATTGCAACCTTCCCGCTGAAGGTCGTGCAGTAGCTCCGGTTGCCCCACCCGGCCGGCCGGCCAGGCCGGGTCCGCGCCTGACCGTGTAATCTCTACTCATGGCCTACGTTCGGCGTTCGAATCCGTTCCTCGATCGCCTGCGAGAGCAGGTGCTGTTCGCGGCCGGCCCGATCGGCTCCTCGATCCTTGCCCTCAAGCTGCCGCCGGAGGACTTCGGCGGACTGGACGGTTGCAACGAGTACCTGACCGTCACGAAGCCCGAAGTCATCGCCGGAATCCAGCGTGCGTTCTACGCGAGCGGCTGCGACGCCGTCGACAGCGCGACCTTCGGCGCGAACCAGGTCGTCTTTGCCGAGTACGGCATCGCCGGCCGCGTGCGCGAGATCAACCGGCTGGCGGCCCAACAGCTGGGCCGCGTGCGCGACGAGTTCAGCACGCCGGCATGGCCCCGGTTCAGCTTCGGCACCATGGGTCCCGGCACCAGGCTTCCCTCGCTCGGCCACGTCGCTTTCGACGAGCTCGTTTCCGGGTCCCGGGAGCAGGCACTCGGCCTTCTCGAAGGTGGCATTGACGTCCTCAAGGTGGAAACCTGCCAGGATCTCCTGCAGGCCAAGGCTGCCATCGCCGCCATCTGTGACGTCTTTTCCGAGACCGGCATGAGCGTGCCGGTCATCGCGAGCGTAACAATCGAGACGACCGGCACGATGCTCCTTGGCTCCGATATTGCGAGCGCGTTGACGACCCTGGAAGCGCTCGACGCGGTCGACATCATCGGCATCAATTGCGCCACCGGGCCGGAGCACATGGTCGAACACGTTCGTTACCTCGCCGAGCATTCGCGCCGGCCGGTGTTCGTCGCGCCCAACGCCGGCTTGCCGGAGATCGTGGGCGGGGAGGCCCGCTACGGGCTGTCGCCTGCCGAGTTCGCCCGCTACCAGAAAATCTTCATCGAGGAGTTTGGCACGGGCATCGCGGCGGGCTGTTGCGGTACGACCCCGGCCCACTTCGAAGCCGCGATCGCCGCTATCGGCAGGCGGGCGCCGAAGCAGCGTGAGCCGGCATTCGAAACCGCCTCCAGTTCCATCTACACAAGTGTCCCGTTCGCGCAGGAGACGTCGTTCCTCGTCGTCGGCGAACGGCTGAATACCACCGGCTCCAGGGCGTTCCGTGACCTGCTCCTTGCGGATGATGTCGAGGGCATGGTCGGCGTCGCCCGCGAGCAGGCCGCCGAGGGTGCGCACGTACTCGACGTGATGGTCGACTACGTCGGGCGCGCGGGGGTGCCGGACATGATCCGGCTCGCCAGCGCACTGCGCACGCGCTCGACCCTGCCCCTGATGTTCGACTCCACAGAGCCACCGGTGATCGAGGCCGCGCTCAAGCTCTACGCCGGCAAGGCGATCGTCAACTCGATCAACCTTGAAGATGGCGAGCGCAAGATCACGCGCGTTCTCCCGCTGCTGAAGCGCTTCGGCGCCGCCGCCGTGGCGCTCGTCATCGACGAGGAAGGGCAGGCGCGGACCGTCGATTGGAAGCTGCGCGTCGCGCACCGCATCTACGACCTCGCCGTCGGCCGCTACGGCCTCGAACCGGGCGACCTGCTGTTCGACATGCTCACGTTCCCGCTCAGTGGCGGACAGGAGGACCTGCGGCGCGATGCCATGGAGACGCTCGAAGCGATTCGCCGGGTCAAGGCCGAGCTCCCGGGCGTGCACACCATCCTCGGCGTGTCGAACGTGTCGTTTGGGCTCAAGCCTGCGGCGCGCCGGGTCCTCAACTCCGTGTTCCTGCACGAAGCGATCGACCACGGGCTCGACGCAGCGATCGTGAACGCAAGGCAGATCCTGCCCCTCAACCGCATTCCCGATGATCAGCTCCAGGCCGCGCGCGACCTCATCTTCGACCGCCGCCGGTCCGGCCACGATCCCCTGACTCACTTCATTGGCCTCTTCGAGGGCGTTGAGGCCGAGCAGACGACCAGGGCTGACCGCTCCACACTGCCGGTCGACGACCGCCTGCGGCAGCGCATCATCGACGGCGACCGTCGCGGCATCGACGCCGATCTCGACGAGGCGCTGGCGACGCACGATGCCCTGAGCATCATCAACACCGTCCTCCTCGAAGGCATGCGCACGGTGGGCGACCTGTTCGGGTCCGGGAAGATGCAGCTCCCCTTCGTCCTCCAGAGCGCGGAGACGATGAAGGCGGCTGTCGCCCACCTCGAACCACACATGGAACGGGCCGAGGGGTCGACCAGGGGCACCATCGTGCTCGCCACCGTGCGCGGGGACGTGCACGACATAGGCAAGAACCTGGTCGACATAATCCTGACCAACAACGGCTACACCGTCCACAACCTGGGCATCAAGCAGCCAATCCAGAACGTGATCGAGAAGGCGGAGGAGATCGGCGCGGACGCCATCGGCCTGAGCGGTTTGCTGGTGAAGAGCACGGTCGTCATGCGCGAGGACCTTGAGGAGCTAAATGCGCGCGAGCTCTTTCACTACCCCGTGCTTCTCGGCGGCGCCGCCTTGACCAGGCGCTACGTCGAGACCGACCTGCGGGATGTCTACAAGGGGAACGTCTTCTACTGCCAGGACGCATTCGAAGGACTCGCCACGCTCGACCGTGTCATGACCGGGGTGCGCGCGGGCGAACCTGCACTGGCCCGGTCGCCTGGCCCCCGTGCTGCTCCTCCCTCCTCCCTCCTCCCTCCTCCCTCCTCCCTCCTCCCTCCTCCCTCCTC
>CAZCDK010000046.1:15729-16110 GCA_964497285.1 uncultured Anaerolineaceae bacterium | reverse complement strand
CGCCGCGGAGCGCCGCCGCCGTTTCCGCCGGGCGCTTCCAATACCCGAGCATCACGTTCGGGCCCCGCGCGATGATCTCTCCCACCTCCCCTGGCGCAACATCCACTCCCGTCTCCTGGTTCACGACTCGCACTTCGACCCCCGAGACCTCCCGCCCGCAGCTCGCGAGCCTCCGGATATCCTTCTCGTCGCCGTCGAACCGAGTCCAGTCGAGCTTCATCGCCGTCAACAGTGGTGACGTCTCCGTCATGCCGTAGGCCTGAGTAAACTTTGGGCCGAACACCCGCACCGCCGCCAGCAGCCTGTCGGGCGGCATCGAGGAAGCCCCGAACACCACCAGGGCAAGCCAGCAGGGGCCGAGGATGCCAACACCAGGGAAGT
>CAZCDK010000046.1:14640-15719 GCA_964497285.1 uncultured Anaerolineaceae bacterium | reverse complement strand
GAGGCGCGCTTCGCCCTGGGGCCCGAGGAGGGCGCGACCATCGAGGTCTACGGCGCCCCGAACCGCGGCATGGCGGGGTACGGGTTCATCTACACCAACCGCGACAGCCTGTCGGTCGGCATCGGGGAGGCCCCGAACAGCACCAGGTCGAGCGAGCTGGTGTCGAAGTTGCCAGCCCCGGGGAAGTTGACGAGGAAGTTGACCATCGTCGGGACCAGGATCGTCTTCGTCACCCGGTGCTTCTCGATCGCTTCGAGCGTCCCCTGCGGCGTGAACCCGGGAATGAACGTGTGCGTCCCGCCAACCATCGTGAACGCGTAGCACGCCCACGCGTCCGCCAGGTGGAACATCGGCGCGACGTGCATCCAGACGTCGCGTTCGGTGAAGCCCATGGTCAGGACGGCATGCATCGCGTTCGAAACGACGTTGCGCTGGCTCAACATCACGCCCTTCGGCAGTCCCGTCGTGCCGCCCGTATAGCACAGGTTCAGCATGTCGCTTTCCGACCACTCCCGGACCGATGTCTCCAACGGCTGGTTCGCCGCGACCAGCCGCTCATAGTCGGCCAACCCGTCCGTCGACTCACCGTGCAGGAGAATCACGTGCTCGATGCCCGGCACCTTGGCCTTGAACTGGTTGTACAGCTCGATGTACTCCATTCCGAGGAGCAGCCCCTTGATTTCGCCGTCGTTGAGGATGAACTCCAGCTCGCTTGCCGCCAGCCGGATGTTCAGGGGCGCCAGCGGCATTCCCGCCATGTCCGCCACGAAGTACGTCTCCCAGTAGCGGTGGGAGTTGTTGGCGAGGATCGCGATGTGGTCGCCCGGCTTCAGCCCAAGGCTCAGCAGCCCGGCGGCCAGCCGCCTAACGCGCTCGTCCGCCTGCCGGTACGTGTAGGTAACATCGCCGTCGATCAGAGCAGGCTTGTCCGGGTAGAGCTTCACGGCATGGGCAAGAACGTCGCGCAGCAGCATCACAACCGCCCACTGCGCTCCGGTGGCAGCCGCCGCTACCACCCTCGCGCCTCCCGGGCGGCCCCGGAGGGGGTGGGTCGCCCTTCGCACAGCGCGGTCCCCGCC
>CAZCDK010000046.1:0-14630 GCA_964497285.1 uncultured Anaerolineaceae bacterium | reverse complement strand
GCAGCAGCATCACGACCCTCCAATGGGCTCAGATGGCAGCCGATTCTACCACTCTGGCGCCTCCCCGGCGGCCCAGGAAAGGCCTCCCCCACGACGGCGCAAGGCCACACCGCGTAAGACGGCGCCCATCAGTCGTTTTCACTACTGACTACCGACCCCCGGCCCCCGACCTCTGGCCCCTGCGATCTCGCCCGGCAAGACCGCCAGCACTGAGTCGATCTCTGCCTCCGTCGTGCTCTCGCCGAGACTGAAGCGTACGCTGCCCACCGCCCGCCGGATCGGTACCCCCATCGCCATCAGTACGTGCGACGGTTCCCAGGTCGAGTTCGAACAGGCGCTCCCCGAACTCGCCGCGATTCCCTGCCGGTCGAGCGCCGCGACCAGGATGTCGCTTTCAATCTCTGCGAACGACACATTCAGGTTGTTTGGCAGGCAGTTCGCCTGGCACCCGTTCACGATCGCGCCCGGAATGCGCGCGACGATCCCCTCGCGCAGCCGCTCTCGCAGCCGCCCCACGCGTGCCACTCGCTCCGTCACCCCCTGGCTCGCCAGTTGGAACGCCGCCGCCGCGCCCGCGATCCCCGCCACGTTCTCCGTCCCGGCCCGCTTCTGCATCTCCTGCCCCCCGCCGTGGATGAGCGGGTGAAACGGCGTCGCCCGCCGCAGGAACAGGATCCCCGTGCCCTTCGGCCCCCCGAACTTGTGTGCCGAGAGGCTCAACGCGTCGACGCCCAGTCCGCCCACGTCGATCTCCATCCAGCCCGGCGCCTGGACCGCGTCCGTGTGCAGCATCACCCGGTGCCGCCGCTCTTGCGCGTACCGCCGGATAATCTCGCCCAGTTCCCGGATCGGCTGCACCGTCCCGACCTCGTTGTTGGCCAGCATCACGCTCGCCAGCACCGTTGCCGGCCGCAGCGCCGCCTCAAACTCCGCCGGCGAAACCCGCCCGTGCGCGTCGCACCCGATCGTCGTCACCTCGAAACCCAGTTCCTCAAGCGCCTGCGCCGTGTGCAGCCCCGCGTGATGCTCGATCGCCGACGTTACGAAATGGTTCCCCGCCCCCGCCCGCCGCATCGCGTAGCCGATCCCCAGCAGCGCCGCGTTGATGCTCTCCGTTCCGCCGCTGGTGAAGATGATCTCCGGCGCCCGCGCGCCCAGGCAGCCCGCCACCCGCACCCGCGCGTCGTCGACCGCCGTCTGCGCGTCGCGCCCCACCTCGTACAGCCCGCTCGGGTTCCCGAACCGCCCGTCCAGGAACGGCAGCATCGCCTCCCGCGCCTCCCGCCGAAGCGGCGTCGTCGCAGCATGGTCCAGGTAGATCATTCACCCAAAGCGTACCAGAGCCGGAAGCGAACTCACGTTCGGATCAAATCAAGCCGATCGTGCCCAAGTGGTCCAAGTCCCGAACAAGCGACTCTTCGCACAAGCATTTGACGGCCCCCATCGCTACTCAGCCGAGGCTCCGTCTTCGTCTCCGGATATCGTCCATATCCGCTTCAACGGCAACTCCGCCCGAATCTCGGGATCGAGGTCCGCATAGTGGGCAAGCAGTTCCTCGACCAGAGACGCTTGATCCCACAGGCGCACTCTGAAGAACTGAATCGCCTTGTCCTTCCCGATTGACCCCTTGAAGCCGCCCCACGCAACAAGTAGCCCGTGCTGAGCCTGCACGTTTGACATCGAACCGAGGAGCTCGTTAAGGACTTTGGACTCAACGGGGGAGTCTGCGGACTTGACTTGCACGCACAGGCGCGGTTCGCCGAAACCCAGCGGCCCAGGGGCCGCGAGGATGTCGATCCCTTTGTCGGGACCTTCGGGGCTGAGGTACGTGAAGTAGCCCTGGGCGCGCAGCACCGCGTCTACAAGTCGCGCCAACCCGTGCCCCTTGAACCGGGCCATGATGAGCCTCGCAATCTGGTCCTTCGCCGCCAGCTCAAGGTCCACTGTGGATTGCAGCTCGTCGGAGGCTGTGTCGATCATCGTCTTGGCGGAGATCTTGGACTTCCATCCGGCTCCCGCCATCGCCTTCACCCGTGCTTCAGCGTCGTTCCGACTAATCCGGCATATGGTCATGAAGGCGCCGAGCGAATAGAGCAGATCTTGGTCAAAGCTCGTCCGCGGGATGTCTTTGCCGAACCACTCCACCGAGCGCCAATGGTAGAACGGGTCCTCCGCCGAGTTCTGATAGGTGTAGGGACCGAGGATCCTTCCCACCATCATGACCGGCTTTGACTTCATGGGCAGGACGACCCAGTCCCCCTCCTTCATTTCTTGCGCAAACGGCCAAAGCTGTCCCACGTTGTTGATCAGCCGCTTCTTTGGTGCGTCGGGATACGCTTCTTCGAGCGCCTGTAGTAGCGCGCCCTTTGTCGCGAGGGGCGCCATGTCCTGGTTGAAGTCCCAGGTGGCATAGACCCTGTTGTCCGCGAGGAACTTCGGCTCGTATTCCCCGAATCTTCCTGCCCGTGTCAGCCACAACGTCATGGTGTGCTCCCGTCGTTCACGGCGATAATGCGCGATCCCTCAGCGTAGGCCAACCCAAATGCAAGATCAGATTCATCGCACGCCAGGTTGTACGGTGTGGTTTAGGTTCGGCTGCATCCTGGATGCTTGGTACCTGCAAGGCAGATTCAGGGTCGCCTAGCCCCCCTTCGAATTGAGGCCAAGCCCCACCCGGCGTAGGCTCAACGCGTGCCCGAAGAATCCCTGCTCACCCCCGAACTCCGCGCCTTCATCGGCAAGTCCACCACCCCCGTCCCTGTGCAGGTCACCGCCCAGGCGGTGCGCCGCGCCATGGACGTCTTCTACGGCCACCACCGGCGCACCTTCGCCCCCGGCGACCCCGTTCCCGGCGCTGTCATCGCCGCCCTCGTGCCCGACTCGGATGATCCGCTCGACTTCCCCAGCCCGCTCCCCAACGGCATCCTCATCAGCGACGAATGGCAGTTCGAACGTCCCCTCCGCCTCGGCGAAGAGCTCCAGGCCCAGAACACCATCGCCGACATCAGCGAGCGCTTCGGCGGGCAGTTCGGCTACAGCATCTACACGCGCTTTGAGATGCTCCTGCGCGACGCCACCGGCGCCATCGTCGCCCGCAGTGGCCGCACCATGATGAACTACGACGCCTCCAGCGCCCGCGGCGGAGGCGAACGATGACCGTCACCTTCGAATCGCTCCACGAAGGCGACGAGATGACATCCCTCGACGTGCGTCCCGATCTCGCCCAGATCATCCGCTTCTGCGGCCTCTCGTGGGTCTTCCCCCCGTTCTTCTACGACGTCGACGCCGCCCGCGCTCAGGGCATGCCGGGTACCCTGGTCCCCGGGCCGTTCAAGCTGGGCCTCATCTGCCGCGCGGTCGAAGAGTGGCTCGGCGACGCCGGCTTCGTCGTCACCGTCCGCGGGGCGCACCGCCGGCCCGACATCACGGGCCGCCCCATCACCATCACCGGCCGCGTCGCTCGCGTCTTCGAAGAAGACGGCCACCGTCGCGCCGACCTCGAGCTGGTCATCATCAACCAGGACCACGAACCCTCAGTCCGCGGCTTTGCCACCGTCGAGCTCACCCGGTAGCGCTGCTCCAGCGCGCCCCTTCGGCTTGCCTGAGATCGCCCCCCTATTCCCCGTGGAGGAGCGGAGTCGGGCGTGTGGGATGGCGCCGCGAAGCAGTGAACGGCGATCCCTCACGCCGTTCCCACGGCCTGGGCCAGCGGCAGTGGATTGGCCCTGTGGGCACGCCGCCAGAGGAACAGCAGCGGAGGCATCAGCACTGCGCAGTAGCCCGCCGAGAACAAGAACGCCGCCGTCAGCGACACGTCGTCCGTCAGGAAGCCCAGCGCCGGCTCGAAGAACGCCACCTGCAGGCTGAAACAGAGCTGCATGAGGCTGAGCACCGTCGCCCGCCGGTCACTTGGAATGCGCTCATTCAGATAGGCGTCGATGATGGGGCGCGAAAGCCCCGCCATCAGGCTCGAAAGCGCGAAGAAGGCGAACGCCGGGCTCGCGTCCACAAGGGAAAGCCCCGCGTAGCACCCGATGATGCCAAGGCACACCGTCAGCAAGAGCCTCCCGGTGCCGAGCGCCACACCCACCCGGAACGCCACCACCGCGGCCACCACCGAGGCCGCCCGCAGTGGCGCCTGCAGGACCCCATAGAGCCCCGTGCTCACCCCGTGGTTCAACAGGAACGGCTGCACGAGCACCACCGGGCCAAACGTCCCCGTCAGGATGATGGCCCCGATGAGCAGCGTGTAGCGCACTGGCGGCGTCGACCACGCGAACGAGAACGCCCCTGCGAGCCCCCGCCAGTAGTGGCGTTCCTCCCGGTCGATCGGCGGCTCCCGCATGGCCATTGCCACCCCCATCGCCACCACCGGCAGCACCGCACTCACCTGCACCGTAAGAGCAAGGCTCGTCCAACTGGCAACGAAGCCACCGATCACAACGCCCAGCATCCCCGCCGTCAGGGCGATGCCAAACCCGCGGCCGGCCACCTTCGAGAACCGCTTCTCCTCACCGTCTGCCTTCAGCGAATCGTAGAGCAGGGCCGAATCCGCGCCCGATTGCATCGCCATGGCGAAGGCCCAGAGCACGTAGTCGAAGAAGAGCATCCAGTAGTTGGTCGTGAGTCCAAAGCCGAGGATCGTGAGCGAAAACAGCCCGCACCCCAGGGCCATGACCCGTTTCCGCCCGATGTGGTCCGCCAGGGCCCCGGTCGGTGCCTGTAGCAATGCCACGAGCAGCCAGAAGGGCATGTCCATGAACAGGATCCACTTCAGTTCCAGCTCGCGCTCGACTACCAGGTATTTGATCCAGATCCCGGCCCACAGCCCGAAGTTCATCAGGAATCCGTAGGCGTAGTAGAGAGACGTGTTCTTGCTGTAGCCGGGGAGTGGGTTCGTGTTCACAGCAGGTGCCCCAGCCTACCTGCGCCCATCCCACGGGGAAAGCACAGCCCCTTCAGCCACACGAAGGCAGCCCCGGCCGGGGCTGCCTTCGCCAGTTTCATCCGCGTTCGTCGCCGGGCGGCCGCTACTTGAACAGGTTCTCCAGCCCGCCGAGATTGAGTTCGAAGAACTCCCCCTCGCCAATGGCGTCGCCCGAGAAGATCCAGATCCCGGGGGCCATGCCGCTCTGGTCGGCCAGGAACGACAACACCGCCGCGAAAATGAGGAAGCCCGCCGCGTTCGCCATCACTACGTGATCAGACGACGCCGAGGTCGTTGCCTGGATCGCGTACGTGCTCATCACGAACCAGATCACCATCGCCGTCACGCAGATGCCGAGGCTGAGCGGCGTGATGAACATGAGGACCGACAGGCTCAACGGGAAAGCTGCATAGCCCATCGTCCTCGCCAGGCTCTGGATATCCGCCTGCTCCTTGAAGAACTGGACGAGCACGACGTACACCGCGCCAACCCAGACCCCCCAGAGCACCAGCGAGAAGACTGAGCCAAGCAAGATCTCCTTGATGAGCACGTTGCCCAGGTCAACGTCCACCCCATCCGGTGCCTTCAGCACCAGGTAGAGCCAGGCGCCGATTGCCGAGAGTAGAGTGCTGATCACGGCTACCAGGATCGCCGGTATCAGCTCCTTGTCGTCGTCGCGCACCTCATCGAACACCGTGGTATCGAGCTTCACCAGGCGCAGAATCCGGTGGAACATCACATTGGGGTCCATGCTGCCTCCTGCAGGTTTTCCGCGAGTTGCCTTCGCTTTCCGGCGCGCACGATAGCACATGCCCGCCGGTGCGTCCTCCCGGTTTTCGGGCGCACTATAGCACAGCCACGCAAGAGTGGTACATGCGCTTATGCAATTGAGCGGTTCCTCATCATAGGGGCCGTTTCGCCGGGACCCCCGCCCTTCTTGGCAACTGCGCCGGCGTTGTCCCGACCTTCCGCACCAGAACCACCGAGATCGTCTCGCTGACCTCCGGGCGCATCCGCTCGATTCCCGCCAACTTGCAGTTCAGTGCCTTCACCGCGTCCCGTGCCCCCGCGATCTCCTCCCTGGTCGAGCTCCCCTTCGGCAGCGCGATCAACCCGCCCGGCGCCGCCAGGGGCGCCGTGTACTCCAGCAGCTCGCGCAGTTCCGCGACCGCCCGTGCGGTCACAACCGCCGCAGCGTCCCGTAGCATGCTGCGGCCTGCCTCCTCCGCTCGCACCGCGTGAACCGTCACGTTCGGCAGCCTCAGCGCCACCACTGCCGCGTCCCGGAACCGGGCCCGCTTCTTCAACGGCTCCACCAGGTGCACCTCCACCCCCGGGCGCAGGGCCGCGATCACGATCCCCGGGAATCCCCCGCCGCTGCCCACATCAACGAGCATCTCCCCTCCGCCCGCCTCTTCCACGATGCGCCATAACTCGAGCGATTCCGCGTACTGGCGCCGCACGGCCTCCTCTGCCCCTACCGCGCTCACCCGCACTCGCGGCGACCACTCCTCGACCACCCGCGCATGTTGCCGCAGCGCGGGCAACCATCGCTCCGCTCCCGCGTTCCCCGGGAAGAGCAGCGGGAGGTCCGTCCAATCGAGATCTGCCATCCAAGTCCTCGGCCGGGCGCACGTTGCCCGGATAGATGGTAAGCTTCGTCTATGGGTCGTGACTCCGCTGTCGGTCAGAAACCGCCAACAACCCTTGGCGACGCCCTCAACGAATACATCGAGGCGCTCAAACCGGAACTCCGTGGCACACATGCAGGTTACGTTCGCAAGTACGTCGAACATGCCGGCGAGCAGACTACGCTCGCCTCTCTCTCCAGTTCCCGCATCGAATCCTATGCCGAGGCCCAGATAAAGAACTCCGACCCTGCCGCCGGCGAACGCGTCGCCGCCCTCAAGGCGTGGTTCCAATTCCTCAAGAAGCGCAACTACACGGACCAAAACTACGGCGTCCACATCCGCGTCCGCAAGACCGCCGGCCGCGGCACGGGCGAAGGTCGCACCATCGTCGAGGAGAGCAACCTCGTCGAAATGACCCGCGACGGCTTCGAGGCGCTCCAACGCGAGTTTGAACAACTCAATGCCCGCACTCCCGAGCTCATCAAGGCCATCACTCACGCCCGCGAAGACAAGGACTTCCGCGAGAACGCCCCCCTCGAGGCCGCCCGCGAAGCCCTCGCCTTCAACGAGCAGCGGCGGAAGGCCGTCGAGATCGCCCTCAAGCGCGCCGTCATCGTCGAGCACGTCTCCAACGATCGCTCCACAATCGGTTCCGCTGTCACCGTCACCCGCCTCGACAACAGCCGTCAGGATACCTACCGTCTGGTGGGTGCCCGCGAGGCAAACGCTGCCGACAAGAAGATCTCCGTCGAATCCCCCGTTGGCAAGGTGCTTCTCGGCAAGCGTGTCGGCGACGACGTCTCGGTCAACGTCCCCTCCGGGATCATCCAGTACCGCATCGACGCCATCGCCAGGGACTGAAGCCGGCCCTCCGCGTTGCCCAACCCCAGAGGTTCACTCCCCGCCAGAGCTGCCGAAGAAGAATCTAAGAGGCGCCGTGTCCGGGAACCTCATCGCCCGTTGACAGGATTCCCGGCCGGAAATGCGGGCCAGCCCCTATGCGTGACACGCGCGAGCGGCCCCATACTCGCCCCGGAGGTGGCAGCTATGTTGGTCAAAGGTGATGTGAAGTGCTTGCACTGCGGGCACATCTCCGGCCAGTGGGTCGGTCCCAACGGTGCACCCCTCACTGTCGCTGGCTTCTCCACTCCCGAATCGGCCACCGAATCCGATTCCTCCGCCCTCCTCCGATGCCCACGCTGCGAGGGCCCGGTCTTCCTCGATGAGGCGGGCCTCGTGATCTCCAGCTACCGCCTGCGACGCATCCGCCGCCTTCGCGAACAGATCGCCGCCCTCGACGCCCGCCGCCGCCGCGCCGCCTGAGATCGGCCACTCCTCTCCAGGTCCGCCCCACCTTCTGTTGGTAGTGGCTCAGGACCGGTCCCGCGTCGCCGATTGACGCACATCGCCCTTCGGCGCTCCGCCCTCCTCTCCAGGGAGGCAGTCTTCAGCGAGGCGCCCCTCTCTGGCCCCAGTGTGCCGCGGCTCTCAATCGATCCTCCGGGGTAGAGCACTGCCGGGGATCGCGGTGCTTGCGTCGCCGGCATGACGATCCGCAAAATGATCTACGGCTCTACATCGTGCGAGCCCCAACTCCACCCGCCGGGAGGCAATCTTTGACAGACCACGAGTCGCTCACCACCGGGGCCGGACGCCCCGTCGGCGACAACCAGAACTCCCTTTCCGTTGGCAGGCGCGGACCGCTGCTGCTCGAAGACATCCATCTCATTGAGAAGAACGCCCATTTCAACCGCGAGCGCGTGCCCGAGCGCGTCGTCCACGCCAAGGGAGCCGGCGCCTTCGGGCACCTGCGCGTCACCGCCGACGTGAGCCGCTGGACCAGCGCCCGCCTCTTCTCCCAGGTCGGCAACACAACCGAGGCCCTCGTACGCTTCTCGACAGTCGCCGGCGAAAAGGGTTCCGCCGACGCCGAACGCGACCCTCGTGGCTTCGCCATCAAGCTCTACACCGGAGAAGGAAACTACGACATCGTCGGCAACAACACACCCGTGTTCTTCATCCGCGATGGCCTCAAGTTCCCGGACTTCATCCATTCCCAGAAGCGAGACCCGCAGACCAACCTCAAGAGCGCGACCGCCGCTTGGGATTTCTGGTCCCTCTCCCCGGAGTCCCTTCATCAGGTCACGATCCTGTTCTCCGACCGTGGAATCCCGAAGACACACCGCCACATGAACGGCTACAGCAGCCATACGTTCAGCTGGATCAACGCCCGCTGCGAACGCTCCTGGGTCAAGTACCACTTCAAGACCAGGCAGGGCATCCAGAACCTCATGCGCGAAGAGGCTGCTCAGCTTATCGGCCAGGACCCGGACCACGCCACGCGCGACCTGTTCGATTCAATCCAGCGCGGCGATTCCCCCGCCTGGCGGGTCTGTGTCCAGATCATGCCCGAGGCCGACGCCGAGCGCTACCGCATCAACCCATTCGACCTGACGAAGGTTTGGCCTCACGGCGACTATCCCCTGGTGGAATTCGCGGAGCTCGTGCTCGACCGGAACCCCCAAAACTACTTCGCCGATATCGAGCAGTCCGCGTTCGAACCTTCCAACATCGTGCCCGGCATCGGGTTCTCCCCCGACAAGATGCTGCAGGCGCGCCTGTTCTCATACCCCGACGCTCACCGCTACCGCATAGGCACCAACTACATGCAGCTACCCGTGAACCGGCCCCATGCCACCGAAGCGCACAACCACCAGCGCGACGGTTCCATGCGCTACGGCGACAATGGCGCCGGCGGCGTCAACTACGAACCGAACAGCCGCGGCGGTCCCGCCGAAACCGGTACGAACGTCCCCGCCTACGCACGCGACTTGGCCGGCCTGGCCGATCGGTGGAACCACCGGGATGATGACGCCGACTACTACTCCCAGCCAGGTGCGCTCTTCCGCCTCCTCACTCCAGACCACCAGGGCCGCCTCATCGAAAACATCGTCCACCACATGCGCCCTGTGCCGCGGGAGATCCAGCTCCGGCAGAGCCGCCACTTCCTTCGGGCCGATCGTCGCTACGGCGAAGGCGTGGCCACCGGGCTCGGGCTCACCCTCGACGAAGTCGCCGCCGCCGCCCTGCCCGGAGGCTAGGCGCAGCCACACCGTCCCCCGCAGAAGGCGGTCGCCGATTCCAAGTGGCGACCGCCTTCTGCCGTTCGCCCCCCTGGTCGCCCCTCTTGGTCCACGCACCGGTGCCCCTCGATCACACCAACTCGCGCACGAGGCACGTCGTCATGCGCGCCAGAAACGCTAAAGTGATTGACACCTTTAGCATTTGCTCTTAGACTGCTGAACAGCATCACCCTTCCGATTGGGCTTACCCATCGCCCATCAAAGATGCCAGCTAGAGTCGTTCACCCCGCCTCTCGCTTCGAAGGGCCCCGCCAGGGGCCCTTCAGCATCTTCGCACCGCCTTAACTCTCCTTGCCGTTGCGGTTCGTCAGAGGTGGCCAGGAACCGCCCGTGCGGCCCGTGTATGATGACCGTCATGGTCGCAGGAATCGAGGGACAATAGGTTCGAAGCATTCAGCCTTCGAAGCCTCCTTGGTGAGGCTCAGCTTTCGGTCTCACCGGGGAGGAACACGCTAAATGCGGACACGACTGCGCGCTGCCATGATCATCCTGGCCTCGATCATGCTCCTCGCGGGCCTGGCCACCGCCTGCGGTGGCGGCGACGACGGCGGCAATCCCGGAGGCACTCCCCGCGCTCAGAAGACCGCCGCCAAGAAGGTCACCGTCCCCGCCGATGCGCCCCAGATCGACCAGGACAACCTCACTTTCAAGCCCGACAAGGTCACGGCCCAGGTGGGCGAGACGGTCTACTTCCTGAACAGCGAATCCGCCATCCATACGGTCAACGTCAACGGCAAGAACATCTCGGGAAACATGAAGAAGGGCGCCGTTGTCACCTGGAAGGGCCAAACCGTCGGGGAGTACAAGATCACCTGCGACTACCACCCTCAGATGAAGGCCACCGTCATCCTTCAGTAGCTCCGTTGCCGCTCCGTGGCCTCCTCGAACCATTCCCCTCGCGCCCTGCGATCACGTCTCGGTAGAGCTTCACCGTCCGCTCGGCAGTGCGTGTCCACGTGAACTCGGCCTCGATGCGCCGCGCGGCTGCCGCGCCGAGTCGCGCCGCCAGGGCGCGGTCCTCCAGCAATAGCCGGATGGCACCAGCCAACGCCACCGGATCCCCGGGTGGCACGAGCAGGCCGCTCTCTCCGTCCCGGACCACTTCCGGCAGCGCACCGGCGGTCGTAGCGATCACGGGCGCTGCGCAGGCCTGCGCTTCTGCCGCCGGAAGCCCGAACCCCTCGTAGAGCGAGGGCGAGACGAACACGTCCGCCCCTTTGTTCTCCCCTGCCCGCCCCTCGCGCGATAGCCTCCCCGTCACTGTCCCCCGCCCCTCAACTCCGCGTTCGCCCGCGCGCCTGCGAACGACCTCCGCCTCAACCCGATCGACCACGATCAGCTGCCACTCCCGGCCGCCGAGGCTCGCCAGGGCCTCGACCAGGTATCGCGCCCCCTTGTTGCGATCATCGCTGTTGCCCACGAAGAGAACCCGGCCTGGCTCCCTCCGCCTTCCGTCGGGCCTGAATATCGCCGTGTCCACGCCATAGTGAATCGCGGCGACCGATCTCGTCCCGAGCGAAAACGCCCGCCGCACCGCCAGTGCGCTCGCCTCACTGCCGGTGATCACGCCGTCGATCCCGTGCGCCACGACGTGCTGCATGTGCAGGGGGTAGAACAGCACCCTCCCCACCTTCTCGCGCAACGTTTGGGCCTGCGACACGGCGTTCGTCCGGTCGATCGAAAGCGGGTGGTGGATGTTCGCCACCACCGGCACGCCGAGCAGCCGGATCAGAAGGTCCCCGTACCCGAGCGACTGGTTGTCATGGACGACGTCGAACCGGTGCCTGGCATGGAGCTTCGCCACCACTTCGAACGCACGCAGCGAGAAGGCCCACATCACGGAAAACATCCCCGCGCGTGATGTGGCCAGCTCCGCGAAGTTGAGCGGGCTGAGGTAGCTTTGCGGCCGCTTGCGCCAGAAAGCTGCCCCTTCGTCCATCGCCGTGAACACCGAGTAGTCCGGCAGCCGGTGCTGCACCACCCGCGCGTCGAGTTCCGGGTATGGTGGCCCGACCACTACGTGCACTTCGTGACCAGCCGCCACGTACTCCCTGGAAAGCGCCGCCAGGTACACGCCCTGCCCGCCCGAGTACATGTTCCCCTGGTGCAGCAGAAGGCAGATACGCACCGTCACGCAGCCCGCGCATAGACAACGAGGCTCTTCCCAACCCACCGCGACAGCCACCGCTCCAAACCATTCCAGACCCCCGAGTTCCTCACTCCTCGCGAGTTGGTGATTCGCCGCCACGCCCGCGCCGGCGCGCCGGGTGCACCGATCCGCCCGCCGGCGGCCGCCAGCAACCAGTAGACGGACTCAAACGCGTGCCGCCGCCGCACCGCATACGGCTCCCAGCCCGTCGCGCGCAGCTTCGCCAGGAGCTCCTCCTGCCGGTAGATCCTGATGTGCCCGCCCCGGGTGTGCGTCACCTCCCATGAGAGCTGCCAGAGCACGAACTCGACCGCGTGCGCCGGGACCGAAACCGCCAGCGTCCCGCCATTGCGAACGACCCGCCGCAACTCCTTCAACACGCCGACGTCATCCTCGATGTGCTCCAGCGTCTCCGAGCAGATCGCCGCATCCAGGCTCCCATCCGCAAGGGGCAGGCTCGACGCCGCGCCGCGCACCCACGTCACGGTGCCCGGCCACCTTCCGCCCTTTCGATCCTCGCCCACAAAGTATCGGCCGGCCCGCAAGTCCGCCCAGCTCAAGTCGCAGGCGACCGTGGTGATCGGCAGCCGCGCCGTCGCCAGCTCGTGGCGCCCCGGCCCGCATCCGACATCGGCCAGGCGCGCCCCCGCTGTTCTTTCCGAGAGACCGAGAAGCCCCACATCGATCGAATAGACACGATCGAGTCCCGCGTCATCGTGGGGGTGGCTGAGGTCAGGACGATCTTGGGGCTCGCCCGCTGTCTCCATTGGCGAGGGGGTCGTTGTGCCCGTCACGAGGCAAGCGGCCTCCGCCCGTAGAGCACAAAGTCCTTCGGAATGACGCGATCAAGCCCCGCCTCGATGCGCTCGACCATCGGGTTCTGCGCCCGCAGGTTCCACCCGATGAACCGCCAGAACCCCCTCGTGACCGGAAACTGCGGTCTGTCCTTGCCGAAGAGACATCGGAGCACCCAGTAGATGCTCTGGTACGCATGGCGTCCGCGTTCTTCGCCCATCACGAACCCGAAACTCGTCAGCCGCCGCCGCAGTTCACCCATGCGGTAAACACGGATGTGTCCCCCCGGCGAATGCCAGTAGTCCCAGCTCAGCGCCCACAAGAGGCGTTCCACCCGGTGATGCGGACACGAGACCGCGATCTCGCCTCCCGGTCTCAGAATGCGGAACAGCTCTCGCATCGCCCGCTCGTCATCGTGCACGTGCTCCAGCACCTCGGTGCAGATGATCTTGTCGAAAGTGCGGTCAGCAAACGGCAGGTGCTGCGCATCGCCCTTCAGGAACTGCGCGAATCCTGGCAGGCGGCCCGCGTTCCAGTCCGCATAGAACATGTAGCGCCCCCGCGCGAGTTCCTCTCGATCGAGGTCCATCGCCACCACTCGGCAGTCCCACCCCGCCGCCTCGATCGTGTGCCGCCCGTTCCCGCACCCCAGGTCCAGCACACGCTCACCCGGCTGGATCCGGAACAGGTTCCAGAAGTCGACGTTGACCACGTTCGCCGGCATCCGTTGACTCTACAAAGACCCGTTGATACAAGGAACGACAGCCTCGCGGTCACGCGCGGCCCAGGAGAGGTCCGCATGGACGAAGAGGCAGTCGCGCTCACCCGCCGCTACGGCATGATCATCAGCCTTGCCGCCGCGCTCGCCGGCCTCGTCTATGCCGTCGGCGTCCTCCGCAAGAGCTATTGGGCCCTTGCCCTGCCCGTCACCGCCGCTACCATGGGCATGCTCTATGTCGCCCTCTGGATCGGTCGCGCCCTCATGACCACCCCGAGCGAGCCCCCCGAGCTGTAACCGGACCGTCCGATTCAGGTCCTCCCGGCCAAACCCACCCGCGCCCTGCTATTCGCGCTTTTCCGCCAACATGGCCGCATGCGGGTGGCCTCCCCCCGTTCCCCGGGTTCGTTGCCGGACGACGTTCGCGTAGATCCTTTCCAACTCGTCTCCCGCCCGGGCCCAACTGAATCGCGAAGTGATGCTCGCACGCGCGGTCGCCGACAGCTGGTCCCGCAACGTCCGGTCGTGGAGCATGCGGCGCATCCCCTCGGCCAACGCGCCCGCATCACCGGGTGCCACGACATGCGCCGTCACCCCGGGCTCCAGCACTTCCGCCAGCGCCCCACCGGTTGTGCTTAGCAGCGGCGTACCGCTGGCCGCAGCTTCCGCGGCCGGCAGCCCAAAGCCCTCGTACACGCTTGCGCAAACCGCGAAGGTCGCCCGGTTGAGCAGGCCCACCAGGTCTGCCTCCGCCAGCCGTCCCGAGAACGTCACCCGGTCCTCAAGTCCCAGCATCTTCACCAGCGGCGGCGCGAGACTCAGGTCCTCCGCCCGCTTGTCGACAATCGTCAAGCGGAAATCCTCTCCTTGATCCTTCAATCGGCGGCACGCCTCGAGCAGGAAACGCACTCCTTTGTTGGCATCCTCCGTGTTCGCCATGCAGACGATGTGGTTCTGCTCCCGTTCGATCCCCGCCAACGGCCGGAACACGTCTGATTCGATCCCGTTGCAGACGACGTGAAGCCGTTCGGCCGGCACTCCGAATGCCCGCCTGATCGACCGCGCCGACGTCTGCGAAACCGTCACCACAGCGTCCGCGCGCCGCGCCACATGCTCCTGCATGACCCACGGGAACCAGATCGACCGCCGGAAACGCTCCACGATGCCGCCCGCCTGGAACATGGTGTTGTCCCGGTCACGCGAAGGCGGGTGGTGGATTGTCGCCACCAGCGGCGCGTGTTGCTGCATCAGGAGGTGGCCGTACGCC
>CAZCDK010000045.1:13371-17352 GCA_964497285.1 uncultured Anaerolineaceae bacterium | reverse complement strand
ACGTAATTGTCTATACAGATACCCGACTGTCTCGCAGGTATCTGAACCCGATCAGCCATCACCGATGCCGGCGTGGCCTCGTCCGGCTAGGCAGGCCCGCCGATGATCCCTCGTGCCCGGAAGTCCGCGACCTGCTCGTCGCTAAAGCCGGCTGCGCGGACGATCTCGTCCGTATCCCGATCGTGGGGTGGCGATGCGCCCTGCGCTTCGAGTGGTGTTCGCGAGAACTCGAGCAGCGGCCCAACCTGCCGCTGCGGTCCGCTCAAGTCGTGGTCGAGCGACACCATCATCTCGTTGGCCTGGACTTGAGGGTCGTCGATGAGGTCTTCCGGGAAATTCACGGGCCCGGCCGGCACGCCCTCGCGGTCGAAGACATCCATCCACTCGGCCGTCGTCCTGGATCGCAGCTTTGCCTCCACTTCCCGCACCGCGATCTCCGCATTCCTCACAAACTCCGGGTCGAGCGGATTGAAACCGGGGTCGGCGAACCCGAGGTAGTCCGTGCCGACCGCGCGCCGCACCTTCTCCCAGAGCGATGCCGAGAGCGCACCGACCGCGAGGGCTCCGTCTTTCGTGGCGAAGGCGCGGTAGTAGATGTTGCCCACCGACGTGAGCTTCAAGGGATTGTAGGCCTCGATGATCGCGGCATACGGGGCTCCCGCGGCCTGTAGCTGGTGCACCCGGTCCATTCGTTGGTGCGTGAGCTCGTCGGCCGCGGGGAGGTCGAACACGAGGCTCCCCTGAAACGCCAGCGCCGTCTTCAACAAGGAGGACTGGATGAGCTGGCCCTCGCCGGTGCGTTCGCGATGGTAGAGCGCCGCGCAGACGCCCCAGGCGATGGCGACGCCTGTGCCATAGTCGGCGACCGGCGTCGAACGGATCACTTCGGGGCCGTCGCCGGTCACCTTTCC
This sequence comes from uncultured Anaerolineaceae bacterium, assembly GCA_964497285.1. Lineage (GTDB taxonomy): Bacteria > Chloroflexota > Dehalococcoidia > Tepidiformales > Tepidiformaceae > UCB2. Next base: position 16,441 of record CAZCDK010000045.1, on the reverse strand, counting down.
CTCCCCAGCCATCAACCCCGAAACAGCCTGCGCGACGACATCGTAGCCGGGCCGGTGCGCCCAGGGGCCGCGACGTCCGAAAGCGGTGTTGTCCACATAGATGATGTCCGGCCGAATGCCCTGAGCGCTTCGTAGTCGATCCCAAGCCGCATTGAGACATCGGGCCGGTAGTTGACGATCACGACATCCGTCTCGGGGATCATCGCGTGGATGATCGCCTGCGCCTCGGGCTCCTGAAGCCTGAGCGCCAGCGACTTCTTGCCGCGATTCAGGGACTGGAAGTACTTCGCTTCGCCCGGCATGAACTGGGAAAACAACCGCCAGGGTTCGCCCTCCGGCGGCTCTACCTTGATGACTTCGGCACCCATATCTGACAGGTTCTGGCAGGCAAAGGGGCCGGCGATGATCTGTGTGAACTCAAGTACGCGTATCCCAACCAGGGGTCCCGAGGCCATCGCGCTTACCTCACACCGACAGGCTGGGCGGCCGCTGCCATCTGCGCCGCCAGCTCATCCAATTCGGACGCCAGGGCTTTCGGGGCAACGATGGTGCGTTGGAGGAAGCTGGCGATCTCGCCCTGGACCCGGTCGAGCATGCTGGGAAGCCGGGCGAAGCCATGAGGGAGGCCGGCATACATGTGCATCTCGGCGTGTGCTCCGGCGGAGGCGAGGGCTTCGTACATGCGGAGGCTGGCCGAGGGCGGAACGACCTTGTCGGTGGCGCCGTGGAGCAGGAATGTAGGGGGGAATGCGGAGGAAGCGTAGGTGATCGGGCTTGCGGCGCGGGCAAGCGACTCGTTGGCAGCAGCGCCCATGAGTGCAGTTGCAGGCGTGCTGCCACTCGGTCGGGTGGCGCCAACGTGGAACATCACGGGCGGGTAGATGCCTACAGCAGCGGCAAGGGCCGCCGAGACGCCGGGATTGCCGCCATCACCTTCGAACTCGGGCAGACCGGGTGTCCCGGCCGCGAGGAGACCGAGATGTGCGCCGGCGGAGTGACCCTGGACCGCGATCTTCGAGGCGTCGATGCGGAGGCGCGTGCCGTTGGCGCGCATCCAGCGGATCGCGGCCTTCACATCATGGATCTGGGCAGGCCAGGGCGATTCCGGGGTCAGCCGGTATTCGCCGGCGACGGCGACGAAGCCATGCCGGGCCAGGGCGAGGCCGGGTTCGCGCATGCGGCCGCGATCGCCCATGCGCCAGCCGCCGCCGTAGAGGAGAAGGACGGCGGGCGCGTTGTTCGCGCCGCCGGGGGAGTAGATGTCGCAACGAAGCTCGCGCCCGCCGCCGTGGCCAAAGACGACGGCCTCTTCAATGCTGATGTTGTCCGTGTCCATCGCTCAGTCACCTGCCTGTCCGGGAATCAGGCAAGCATACAGATTCCGGGCGCGGGTGGGGGAAGCTGGTCAATGCCGTCCTGCTACTCGAACTGGTATTCGATGCCGCCCCGGGGGGTGAAGTCAGGACTGAAGCGCAGCGCCACGGGGCGAGCGTCTTTCGGGATGACGAAGACCGCCTGGATCTTGTCGGCGCCGCCAGCCTTGACGCTGGCGGGAGCGACCTGGCCGGCGACGACCACGAGTTCGGCATCAGAGGTCTTCCTCTCGTCCCCGGACAGGACCGCGAGGCGGGCATCTGCGGTCCCGGAAACACGGGCGCTCATGTCGCTGGAGTTCCGAATCGTCCATTCGAAGACGACGACGCGCTGGTTCTTTCCGGTGACGAGAAGAGGGACAAGCTGCTCGCCCGGGTCGTCGACGCGAGAGAGGACGAGATCGACCATTCCGCCGCGAGCATTGACGCGAACCGCGCCCTGGGCAACCCGGGCGTTTGTCCCGCCGGAGCTGGCGCCCCGGAGACTGGCGTAGTCGACCGTCTCGGTGCGTGGGTCGTCGGCGATGGCGATGGCCACGACGACAAGGGCAATGAAGCTGCCGGACACGAGCGCGCCGATGACCCCGTTTACGACCGCCGTCGTTGTCGACGCAGGACCGGCCGAGGCCGAGAGTGAGAAGGGCGGGAAGCGATCGTTGAAGGATGCGAAGTAGCCAAGCACGCGAAGGTGCCAACGCGTGATGCCGGTCACGAATCCGAACATGCCGCGCGGGTAGCGTCCGGAGAGCATGACTGCCCACCATGAGATGAACACGACCACGCCGGTGGCAAGCTGGAGAAGGGAGAGCACGATGAAGTGGGGAACAAGCAGGATCCCCTTCCAGAAGAAGACCCGCCAGCGGCTGATCTGGTGCTGGAGTGGCTCGTCGTATTCCAGCGTGACGGGGCTCGTGTCCGTGTCGAAGCTCGGGTAGCGATCGGTTTGCAGGGCGGCGTAGGCCCACGCGCGGGAAAGGAAGCCGACCGCGCCCGAATTGGCGGCGAAGAGCCAGCGGGGATAGCGCTTCCTGAAGAACACGGTGGTCCAGCCCGCCGCGAGCCCGGCCTGAGTGATACCCGTGACGAAATAGAGGAAGAGCCAGACCGGAATGATGAGGAGGCCGCGGAAGAAGGTCTTCAGGCGGCTGAGGCGCTCGGGGTAGGCCACGTCGTAGCGCATCGGGTACGGGCCGAACGCGAGTGGAGCCGACGGACTCGGGGGAGCTGGTGGGTCGTCTGAGCCGGGGACGACGGCCACCGGGACATCAGCAGGCGCATACGGAAGGAGTCCGGCCAGATGTGGAGCCGGGTCTCCCCCCGTAGAGACCGATTCGGGGGAGCCTGCAGGGAGAGCCTCCGTCGGCTCAAGAGCACGAAGAGGCTTCTCGCGTCCAATGGTGCCGGGCTCGAAGGGGGGCCGCTCGCCCTGGGGGCTGGTGTCCGTGCCGCTCATGGGGTCACCTCCGATGCAGGGCGAGCGCGTCGCTAAGTTGGAACCGCCCTTTCGTCAGTTCAGGCTGAACGGAGGGTACTGGTCGACCTGGAGCAATGTGTAGCTGGAGACGCGCAGTTGCCAGCGCAACGCTCCGGCAATGAAGTCGTGCAATCCTGCCGGCACCGAACCAGTGACGAGGGCGGCGATCCAGGCTATGAGGACGCAGATCTCGGCAATCGCCAGGATGAGGCCGCTGACAATG
>CAZCDK010000045.1:9093-13361 GCA_964497285.1 uncultured Anaerolineaceae bacterium | reverse complement strand
ACAATGGCCTGAGGGATGGCGACCAGGAGGCGGAAGAAGCAGGTGAGGCGATTGCGGCCCTCGACCTGTCCGTCGATGGCGAGGCGGACAGGATAGCTGTTGTCGTCGTCGAGGGAGAATGGCGGGTACTTTCCTGTCAGGAGGAACAGGTACGCGGTCACTCGCGCCTGCCACCGAAGGGCCCCGATGGTGAAGTTGAGCATTCCGGCCGGGTACCTGCCAGTGAAGAGGATCGCCCACCACCCGAGGAAGGCGACGATCTCGGCCGCAAGCATCACGACGTAGACGATGATGTACTGCGGTATGGCGAGAAGAACCCGGAAGAACACCGAAAGACGGCTCTGCGGTGCGGCGGGGTCCACGTCGAAGCGGACCGGGTAGCTCGCGGGAGCACTGGTCATGGTCACCCTCTCCACGGCCGGGCGTCTGATGCGCCCCGCACCGGAATCCCCGTGATTGGACCCACACCACAGCCAAACCCGATGGGAGCGATCATCGCACGACGGCGAGCGACTCCCTGATGAGCGATTCCCAGATGCGGTTGCCGTCGATGCCGCCGACGAGCGCTTCACCAGCGCGTTCGGGATGGGGCATCATGCCGAGCACGTTGCCGCGGGCGTTGACTATCCCCGCGATGTTGCGCGCGCTGCCATTGGGGTTCGCCGTCGCGGTGGGTTGGCCCGCCTCGTCGCAATACCGGAATACGACCCGGCCGGCGCGTTCGAGATCGTCCAATGTGGCCTGATCGGCGTAGTAGTTTCCATCGCCGTGGCTGATTGGCACGCGCAGGACTTCGTCCGCAGGGATGCCGTTTGCCCAGGGTGTGCGGCCACCTTCGCGGCGCAACCAGGTCCACTCGCAGCGGAACTGAAGGCTGTCGTTTCGAATGAGTGCGCCAGGCAAGAGCCCGCTTTCGCAGAGCACCTGAAAACCGTTGCAGATGCCGATCACGGGCCCGCCCGCATCTGCGAATCGCATGACCGCCTCCATCGCGGGCGAGAAGCGTGCAATGGCGCCTACGCGGAGGTAGTCGCCATAGGAAAAACCGCCCGGGAGAACAACGGCGTCGTAGCCGCGCAGGTCTGTCTCGCGATGCCAGAGGACGTCGGCCTGCTGTCCGAGTACATCCTGGAGAACGTGGTGGCAGTCTCTGTCGCTCCAGGTCCCAGGGAATCGGATGATGGCGAATCGCATGCCTGCTTGGCCAGCCTCTCAGGCGCGAAGTATACCAAGCGCAGATGTGAGTGTGTCTACACGCTTTTTGCAGTTGGCGGGCGGGCTACACCTGCTTCTTCGGCCAGCCGCGCGATGACTGCGACCTCGTCGGTTGCGGCGACGGGGTATTCGATGCGGGGGTGGTAGATGGCGTGGAAGGTGGCCTTGAAGCTGGCTGCAACCTGCTGGAGCTCGCGCATGGTGATGTCGCACTCGTCAAGCTGTCCTTCGGCCAGGCGTTCGCCGACGATGCCGTCAACGAGCTCGTCGATGTGCGCCTGGTCCCGGTCTGGCCGGGCGCGGACGACGGCTTCGCAGGAGTCGGCGAGCATGACGATGGCCGCCTCCTTGGTCTGTGGCCGAGGGCCCGGGTAGCGGAAGGCGGCAGCGTCCACACCGGCGCCTTGCTGAAGGGCATGGCGGTAGAAGTAGGTCACCAGGCGCGTGCCGTGATGTTGCGGGATGAAATCGCGGACCAGTTGTGGTATCCGGTGGCGGCGCGCCAACTCGAGCCCGTTGGCAACGTGGTCGCGAATTCGGCGGGCGCTCTCTGCGGGGCCAAGCCCCTCGTGGGGGCTGCGGGTACCATCGAGGGTGTTCTCGATGTAGTAGGACGGTTGGACGAGCTTACCGACGTCGTGATAGTACGCGCCGGCGCGGGCGACAAGGGGATCGGCGCCGATGCGAAGCGCCGCGGGCTCGGCAAGGGCGCCGACCGCAATGCTGTGGTGGTAGGTACCGGGGGCTTCTTCCTGGAGGCGCCGGAGGAGCGGATGATCCAGCTGGACGAGGTCGGAAATCCCGAGCCGGGTCGTGAGGCCGAGGGTCCTGGACAGCAACACGAATCCGGCTGCTGCGAGTGCGGCCGCGGCGGTTCCGTTGGAGACAGACGCCAGCGTGAGCCAGCCAAGTGCTCCAGAGCCCCGCGACTCGCCAAGGAGCCAGAAGGCGACGAGCACGAGCCAACTGGTGATGGCCACCGCGAAGCCGGAGAAGGCGAAGCGCGTGAGCCGTCCAGCCCGGTGGACGGCGAGCGCTCCGGCAAGACCACTGGCGGTGTAGACGAACGACAGTTCGAGCGCCTGCAAGGGCCCCACGAAATTCGCCCCGGCCAGGTCGGGGGCGGTTGCGCCCACGAACGTGGCGAACATGCCCATGGCCGCGGCGACGACGGCAGCAAACGAGAGATCGGCAAAGGAGGCGACGATCATCGCGACCGCTGCCACGGGCACCGCGAAGGCGAAGTAGCGCTGCTCGCTATCGGGCGTCACCTGGGGCAGGGAGACGCGCGCTGCCGCCAGGGCGGCGACCACGACAACGAAGACGAGAACGAGCCGGCGGTGCGCCGGCGGGGGGAACGGCTGGAGCTGGTAGACGAAGACCGCCAGCGCCAGACCAAATGCGATGGAGAGAACGGCGCCAGCGGCCATGTCGGGCAGGCCCAGGCCGCCTTCGACGATGCCCGTGGCCTTGAGTGCCTCGATGTCCCCTGCTCTCAGCACCTGGCCCTCGGCGATGATGACCTGGCCCCTGGTGTAGGTCTGGTAGACGAGGGCGGCGTTTGCACGCGCGGAATCGCGCGCACGCTGGGTTGCCTGTTCGTCAGGCTGCACGTTTGGGACGACGAACACCCGAAGGGCTTCGCGCAATGCGGTCAGCTCGACGGCGGAGGCGGGCGCATTGGCGGGGACGCCGAGGTACTCATCGACGCGCTGAGGGAGGTCGGACTGCTTGACGCCGGCCTCGAGGACTTCGTTGAGGGCCCGCTGGGCACGCTGGCCAAAGGCGTCGAACCCCGAACGGTCGACGGCGACGAGGTTGGCGCGGCCCACGGCGGAGAGGGCAGCGGCGCCGGGAAGGTTGCCGATTTCGACAAGCTGCTGCTGGCTGCTGAGGTCTGTCCGCATGCGGATGGCGCGCACCTGTTCGATGAGAAGCTTCAGCTTTTCTGACTGCTGCTGGCGGACGGAGGGGTCGGGTGGGTGAAAGATCTCGTCGACGCCAGCAGCCGCCTGGCGGCGGGCCTCCTCGGTGAGCGCCTCGGAAGGATAGGTTGCGTTGTGGCGCGCCTCCAGCGTGCGAGGGGCCAGATCGCCTTCGGAGAGAGCCGACTGCAAGGGGAGGAGGGGGGCCACGAGGGGCAAGGTGCCGATCGCAAGCAGAACGCCAAACACCGTGGCGGCAGTGCGAGAGACGGTGGGGACGGGACGACGACGCAGCATGAGGGCGGAGCGATGATACCAGAGGGCGCGAGGGAACCCCGCAAAGTCAGAGGGCCGGCCCTTCGCCCAGGAGTTCGTCCAGCGCACCGAGTCGCTCGATGACGAGATAGCCGGCGGCGTCGTGCCGACGCACGCGGCGCTGGACCAAGACGGCACGGAGACCGGCTGCGCGCGCGCCGGCGATGTCGGTCTGGAGGTTGTCGCCAACGAAGAGAGCCTCGTGGGGGTCGACCCGAAGGGTGGCGAGGGCCCTTTCGAAGATGGTGGGGTTGGGCTTGGCAAGACCGAGATCAGCGGACGAGATGAAGACGTCGAAGAGGCCGCCGAAGCCAAGCTCGGCAACCTTCGCCTGGATGAGGGTGGAGGGGAAGATGGAGTTCGTGATGACGCCGACGAGATAGCCCCGATCGCGGAGAGATGGCAGAAGGCCGCGTGCGTCGTCGAATGCATCATGGCCCTCGCATGCGGCAGTGAAGAAGAGGCGCGCGCAGGTGTCAACGTCGCTCGCCGGGACGGTCCAGCCCAGCCAGTTGAAGGCGCCGGCCAGGATGGTGGTGATCGAGGGTGCAGGTGGTCCGGAACCGGTGGGTTCGCGGGACATGACGGCGTCCAGGCCGCGTTCGAAATCGGCATCGCGGAGGGCGAAGTGGAGGTTCTCCCGGGCATAGCGGGCAACGGCACCGGCGGGGTTCGAAGACACGAGCACCCGCTCGCGAACAAGAGTCCCGCGCCAGGCGAAGAGGACGGCGCGGATGGTCACGACCCGCCCAGGAGCCCCTTCACGATACCGCTGATGACCTTGCCGTCGGAGCGGACCACGCGGAAGGTCCG
>CAZCDK010000045.1:0-9083 GCA_964497285.1 uncultured Anaerolineaceae bacterium | reverse complement strand
CGCGAGCTCGCTGATGAGGTGGCCGGCGGCGCGGCCGGCGAACTGCTTCATGGGCGGTGGCATGACTTTTCCGATATCCCTGGGTCCGGCAGCCCCGGCCTCGGCGACGGCCCTGCGCGCCGCCTCCTCGATCTCGGATCGGGCGACCTGCTGCGGAAGGTAGGTCTCCAGGATGGCGAGTTCGGCTTCTTCCCTGTCGACGAGATCCTGGCGGTTTCCCTTGCGGAACTCGACGATACTCTCGCGCCTCTGCTTGGCCTGCTTCTGGATGACCGTTAGAACGGCGGCGTCGTCGAAGTCATGGCGCGCTTCGATCTCGGCATTTCGGGTGGCCGCCGTGAGCATGCGGAGGGCGCTCTTGCGGATTTCGTCGCGGGCGCGCATGGCGTCATGCAGGTCGGACTGGATCTGGTCTTTGAGGGTTGCCATGGAGCACTCCTGGGACGCGACAGGCCCGGAGGGCCGGGCCTGTCGATGAGAAACGAGCGGACCCCTCGGCCGCTACCGGCGCGAGGACTGGAGCGCGCGGGCCTCGCTGCGGAGCTGCTTCTTTCGCAGCTTCCGAAGGCGGGCGGCCTCCTTCTTCTTTCGCTTGACGCTCGGCTTCTCGTAGTGTTCGCGGCGCCGGGCTTCAGCGAGGATGCCATCCTGCTGAACGCGCTTGTTGAAGCGCTTCAGGGCTCCTTCGAACGACTCATTGTCGCCGATGATGACTTCTGCCAACCGGGTATCACCCCGCCTTCTTGCCGTGCCTGGACGCCCGCGCAGGGCGACAGCACGGCCAACGTAGCATCGAATGCGGTCCCGCGGAAGCGGAGGTCGCGCGAACATGCGGACGGGGCCCGCGGGCCCCGTTCACCTGGCGTGGCCGGAGACACTCAGTCGGCCGAAGGGAGCACCTTGGGCTGCATGAGATCCATGGGCTTTCCGTTGACCTTGAGTTCGCAGTTGCCCGGCTTGATCACCAGCAGTTCGATGCCGGTGGCCTCGTCCTTGTAGCGCTTGCCCAGTTGAACTGCCATGTCTAGAACCCTCTCCTCGTACCTGCGCTTTTCACTTCTTGAGTTCGAGCGGGGTGTCGCCGCAGGTGAGCTCCCCATCTCCGCCCTTGGTGACGATGAACTCGGACCCGCACTTGGGACACGTGTAACGCTTGCCGGTCTGTGCTGGCATCGGCCAAACCCCCTCTTTGCTGCATCCTCGCGGCGCACACTGCGCCGACCGCCTGTGACGGGATCGTAAGCAGCGGGTCGGAGCCGGTCAAACGCAGGTGGGGCTGCGATGGACGGTCAACGTCGTCCAGCGGGACGCCTCAATGGGGGGGCTACTTGACGAAGATCCAGGCCAGCATGTCGGGGTGATAGGTACATGTGAGCTTGAAATCTCCGGCCTCGCCAAAGGTGATGGTGCGGGTCGCGCCCTGCTTCAGATCGCCCCCGGCGTCGTTCTTGCCGTTGAGTGTGATCGTGTGCAATCCAGAGACACTCGTGATGGGGATGGCTGTTCCCCGGGAAACCAGCACGGCGCCCTTGTTGATTGGCTGGGCCTGGCCGCCGGAGGTGATGGTCCAATCCGTAGCGTGGGCATCGATCCTGGCGTCGGTGGAAGCGGTTGCGGGGACTTCGGGCTTTTCGCCCGTGGCCGGGGCGATACCCATGATCGTGTCGAACACGACAGCCGGGACAGCGTACTGGACACACGCGGTGCCTGGATTCTTGGTGCCAATCCCCGGAGCGGTCCCCCATGTGTCGGCGGGAAGCTGCAGCGGCTGGCCAATCTGGAGCAGAGCGTCGGGAGCCACGCCGTTGGCCTCCGCGAGGCTGTCGGGGGTTACGTTCGAATAGACGTTCGCGATGTCTTCCAGGGTCTGGCCTTTGACCGGGTAGGCGTTGATCTCGGGCAGAGCGAGGACCAGGTCCGCCGGCAGCGGTTCGCCCGGTGCGAGTGTGCCGACCTTGTCGCGATTGAGGTCCTTGAGGGTGGCGACATCGATCGAGTGGGCGGCAGCGACCGTTTCGAGCGTGTCGACGGCGACGGTGAGGTAGGTGGCACCGGCAGGCAGCGCCAGCTTGTCGCCCGGAAACAGGCCAAAACGGGGCTGACCGTCGGGATCGAGGAGCCTGAACTGACCGCGTTTCACATCGATCGTGAACTCAAGGTCGTTTGCCTCGGCAATCATTGCGGCCCCGACGTGCTGGTTCTCGGCGAGCTTCCGGATGGTCTCGTTGGACGTATAGACAGTGACTGCCCGCCCGTCCGGGAACTGCGGGGTGGGCGGGATCTTCACCTTCTTGTTCTTCGGCAGTGGTGCATCGAGAGCGGCGTCGTCGGCAGGCAGGCCGTTGAACGCTGCGAGTTCTCGCGGGCCGATCCCATGGATGCGGGCAATGGCGTCGAGGGTGTCACCGCCAACGAGGGCGGTCATCTCCCTGTTGAGGTTTTCGGCGAATTCCAGCGCCTCCGTCCAGCCCTTGTTGGACTGGTTTCCGTTCGCATCGATCAGTGCCGGATCGATGGGCGCGGTGAGGAAACCGACGATGTGCTCGATCTGGCGCTCGTTGATGGAGCCGCCATTGGTGTGCAGCCAGGCGGGCATGAGGGTCGCGGCCCGACCGCAGGTGATGGTGCGCCTGAGCATGTCCCGGTTGGCCTTGAGCTTGATCGGATCGAGGTCCTGGAGGTCGGGCCGGTTGAGCTGAACGCCGATGCCGCCTTCGCCCTGATTGCCGTGACAGGTACGGCAGTTGTTCGCGAAGAGGAGTGCGCCGCGGGTGATAGACTCCTCCGTGGAGTAGTCCTCCTGATTCGGGGCGCGGAAGGGTAGGTCGAGGACGGCGTAGCCGGCACAACTGCCCACGAAGGCAAAGAGCAGGACGACGATGAGGAAGATCTGTTTCTGGGTGTTCAACCGTTCCTCCTCCTAGCCGCTGTAGGCCACGGCGCGGAGGGGGTTGTCCTCCCCGCCAGTGGTGATCTTGCCGGTATCGACGTCGAGTGACCCATCAGCGTTGACAGTGATTGCCATCGTGTCCATTGGCCGTGGGGCGGGGCCGTATACGCGAATGCCTGCGCGGGAATAGGTGGAGCCGTGGCAGGGGCAGCGGAACCAACCGCGAATGCCGGGGAAGTTGACGGCTGCTCCATCGAACGTGGGGTTCCATGGCACGGTGCAACCGAGGTGAGGGCACTTCCAGTAGAGGGCCATGAGGCCGCCCGCGGATCCGACGCCAAGAACGTCGCCTTCGCTGCCGCTGAGGTTGACCACCCAGCACTTGGCCTCGGAGATGCGAGAGGGCTCGGCGCCTTTTTCGGGGATTCGTTCCTTGACGACATTGACGACGCCCCCGAAGCCGGTTGGCTTGCGCAGGTTGAAGAACGCGAGTGTTCCTGTTGTCATCGCGCCAACGCTGAGTGTGAGCCCGGCAAAGACGCTGACGCGCATGAACGAGCGGCGGGCAAGGCGGCGTGCCTCGCGCTGGCGGACGTACTCTATCTTCCCTGCGGCCCTGCCCGGCGATGCGGGCTGCTCAATCTGCGTCATGGTGATGGTTTCCTATTCCTGCCCGGGTATGCCTTCGCTGACGTGCAGCTGCCACGGGAACACCAGCTGCTGGCCTTGACCGCGGAAGGCCGTGCCCACGACTGTCAGCACCAGGTAGGCGCCGACGAATCCGCTGAACAGCGCGATCACTGCGTCACGGCGGGTGAGGACGAGTCCCATCCGCCAGAGGACAAAGATCATCATGGATGGCAATCCGACCATGACTGCCGTAGGGATGCCCTGCTCGACAAGCCAACCGGGGAAGTCGAGGTGCTGGAAGCCCTGGTCGAGGATGACGATGTTGATAGGGGAGTAGGTGATGTGGCGTGACCATTCGGGCCAGGGGAGTTGCGTCTGGATGGAGCGCGCGTTTTCGAGGAACCGGAAGGTGTCGCCTCCGGAGGCGCCAAACCAATCGTTCATGAAGAAGGCGAGTTTGCCGGTATCCCAGAGAATCAGGCCCCAGGTGCCTCCGAGCCCGATGGCGCCGCCGATGATGCTGATCTTGATGGAGTTTTCGGAGCCGAACCAGATGCCCTGCCCAGCGTTGTCCCGATCGAAATAGGGGAATGCGCCCATGATGACAAGCCAAACCGTGGGCACGATGACGCCGGCGAGGGCGGCGTTCATGTGGAGCAGGAGTTCCTGGAGATTCAGGAGATACCAGGGTGCCTTGGAGGGGTTCGGCGTGACGTCGGCGTTTGCCTGATCGAGCAGGGGCGCGTTGATGAGAAAGGAGAGGAGGAACAGGGAGAGGGTGAACACCATGGCGGCGATGAACTCGATGAAGACGAGGTCCGGCCAGACGAGAACCTCTTCGTCGCGGGCTCGTGCCTGCGGCCTGGTTGCCGGTCGGGCGACTACGGCGGTAGCCATGTGCGTTCCTACCCTGCTCTGTCGCGATGAGACGACTGGGGCCTAGAGTGGCCGGGCGAGACCGCCATCGCGCCGAATGCGCCAGAAGTGGACGGCCATGAGGATGGCGGCCAGCAGGGGCAGGCCAATGACGTGCAGGGTGTAGAAGCGGATGAGCGCGTTCGGGCCGACTTCGAATCCGCCGAGGAGCCAGAAGCGGGTCTTCGGACCGAGCACGGGTGCGGCGCCGGCGATGTTGGTGCCCACCGTGATGGCCCAGAACGCGAGTTGATCCCACGGCAGCAGGTAACCGGTGAAGCTGAGGAGGAAGGTGAGGACGAGCAGGATGACGCCCACAACCCAGTTGAATTCGCGGGGGGGCTTGTAGGCGCCGGTATAGAAGACCCTCATCATGTGCATGAAGACGATGATCACCATGGCGTGGGCCATCCAGCGATGCATGTTGCGCATGAGCTGGCCGAACTGAACGGTTGTCTCGATGTTCTGCATGTCGAGGTAGGCCCGATCGACGCTGGGGACGTAGTAGAACATCAGCAGGATGCCGGTGACAGTGAGGCCGATGAACATAAAGAAGGAGAGGCCGCCCAAGCAGTAGGTGTGGGTGACCTTGACGTGGGTGCGATGGAGGCGGGTCGGGTGGAGGTGGAGGAAGACGTTGCTGGCGATGGCAAGCATCTGGTTGCGGGGGGTGTTGGGATAGCCGGTGCGGAAGACGGATTTCCAAACGTAGTTGTGAAACACCTTGTCGTAGAGCCTGTCGGCCAGGCTGGGGCTTGCGGGCGTTTCGACGGCCATTCCTAGTTCCCCTGTTCCACGAGTCTCACTTCTGCCACCAGCGACCCAGGGCCACGACAATCCCGAGGGAAGCAATCACGGTGATGAAGACGAAGACGAGTTCGAGAGTCTCGGCAAAACTGTGCGGCAGGTTCGAGAACTCCATGTCCGGCCGACCCCTCTTGCCCGGTCGTGGAAGGGTGGAACGCTTGTCCACCTCCGCGAGCTCGCAGGCGTAGCAAGGGCTTTATACATCCCGTCCGCGGAGGGGTCAAACGGGGTTTGCGCGGGATAAAGTCGACGAATGGCCGGCGATGAGGGTGCGGCTACTTGCGGCTGAAGCGCATGCGGAGAAGGCCGCGGATGTCTTCCATGGCCGTTTTAATGATTTTGACCTTGGTGTCCGAATCCTCGACCCAGCGGACGGGGAGCTCGCAGATCCGAAAGCCGTTTCGATGTGCGAGAATCAACAACTCCGTATCGAAGAACCACATTCGGTTTTCGATCCGCGGCACCAACTCGTCGACAACTCGACGGCTGAGGGCCTTGAAACCGCATTGAGCATCGGAAATCCGCATACGGGGGAAGGCGGCGCGGATGAGCAGGACATAGCCTCGCGAGGTGATCTCACGCTTGAGGGATCGCTTCGTGCTGGAGCCACGGGCGAGACGCGAGCCGATGGCAACGTCGCAGCCGTCTTCGGCAACCATGGCGATGAGGCGGGGCAGGTGTTCGATATCGGTGCTGAGGTCGACGTCCATGTAGGAGACGACGTCGGCGTCACTGGTGGTCCAGGCCTCCTTCAGGGCGAGGCCACGGCCCTTGATGGTGAGGAGGCAGGCCTTGACCTGGGGATACACGTCCTCGAGTTCGCGGGCGAGCGCGCCGGTGCCGTCAGTGGAGCCGTTGTCGGCGATGACGATGCGCCAGTCGTACCGGGGAAAGCCTGAGAGGAAGGCGACGGTCCGAGCGATGCTGGTGCGCAGAACGCCGACCTCGTTGTAGCAAGGGATGACGACGTCGACCCGTTTGCGAGGCGGTTCGGCGGTCATCGAGATGCTAGACGGCGGTGGTTGGACGTGAGGCGGTCACTAGATCTTGGCGATGAGAGCGTTGAGGCGGCGTTTCTGGCGGTTTGCCTTGCCTTCGTGAATGGTGCCCTTCTTGGCAGCGCGGTCCAGGGCGGAGTAGGCGGCGGTGAGGGCGGTCTTCGCCGCCTCGCTGTCGCCGGTGGCAGCGGCTTCGCGCACGGTGCGCACCGAGCTGCGCGTGAAGGAGCGCGTCGCGCGATTGCGGTCGCGCCGCTTGAGGGATTGGTGCCACCGCTTGATCGCGGATTTGTTGTTTGCCATGGGGTCGATTGTCCAGGTGAGATTCGCGAGTTGCGAAGCTTGAGCATATCGCGCGCGGAGCGGGGGCGCAAAGCGAATCAACGGGCTGCCCCAGGTGGCGGGCGGCGCAACTCGGATTCGCCTCGGAGAAGCGGGCGTGGAAGGCGGGGCGAGGGGTCCGCGCCCCGGGTCCTACTTCTTCGCGGCGGGCCGGACACTGACCTCAAGCAGTTCGGCGATGTCGAAGGCCTTGAGCGTGCGCTTCTCTTCGTCGGGCTGCACGCCGGGGATGCCGTCTTCGAACATCTGGATGCAGAAGGGGCAGGGGGTCGCGACGACGCTGGCGCCGGTGTTGACGGCTTCTGCGGCGCGCAGGTGGTTGACACGCGTACCTGCTTCTTCCTGCCACATATTGCCGCCGCCGGCGCCGCAGCAGAAGCCGCGCTGGCGATTGCGGGGCATCTCGACGAGCTTCGTGCCCGGGATTGCCTCCAGGAGCTGGCGGGGGGAGTCGTAGATGCCGTTCGCCCGGCCCAGGTAGCAGGAGTCGTGGAAGGTGACGGTGACGCCGTCGACCGCCTTCGGCTTGAGCTTGCCTTTGGCCACGAGATCCTGGAGGAAGTCCGCGTGGTGCGTGACCTCGTAGGTTCCGCCGAAGTCGGGGTATTCGTTCTTGAGGGTGTTGAAGCAGTGTGGGCACATGGTGACCACGCGCTTGATCCCGATTTCGTTGAACGCCTGGACGTTCGACTCGGCGAGGGTGGCGAAGAGGAACTCGTTGCCGAGCCGCCGGGCGGGATCGCCGGTGCAGGGCTCGGCCTGGCCAAGCACGCCGAAACTGACGCCGGCTTCGGTGAGGAGCTTTGCCGTCGCCTTGGTGATGGGCACGTTGCGTTCGACGAGGGCGCCCGAACAGCCGACCCAGAAGAGGTATTCCTGGGAGCCGTCGAAGGCGGGGACGTCGACGCCTTCGGCGGCGAGCTGCTGCACCCACGTGTCGCGCGTGAGCTGGGTACCGCGCCAGGGGTGGCCGCGCTGCTCGATGTTCTGGAGCGCGGCCTGGGCGGTGGAGGGCACCTCAGCGCGTTCCATCACGAGGAACCGGCGCATGTCAACGATGGTCGGGACGTGCTCGATCATCACCGGGCAGGCCTCGACGCAGGCCATGCAGGTGCGGCAGGCCCAGAGCGAATCCTCCTTGACGTAGCCGCCGACGAGCTCGCCCTGGAGGCCTTCCGCCGGGTCCTTGCCCGCGAGGAGGAGCGGCCCGGCGTGGTTCATGTAGCTCTTGAGGTCCTGGATGATCGACATCGGCGAGAGCGGCTGGCCGGCGGTCCAGGCCGGGCAGGCGTTGGTGCAGCGGCCGCAGCGGACACAGACGTCAGTGTCGAAGAGCTGCTTCCAGGTGAAATCCTGGAGCTTCCCGGCGCCGAGGCTCTGGCCCGATTCCATCAACTTCTCGAAGTCGCCCATCGGCGCGAGGTATGCCTGCGAGCCCGGGTTCTTGAGGAAGCCGTTCACCGGCCCGAGGAGGATGTGGCGGAACTTCGTGAATGCCATCAACGTCAGGAGCGTGAACGCCCCGGCGACGTGCACCCACCAGAAGACGCGGTGCAGGTCGAGGATGGTCTGGGTGCCGAAGGCGGCTGCCAGCTTCGCCATCACCCAGCCGCCGGGCGACCAATAGGACCAGCTCTCATGGCCGGCGTCGATCTCGCTCACCTGGATGCGCCAGCCCTCGGTGAGGAAGCCCGTGAAGAGCACGAGCGCGAGGAGCCCGACGATCCAGGCGTCTTCAGCGGGACGACGGTCCATCACGATCTTGACCGTCGGGCGGGCGTAACGGCGCCAGATCGCCATGGCAATACCGGCCAGGCCCATGATGCCGAAGATGTCGCCGATGAGGCTGTAAACGAGGTACGTGTCGCCGGTGAGGAACAGGTGCTCCTTGTCCTGGCGGAGGATGAGCGGCAGGTAGTCGTCGACGCTGAGGGTGGCGGTGACAAGCGCGAGGCCGATGAAACTGACGTAGATCAGGCCGTGCATGACCCCGGCATAGGGGTCGTTCTTCACCCGGCTTGTGCCGGCGCCCATGGTGATGGCGTTTCGCAGCCGCGCTTTTGGATGGTCGAGCACGATGGCCGGTCTGCCCAGGCGCCAGACGCGTAGCCGCTGCACGAACGCGCCGCCGACGAGGGCCACCATGGCTGCGAAGAAGAAGTACATGATCACGGGGGCGGAGATGTTCCAGTTCACCGTCCGCTCGGCGTCGGTGGTGCGGGCTATCTCCAACGAGGAGATCCCACCGATGACGGCGAGCGGGATCAGAATCCCGCCGATGCTCGCACGAAGGCGTGAGCTGCGGTTGCCCTTCCCAGTCGATGATGCGTCGTCACGGCCGTCGTGGTGGATGCTCGTCATGGTGCGGGATCCCCTGGTGGCAGGTCGCGGAGCGGCGCTCGCGGAGCGGCGCACGCCCGGCACGTGGCATCCTACCGGACTCCAGATTCAGGCGCGAACGAGGCGGGGTCGCCACAACGAGCGCGGTGCGAAGGGGGCGG
>CAZCDK010000044.1:10582-17428 GCA_964497285.1 uncultured Anaerolineaceae bacterium | reverse complement strand
GATCATCCGCCTATACCTTACGTTCGACCCCGACTAAACCGGCAGGCTCCTAGTGCCGCGTCTCCAACACTCGACTGGCGGCATGGGCTTTCGCTGCTCAGTCTGATTGGGTCACTTGAGGCTACGAAGCGAAATCTCGGCATGAAACTGACTTGCGATGCACTCCACTGGCAGGGCGCTGAAGAACGATCGGTCCGTGGAGGGTCGGGAACATGGCGGGCCCGCCAGAGGCGAGCCGCTCAGGGACCCGGTGGAGGTTCAACCGGCCAGTTGATGCCCATGGAGTCTAGGTCGCTGAAGCCGAACATGTAGCGATAGTTCAGGTAGTTTCTGTCGTCACCTAGCGGGTAGTCGTAGTGAAGCAAGGCCACGTACCGGGCAGCGTACTTCGCTGCTCGCATCATGAGTAGCTCATCTGTGAGCGGACTCCCATCGTAAGGTTCCACATTCGCCATCCTGAAATAGGAAAACACTCCCCAGGTGTGGTTCCCACGCTTGTCGCGCCCGAAACGCGCACCGAACATCCACTCGTACTGCCCGTCTCTTGGCCTGATATCGATGGGTGTGATCCCGATGAACGTGCTTGCGGTGTCCGTCCTCACCCCGTACTCGGTCAGGATAGCGTCCAAGACAACCTCTTCGGAGACCTGGTAGGTCTCGGGATAGACCATTGTTGGCCGCATCTCAATCGAAGGGAGGACGACGACGTCGAGCCCTCTCGTCTCCTTGATGAACCTGACGATGGCCTCCACGACCTCGGTTCGCACTTTGCCAACCGGGACGAGGCAGACATGGGCCTCGGGTCCCAAGCACACCGACGGATCGGCCGCCTTCACATCCAGCTCTCTGTTCGCACCGAGACACTCATCCACCCTGTCCGCGTAGCGGTCCGCCCCGCGAAAGTACGCGTTGGCAATGGACCGGCTCCCTGGGATCGGGCTCTGGCGTGGCTGAACCCTGCTCGGTCGTGTTGGCTCAGAGCGATTCACTTCGGTTGGAGTCGACGATCGCGCCGCACACGCTCCAAACAGAAACGCGCTTGTCGACAGCAGAGACAATAGGCCGGTGAATCGAAACATGCGTCCGCCCTCTGGTTTGGGAAGCCCCGCATTCAAATACGGAACGATCTCTGTCCACAACAGTGGGCTGTGGCAACCAACCTCCGCTGCGCGAGCGCCGGTTCTGGAGCCGTACCGGGACCCTGGGCCACGATCCGCTCCTTGGCCAGGAGCCCCCCGGCCGGATCAGCGGGCGAAGCTCGCCTGTTCGCCCGCGAGTCCGGGCCCAGGCCTGTCCAGGACGGTGATCTCCATTGTGAGAGCATCCCCGGCCTCGTTGAAGCCCCAGATCCCCCACCGCATTGCCTCACTCGCAACGCGCGACTCGTCCCAGCGCAGCACCGGTGCCGATAGGCCGCCGACGTTTTCGAGCCCCCTCAATGACTCGCTCAGCTGGAAACAGAACCCTTCGAGCTCGAAGCCCATGGCTCCGCCGCGTCGGTATGGTTCCAGGTATTCGAGGGACGTTCGCAACAGCCGGGTGGCACCCTTCGGGCAACCCCGCGAGATGTGCACGAAGGCGGCCGCCGCCTGGATGAGTCCCTTGTACAGATCCCGGACGTCCCCGCGCTCCTCCTGCCAAAGCTCCTCGAGCGACTCGTGGCTTTCGAAGAAGCGACCGGCGTTAAACTGCTCGCAGAAACGCCGCAGGTTCCCCGGCACGGTGACGGATTTCGCGCGGGCTGTCCGCGGATGTCGTCCGCCTGTTGAGGCAACCATGTACTTCACCTTAGCAGGAGATGCGCACAACCACGGAACGGACAAGAATGTGGCCACTGCCAACTCAGTCAGGAGCGAAACGTGTCCGAAACGCATGCAACCACGGAAGACCCGAACACCGCTCCCATGCATCACGACATCGCAGAGCGGTTCAGCCGGCTCCAGATAGCCTTCGCGACCGCGGTGGGCCTGGTCGCCATCGTCGCCGGCGTCCTCAGCGGCCTGTTGTTTGCGGACAGCTGACCTGCAGACGCAAGTCACTTTTCCCCCCAACTTCACGTAAGCTTCCGGATCCCCGGCAAGTCCCCATGTATCATTCCTCTATGAGACCCGTCTGCGTCCCGGTCGCGGCCCCCGGCACCCGCATTCTTCTGCGTGCCACCAAGTACGATGGCACCGCCCACTGGATCCAGCCCTTTACGGTCGCTTCCGACGACGGGACGTTGCTTGTTGCCCAGTACCGGGCGCGCACACCGATCTTTACCAGTCGCGGCGAGTTTCGTTCGCCCTACGACAGCCGCGTCTACTTCTGGCGCGACCGCTGGTACAACGTGTTCCGCCTCTCAAGGCCTGGCTGCCCGCTTGCTCTGTGGTATTGCAACGTCACCACCCCGCCCCTCTTCGACGGTCGCCACCTGAGCTACGTCGACCTGGACCTCGATGTCGCCGTGCGACCCGACGGTGTCGCGGAGCTCCTCGACGAGGAGGAATTCGCCGCCCACCAGAAGAAGTACAGCTACCCTCTCAAGGTCGTGGCAAGAGCCGAAGACGCCGCCCGCGAGGTCCAGGAACTCGCCCGGCGCCAGGGCTTTCCGTTCAGCGAAGGCTAGCCCAGCGCTTCTCTCACATCGAAGTTGGGGCTACTCTGTACCCCCTATGGTCGACGCCCGCGACATCCGCAGCCACTTGGAAACGCTCGTGTCGGAGGCAGTACGTGCTGCCGTCTCCGCGGGGCAGTTGCCAGACGTTGTCATCCCCGGAACCGCAATTGAACGCCCGAAGGATGCCGCCAACGGGGATTTCGCCAGCACCCTGCCTCTCCGGATGGCCCGCGCCGCCATGCGGCCACCACTCGAGATCGCCACCACCATTGCCCGCCACCTGCCGCCCGATGCGAGCATTCAGGCGCCCGCGGTCGCTCCTCCGGGGTTCATCAACCTCCGCCTCTCGGATTCCTTCCTGCAGCAACAGGTCGAGCGAATCATCGATCTCGGTCCCGGCTACGCCAACCTCGACCTCGGCTCCGGTCGGAAGGCGCAGGTTGAGTTTGTTTCTGCGAACCCCACCGGGCCGCTTCACGTCGGCAATGGGCGTGGCGCGGCCATCGGCGACGCCCTCGCAGCGGTCCTTGAAGCCGCCGGCTACCGAGTGGAACGCGAATACTACATCAACGACGCGGGGACCCAGACCGACACGTTCGGCGACACTCTCTACGCACGCTACCAGCAGCTCTTTGGCCGCGAAGTCGGCATTCCCTCCGATGGGTATCCCGGCCAGTACATGGTCGACCTGGCCCGCGACATCGAACAGACCGTTGACGACCTCTACCTGCGCCCTCCCGGTGAGTCTCCTCCGCCCGACCTCGCCGCGCTGGGCATCGAGTTCATGGTCGCCAACATCCGCCGGACGCTCCTCGGGTTCGGCGTTGAGTACGACCGCTGGTTCAAGGAGAAGTCGCTCTACGCACCAGATGGGACCTACGAACCGGCGCTCGGAGTCCTCCGCGATCAGGGCCATCTCGTCGAACGCGAGGGTGCGCTCTGGTTCGCCTCAAGCGGACTCGGCGAAGACAAGGACAACGTCGTCGTTCGCTCCGATGGCCGCCCGACCTACTACGCCAGCGACATCGCCTATCATTATGACAAGTTCGTCCGCCGCGGCTTCACCCTCGTCGTGGACGTCTGGGGCGCCGACCACCACGGCCACGTTTCGCGGCTCAAGACCGCCACCCGCGCAATCGGCGCCGACCCGAACGCGCTCCAGGTCCTGCTCTACCAACTCGTCACGCTGAAGCGGGGCGGCGAGGTCGTGCGGCTATCGAAACGCGGCGGCGACTTCATCACCCTCGACGAACTCGTCGAGGACGTCGGTCCCGACGCGGCGCGGTTCTTCTTCCTTCTCCGTTCGCCCGGCGCGCAGATGGACTTCGACCTCGACCTCGCCGTGAAGCAGTCCAACGAGAACCCGGTGTTCTATGTCCAGTATGCCCACGCTCGTCTTGCCAGCATGTTGCAGCGAGCGCAGGAGCAGGGCATCGACGCCGCCAACGGCGACGTGCGCCTGCTCACTCAACCCCACGAATTGCAGCTCATTCGCGAGATGATGCGACTGGTCGACGTCGTCGAAGCCGTCGCGACCACTTTCGAACCCCAGCACCTACCGCACTACGCCATGGAACTCGCAACCGCCTTTCACGCTTTCAACGACGCCTTCAAGCAGGTCGGCGATTCCTCTCTCAAAGTCATCACCGACAACCTCGAGATGACGAAAGCCCGCTTGCGGTTGGTCCTCGCTGCCAGGATCGCCCTTGCGCGCGTGCTGGAGCTCATGGGAATGACCGCGCCGGAGCGGATGTAGGACCGCGATCAGGGCACGCCACCAGCACCTGGCTGGCGTTCTTCCTGTCCAGGCGATTCCACCCGGAGGAAAGCGATGGCCGAGATACTGGATGCGCTGAGCCAGCGCCGCGCACGGCGCGCCTTTGACCCGCGGCCGGTCGAACCCGACCTGGAAGCGGCCCTGTGGCAGGCGGTGTCCATTGCCCCGAGTCACGGGAACAGCCAGCCAACCCGCGTGGTGGTTGGGCGGTCTGCAAGACCGCGCTCCGCCTTGATTGCCGCGCTCAGCGAAGGCAATCGCACCTGGGCACCTGCCGCACCGCTGCTCGCCGCGATCCTGGGCGTCCCAGCCCACGACATCCCCCAGGCGAACAGTGACGGGACCTCTCGCGAGATGTGGGCCTTCAACGCAGGCATCGCGGTAGGGAACCTGCTGGCTCAGGCCACGGCCCTGGGGCTCAATGCTCATCCCATGTCCGGTTTCGACGAGCCGGCAGTCCGCTCTGCGCTCGCCATCCCGCCAGAAGTCCGGGTTGTTGTCGTCGTCGCCATCGGGTACCCCGGCGCGCTCGATTCGCTCCCTCTCGACCTCCAGGCCAAAGAACTCCTCCCGCAGGAGCGAATCCCCCTCGCGGCGTTGGTCACCGACGACGCCTGGCAGGAATCCCAGGGCATCGGCGCCCGCGAGTGGCGCCGGCGGAAGCAGGAGAGCCGCTAACGGGCGAGTCCGAACAAAACGCGTCCAACGTGTACGCTTGGCACGTGCAAGATCCTTCGAGACTACCTGCCTCGGTCTCTGGCAGGGATCCGCTGACTGTGGCGCGGCTGTGCGCGGCCGAAGCCCGGGCCATTATGCTCGATGGCTTCGGGCGCGTGGGCGTCGCGGCAACCAAGGGCCGGGGGAACGTGCTCACTGAGACCGACCTCGCCGTCGAGCGTGCCACCTCGGCGATCCTCGCCCGCGAGTACCCGCGAATCCCCGTCCTCAGCGAAGAAACGGCCCCCGAGACGAGGTCGCAGGAGTGGCTCTGGGTGATCGATCCGGTGGACGGGACCAAGAACTTCTCGCGCGGCATCCCCCACTTCTGCTTCACCATTGCCCTCTGCCACGAGAATGAGCCCCTGGTGGGATTGACGCTCCAACCTCTCTTGAACGAGGAGTTCGCTGCCGTATGCGGGCAGGGCTGCACGCTGAACGGCCGGACGGTTCGCGTCTCCGGAACCGCGGATCTTGCGGACAGCATCGTCGCGGTCGATATGGGCTATGACGACGAGCGCGGCCGACATCAGCTCGAGCTGGCGCTTCACCTCTGGCCAGGCATGCAGTCACTGCGAATCCCCGGTTCGGCCGCGCTCGGGATCGCCTATGTCGCCGCCGGCCGCTGGGACATCTTCGTGCATGCCGATCTCCAGGCCTGGGACCTGGCCGCCGGGTTGCTGCTGGTGCGCGAGGCCGGGGGCATCGCCACTGACCGCGACGGGAACCGTGCGACCATCTTCAGCAACGGCCTCATTGCCGCAACACCTGCCGTCCACCGGGACTTCCTTGCGCTCGCCGGTCGCTTTCCCTGGCGGGCTGAGCAGGCGACATGAGAACCGGATCCGCCGGTGGTCGCCCGCGTTCGGTCCTCGTAGACTTGGCCCGGTGAAAGCGGAAATCATCGCTATCGGCACCGAGATCCTCCTCGGCGAAATCATCGACACCAACAGCGCACACATCGCGCAGCAGCTCCCCGAGCTCGGCATCGACCTCTTCTACAAGACTGTCGTTGGCGACAACATGGGGCGCATCGCCGAAACCTTCGAACGTGCATGGAGCCGTTCGGACCTCATCATCACCACCGGCGGCCTGGGCCCCACAGAGGACGACATGACTCGAGAAGGCATCGCTGCCCTTCTTGGCGAGGAGCCACACGTCGACCCGCCCCTGGAGCGCCGGCTGCGAGCCTGGTTCGAAGGGCGCGGCTACCCGATGCCCGAGTCGAACATCAAGCAAGCGTGGCTCGTCCCAAGTGCCCGCGCAATCGACAACCCCCGCGGGACCGCCCCCGGCTGGTGGGTGGAACGCGACGGGCGGATCATCGTCTGCATGCCCGGCGTGCCCCCCGAAATGGAGCGCATGTGGGCCAGCGAAGTGCGGCCCGAACTCGAGCGCCGCTCGGACGGCCAGGTGCTCGTCACACGAACCATCAAGACCGTGGGCATCGGCGAGGGCACAGTCGACGAAATGGCGAAACGGCTCTACGGCACGCCGGGCATTGGGATTGGTACCTACGCCCGGGCCGATGGCGTCCACCTGCGCATTGGTGCAAAGGGTGCCAACCGCGAAGAAGCCTGGCAGAGAATCGAACCGGTCGAGCAGGAAATGGACGCAATCTTCGGCACCGCCATCTGGGGCAAGGACGACGACACGTTTGAAGGCATGCTCCACGACCTCTTCTCCAGCCGCCGCCAGACCCTCAGCGTGATGGAATCGGTCACTGGCGGTCTCTTGGCAAGCACCCTCACGG
>CAZCDK010000044.1:7247-10572 GCA_964497285.1 uncultured Anaerolineaceae bacterium | reverse complement strand
CGGTTCCGTCGCCGTTCCAATCCCCGGTGACCGGGACGTCCCCGGCGCTGCCGAGTACTTTCGGGGCGGCCTCGTCACCTACCAGACCGATTTCAAGGTCGAGTCCGGGGTCGATTCCGATGTCATCGAGGAGTTTGGCGTCGTTTCACCGGAGACTGCGGCGGAGATGGCCCGGACCGTGCGACGGAAGCTCGGCACGGACTACGGCGTGGGCATCACAGGCGTGGGCGGACCCGATCCGGTGGAAGGCAAGCCGCCCGGAACGGTACACGTCGCCGTCGCCGACCCCGAAGGTGGCACTTCGACCCTCTCGATGTCCATGAACCAGGGCCGGGCTGCCGTCAAGCGCCGCGCCGTGCTCACCGCAATGATCCTCCTACGACGCACGCTGTTGAGCGAGCGCCGGTAGCGCCTCGATGCCGGAAGCAAGCACGGGCGCTGCCCTCCGCGCATCCACCACTTCGCACCGGGGCTTCGCCGGCCGGGTGCTCGCCCGGCGGGCCAGACGTTCGCCACAACGTCCCGTTGCCGCACCCCTAGGCTGGCGCCTGGCCCACGAGCTCGGCCAGAGTGGCGGTGGCTTCGTCGATGCGCGAAACACGGTGGACTCGTTCGCCCGCAAGCCAACGATTGCGCCGCCAGTCGACCAGGAACACGGCCGGCACGATCTCGGCGATCCACCTGGCGGTGTGTGGATCATCTTCGAAGTGCGCAAGCGGGTGCAGCTATCGAATCTTGCGGACCTTGAACTGCGCCGGCGTCTCTGACCAATGCGGGCGCAGGTACAGCTTCGGGACTACCCCGAACTGGCGCCGAAACCAGCGTTCGCTGAACGGGAGTGCCGCCTCCGCGCGCGCGGAGACAACCCGGCAGTCGTAGATCTCCGCAAGCGCTAGGAACCCCGCTCGTGCCCCGGGCATGGGCTCGCGCAACGCGTACCGCCACAACTCCGTGTACCAGAGGAGGTTCCTGTGCCCCCTGCCGTCCCGCCGCCTGTTCTTGCCACTACCGGGATTGATGCCCAACAGTGGCCGGCAAAGGACGCCGTCAAGGTCGAACGTGAGGATGGGACGGTCTTCGGCCATCAGCCCATGGTAGAGGCTGGCCTGTAGCCATGCGAGCGTCGACCGTGGTCTCAAATGGACCCCATCGCCGTGGTCGGCCTCTCAGCAGCGGCGTTCGTTGCCGGCGCCATCAATGCCGTCGCCGGCGGAGGGTCCCTCGTGAGCTTCCCCGCCTTGATGGCAGCAGGCTACACCTCCAAAGTCGCCAACGTCACCAACTCCGTCGCGCTCTGGCCCGGCCACGCTGCCGGATCCTTTGGCTACCGGACCGAGCTCAAGCGGCAGCGACGCCGGGTGGTCGCCCTGGCCACTCCCAGCGTCCTCGGCGCCATCGCCGGTTCGGCTATCCTGCTCTCGACGCCGCAGTCCGCGTTCGACGTCGTGGTCCCGTTCCTCATCGTTTTCGCCTGCGCGCTAATGGCCGCGCAGGACTGGCTGGCAGGTCTCTCGGCCACCAGGCGAATCGCCGCCCGGCACGCGGACCATGTCCCGCCGTCGCTGCAGTTGGCGATCTTCGCCCTGGCGATGTATGGAGCCTACTTCGGAGCAGGACTGGGAATCCTCACCCTGGCGGTATTGGGCGTCCTCCTCCCCGACGACATCCAGCACTCGAACGCGCTCAAGGGAATGCTCTCGCTCATCATCAACGGCGTCGCCGTTGCCTACTTTGCCCTCCTCGGCCCGGTCCGCTGGCTGCCGGCGATCATCATGGCCGGCGGTTCCATTGCCGGAGGCTACCTCGGCGTGGGCCTCGCCCGCAGGCTGGGACGAACCTGGCTCCGGCTAGCGGTCATCGGCTACGGACTGGCGGTCGCGGCCGTGCTCTTCGCCCGTTTGTGAGCCACAAGCCCATCCACAGGAGGAACTGTCACGGACGTCCTGAACCAGTACAGGGACTTCCCGACGCGCATCGGATGTTATAACATGTAATACAAGGTTTAAATCTGTCATTGGTAGCAGCCTCGTGCCCAGGCTAAGCTCAGCCCTCTCTCCTGCCTTGGCAGTGACCATGCTCGCCGTCCTCACCGCCCTGTTCTTCCAGTCCCCGTCGCCGCGAGCAGCATACGCGCAGGCCGCGACGACGGCCGACGCGGGCAGACAGCCCGTCTCCCTTGCGGCACCCACAACGACCGGTCCAGCTCTCCCCGACACATCCACGGCAAGGCCAGGGGTTTGCAGCGACGGTCAGGCTTCGGGCGACCACCTCGGCGAAGTCGAGGACAGGGGCCGGACATACCGCATCCACATCCCGGTCGCCTCACGCGGCACGCTCGCGCCCCTGGTGCTAAACTTCCACGGTTCGAGCCGGACCGCCGCCGATCAGGAGGAGTACAGCGGCCTCCTTCCCCTTGCGGACCGCGAAGGGTTCATTCTCGTCTCGCCCGACGGCTCGGGGTCTCCCAGCGGCTGGGACATCCCCGGCGTCTATCACGAGATCGGCGTCGACGACGTCGCATTCGTGCGTGCCCTCATCGCCCAGCTCATGAGCACAACCTGCATCAACCCATTGCGGGTGTACGCCACTGGCCTTTCGAACGGCGCGCAGATGGCATCACAGGTCGCCTGCTTGCTGCCGGACCTGTTCGCAGCCGTCGCGCCCGTGTCGGGCGTCCAGTACCAGGGGTGTGATCAGGAACCGGTGCCCCTTGTCGCATTCCACGGTACAGCGGACGAGAATATCCCCTACGGATGGCCTGCAAGTGCGGCTTGGGAGTGGTCTGCCCACAACGGCTGCACCGCCGGCGACGATCAGCCCGTCACCTTGTACGTGACCGCGCGTGTCTTTTCGGGGTGCACAGCGGATGTCGTGTTCTACACGATTGCCGGCGGCGGACACACCTGGCCCGGCGCCGCCGACAACACCGGGGGCTCAGGCTTCACAACGCACGAGATCTCGGCCAGCGAGATCATCTGGCAGTTTTTCGCCGCCCACTCAAGGTCATAGCCGCCCCTTCTCCGCGGCCGCACCGGCAACCGCCACGACCGCCTGCTCCAGGATGTCGCAGGCGCGGTCGATCTCATCGTCCGTCACGTTGAGGGGAGGCATCAGACGGACCGCGTTCGGACGAACGTTGTTGGCAAGCAACCCCCGTTCCCGGCAGGCGGCGATCACATCGGTGGCGATGTCTGTTGTCAATCCGACCGCGATCAGGAGCCCCCGGCCACGGACTTCCGAGACTGCAGGGAGTCGGTCTTCCAACGATCGCAGCCGAGCCATCAGACGGCCCGAGGCGCGCGCCGCCCGGCCCGGGAGATCGTTC
>CAZCDK010000044.1:0-7237 GCA_964497285.1 uncultured Anaerolineaceae bacterium | reverse complement strand
TCGTTCTCGAGGATGTGTCGCACCGTGGCAAGGCCGGCCGCGGTGGCCAGCGGATTCGCGCCAAAGGTCGTTCCGTGATCCCCCGGCACTAGGTGCGCTGCGATCGTTTCCCTTGCCAGCACGGCGCCAATGGGGACGCCGCCCGCAAGTCCCTTCGCCACACACATGATGTCAGGCTCGACGCCCTCCTGTTGGTACGCCCACAGCGTGCCCGTCCGTCCGATCCCGGTCTGGATCTCGTCGAGAATGAACAGCAGGTTGTTGTCGCTGCACCATTTGCGCACGGCCGGCAGGAAGCCTGGAGCCGGCATGGTTACTCCACCCTCGCCCTGGATAGGCTCGAGCAGCACGGCGACCGTCTTGGGGCCCGTCGCCGCCTGGATTGCTGCGATGTCGTTCCAGGGCACATGCCGGAAGCCCGGCGCCAGCGGTTCGAACGGCTCGCGGTAGCGGGCAGTCCCGGTTGCCGCCAACGCGCCCATCGTGCGGCCGTGGAACCCATCCTGCATGGCGATGACCTCGTAGGCACCATCGCGCGTGTCGAGTCCCCACCGTCGCGCGAGCTTGATCGCGGTCTCGATCGCTTCCGTTCCGGAGTTGCAGAAGAACACCCGGTCCAGGCAGGAGTTCTCCACGAGGAGCCGGGCCAGCTCGATCATTGGCGGCGAGTAGAAGAGGTTCGATGTGTGGATGAGTTCGCGCGACTGGATCGCCAGTGCCTCCGCCACCACCGGGCTCGCGTGACCAAGCGCGTTGACGGCCAACCCTCCGACGAAGTCGAGGTACTCCTTCCCGTCGGCATCCCAGGCACGCGTGCCTTCACCGCGAACGAGCACCACCGGCTGACGTCCGTAGTTTTGAAACAGGTACTTGTGCTCCTCGGCGATCCAGTCGGTCATGAGATCCTCGCGCGCGATGAGTAGATGATCATGTTAGGCCACGGAGCCTGCCTGCTGCAGCCGTTCGTCCAGCCTAGCTGAAGGGAGCGCGCGCCAGCAGTGTCGCATGGGCACCCGGGCCCGCTACTCCAACGTCTCGCGACCAATCACTATCCGAAAGACCCCAGCCCTGCCGCCGGTCAGCGAGCAGCAGCTCCAGAACGTCTGCAAGTTCGCGTTTTGCTTCGGCAGAACGGATCGGCGTCAGGACTTCGATTCGCTCATCGAGGTTCCGCTTCATGATGTCGGCCGAGCCGATGAAATACTCCGGATCGCCCTCATTCTCGAACATGTATACCCGCGAGTGCTCCAGGAAGCGGCCAATGATGGACACGACCCTGACGTTGTCGCTCAGACCCGGGATCCCGGTTCGCAGGCGACAGATCCCGCGAACGATCATGTCGACCAGCACACCCGCCTGGGAGGCCTCGTACAGCAAACGCGTAAACTCGCGATCCTCGAGCGCATTCATTTTGAAGACGATCCGGGCCGGGCGCCCTTCTTTCGCCGAGGCAATCTCGCGCCGCACGCGCCATTCGAGCTCTCGACGCAGGTTCGTGGGTGCGACCAACAGGTGCGCGCTCTCCAGGCGGTCGGAAAAGCCCGTCAGGTAGTTGAAAATCCGCACCAGGTCCGCGCAGACACCGTGATCGGACGTGAACACTCCGAAGTCCGTGTAGAGCCGCGCTGTGCGCGAGTTGTAGTTCCCGGTTCCGACGTGCGCGTACATCTTGACACCGTTCACCTCTTCCCTCACAACCAGGCAGATCTTGCTGTGGATCTTCAGGTTGGGCATGCCATAAGCAACGTGGACGCCCGCGCTCTCGAGCCTCCTTGCCCACTCGATGTTGTTGGCTTCATCGAACCGTGCCGTGAGTTCGACGAGTACCGCCACCTGCTTCCCGCGTCCTGCCGCGTCGATGAGCGAATCGAGAATCGGCGAATCGGGCGAAGTCCGGTACATCGTCTGCTTGATCGCCAACACCGCCGGATCCTCGGCCGCCTCATCCACGAACCGGGCCACCGTCGCATCAAAGGACTCGTACGGATGGTGCACGAGGATGTCGTGTTCCCGGATCTCGTTGAAGAACGACACCGGATCTGTCACGGCGATGAACGCTGAGGGTACCGCCGGCGTGAACGGCTCTTCGCAAAGATCTGGCAGCGGCAGCGTTGCGATCTGCATGAGGTCCGCAAGCCCAAGCAGCCCTTTCGACCAGTACACGTCTTGCTCAGTTAGATCGAGCTCCTCAAGCATCAGCTCCACGCGTGATGTCGGCAGTGACCCGGTAATCTCGATCGTGACGGCCGCCGCCAGGCGCCGCCGCCGCAATTCACTCTCAATCAGCTCGAGCAGGTCATCCGCCTCCTCGCCCGGGCTGCCCGTTTCCGCGCTGCGGATGA
This sequence comes from uncultured Anaerolineaceae bacterium, assembly GCA_964497285.1. Classification (GTDB taxonomy): domain Bacteria; phylum Chloroflexota; class Dehalococcoidia; order Tepidiformales; family Tepidiformaceae; genus UCB2. The sequence continues at coordinate 4,895 of CAZCDK010000044.1, read as the reverse complement.
TTCGCAGAGCGTGCCAGTCGGTCACCTCCATCCCGGGGAACAGCATGTGGCTGTGAGCGGCGATGACGTCCTCGATCGGCACGAATCGAAGCCCGCCGGCGTCGAGGAACCGCGATCGGTTCTGAGGGACCTTCACGCGCGCGAATCGCTCCTGGCCGCTCACCGGATGCCGAACATTGAGCGCCAGGGAAAGGCTGCCGCCGGAGATGAATGGGAACGGATGGGCGGGGTCCACCACGAGCGGTGTCAGAACCGGGAAGATCGCCTGCTCGAAGTACGTGCTCAAACGTTCTCTCATTGCCGGTTCGAGGTCCGAGAAGGCGACAATCCGTACGCCGTGGCCCTGGAGGATCGGCTGAAGTGACTTCCGCCAGCAACGCTCCATTTCCCGCCTCATCTGGTCGCATCGCTTCACCACTTGTCGCAGTTGTTCGCGAATTGTCAGACCGTCGGCAGTCCGAGCCCGCGGATCGGCCTGCAACAGGCGCTTCAGCCAGCCGACACGCTTCGCGAAGAACTCATCCAGATTGCTCGCGGTTATGGCAAGGAATTTCACTCGTTCGAGCAGCAGGTTCCTTTCGTCGAGGGCCTCAGCAAACACGCGCTGGCTAAACTCCAACCAGCTCAGCTCGCGGTTGAGGTAGAGAGCGGGGTCATCCAGGTCGTATGCTCTCGGTGCGGGGATCTCGGTGGGGACCGCAGCTTCGGTGTTCACGCCGGCTCCACCCGGGGCAAGATGCGGTTCACTTCACGTCCGATGCCCAATTCTGTCAAGCAGCAAACACCCTGAGTCGCCCGGAGTGGGCGCGTTCGTCCAACCATGAGTCAGACCGCCTCAAGGAGCTCCGTTCCACTTTCCGCCCGGCGAAGCAGGCTCCCAGCTGCACGACCGTCGATGATGCGAACGTGCACGCCGAGCGCATGGGCATAGAGGCACGCCTCCACCTTCGGGATCATCCCGCCCGAGACCACACCATCCGCCACCAGCCGGCGCGCCTCGGCACCGCTGAGTCTCCGGATCACGGCGCCGTCCGCGCCACACACACCCTCGACGTCACTGAGAAACACCAGCTCCCGGGCCACGATCGCCGAGGCGATCTTGCCCGCGACGGTATCAGCGTTCACGTTCACCAGCTGGTCGGCATCCCCGCCCGGGACAAATCCGATTGAGCTGATGACCGGCACTATCCCCGCTTCCAGCAGGGCGCGAATCGCCTCCGGCCTTGCGCGAACGGGTTCGCCCACGAACCCGAGCTCAGGCGCCGCGAGCCGACACTCGAGGATGCGACCATCCGCACCGCTGAGACCTGCAGCAAGCGCCCCCGCCGCATTGATCGCGGCCACGATTCGCTTGTTCACCAACCCGGCAAAAACGGCCACTACAACCGGCAAAGCCCGTTCGTCAGTCACGCGCAGCCCGCGTTCAAAGCGAGACGGAATAGCCATCGCCTCAAGCCAGCGGCTCGCCTCGGCCCCGCCACCGTGCACGACTACTGGCAGATCGCCCTCGCGGGCCATCGCCGCCACGTCGCGAAAAGTCGTGTCACTTGCGCCGAGGGTGCTTCCTCCGATCTTTATGACGAGCGGTCCGGTCATGTGTGGTAGTCGGCGTTGATCTTCACGTAGCCTTCTGTGAGATCGCAACCCCAGCCACTGGCGGTTCCCCGGCCGGCGCCAAGCTCCACCTCAATCGAAACGGTGTCGCCGCGCATTGCGCCTGCCACCACCACCGGATCGAATCCCGTGGGGCCTTCGTCTTCGAACACTCGGTGGCCGCAGAGGGTCACGGTCACGTCAGGCTCCGAAACTGCCACGGTTGACCTGCCGATCACTGCTACGATCCGTCCCCAGTTGGGATCCGCCCCGTAGATTGCGCTCTTCAGCAGATACGAGGTCGTGAGTTCTCGAACGAGCTGGCGCGCCTCCGCATCTGAGGCGGCGCCACGGACTGACACGTCCATGAGCTTCGTAGCGCCCTCTCCATCACGGGCGATCTCCCGTGCGAGGTGGACGCAGAGTGCCTCCAGGTTCTGCGCGAACTCCAATGCCCCTGTTGCGCCTTCGCGGATCGGCTCGCCCCCCGCGAGACCGTTGGCAAGCAGGATGGCCGTGTCGCTCGGGCTCGTGTCGCCATCGACAGAGACCAGGTTGAACGATCGATCGACGGCGGTGCGCAAGCAACGGCTGAGGAAGTCCTGCTCGATCGGAGCGTCGGTCGTCAGGAACGCCAGCATCGTGGCCATGTTCGGGTGGATCATCCCCGAGCCCTTGCAGCAGCCCCCAATCGTGTAGGGTCCGAATCGCACGGCTCCGCCCTTCGGTCGCGTGTCGGTGGTCATGATTGCGCGTGCAAACTCCGCGCCGCCGTCGTGCGAAAGCGTCACGGCGGCAATGCCGGGCTCTATCTTCTCCATCGGCAGGTAGTGCCCGATTACCCCGGTGCTGCAAACAAGCACGTCCGGCGCCGGGAGTTGGAGCTTCGCCGCCACCAGATCAGCCATCCTTCTGCCGTCGGCAATGCCCCGCGCCCCGGTGCTGGAGTTAGCCACACCCGCGTTCACCACCACTGCCTGCGCCTTGCCATTCGCCAGGTGCGCGCGATTGACGTGAATGGGCGCCGAAAACAACCGGTTCCTCGTGAACGTCGCCGCCGCATTGCAGACGCACTCGGACGCAAGAATTGCCAGGTCGAGCTTCCCGGGACCGTAGGTCTTGATGCCCGCGTACACCGCGCCGGCCAAGTAACCGGGTGGCGAGGTAACCGTCCCCGCAGAGTCGATCTCGATCGTCACGGGTAGACCGCCGGCAGCGACAGCCCCTCAGCCTGCGGCAGACCCAGCATCAGGTTCATGTTCTCGATCGCCTGGCCGGCCGCGCCCTTCCCCAGGTTGTCCAGCACACCGATCGCGACCAGCACTCCGTTCCGTTCGTCGATCACCGGGTGTACCAGGCACATGTTCGTTCCAAGCGTGTGCTTGGTGTGCGGCGGAGCGTCAACGACGTGCGTGAACGGCGCCTCGCGGTAGAAGTCACCATAGATGTCCATGACCTCCGAACGCGTGATCGGCCGTCGCAGCCGCGCATAGCAGGTGGCATGGATGCCCCTCGTCATTGGCACCAGGTGCGGCACAAACGTGACCTTCACTTCGTCTCCACGAAGGGTCGAAAGCTCCTGGGCGATCTCCGGCTGGTGATTGTGGTTGGCGATCCTGTAGGCCGAGACGTCCTCGTTTACATCTGCGTAGCCGAATCCACCCCCGGTCCCCCGACCGGCGCCGGAGATCCCCGACTTCGCGTCTACCACGATGCTCCCTTCCACCAGGTCCGCCGCGATTGCGGGCGCCACGGCAAGAATGGCCGCCGCCGGGTAGCAGCCGGGATTCGCGACGAGGCGCGCTCTCGCGATCTGTGAACGATTGGTCTCCGGGAGCCCGTAGACGGCCTGCGGCAGCAGGTCGGGGGCCGGATGAGGCTGGCCGAACCACTCCTCGAAGGAGGCCGGGTTCCTGAGCCGGAAGTCCGCCGCGATGTCGATCACGCGGATGCCTGCGCGCACGAACGGCACACAAGCGGTGGCGCTCGCGGCTGTCGGCAGCGCCGAGAACACAACGTCGACCTCCGCGTCGATCTCCTCCCCGACCCGAAAGTCACCGTAGACGGCGAGGCTCGGGAAGGCCTCTCCCAGCCGTTGCCCCGCCAGCGAACGGCCCGTCGCCGCCACGACCCTTGCCCCGGGGTGGTTCCAGAGCAGCCGCGCCGCTTCCATTCCCGCAAACCCGGTGACGTTGATGATCCCAACCCTGTACGTCATTCCCTGATTGTGCGTTGGCGAAGGACATCAATCCACTTCCCGAAGCAGCGAATGCCCCGTACCCGGCGGTAACGTAGAGTGACCCCATGTCCGACCTGACCCTCTCCTTCATCGGCACCGGCAACGCCTTTGCCCCCGGGGGCCTCTGCTGGAACGGCTTCCTTGCCAACAACCGCTACCTCTTTGAAGCCCCTCCTCAGGCACTCATGTCCGTCCGGCATGCCGGGCTCGACCCAAACGAGCTCGAGGCCGTGGTCATCAGTCACCACCACGCGGACCATCTGCTCGGCCTGCCGTTCCTTCTTCTCTACTGGAAGTACCAGGGTCGCACGACTCCCGTCACAATCGTCGGGCCACGCGAAACCCGCTCCGTCGTGGAGCAGGTGACTGAGCGGACCTATCCGTCGCTCTTCGAGATCAACTACGACATCGAATGGGTGGTAGCCGACCCGGGAATGGCCCTGACAGTCGGTGATCTCAACCTCCTCCCGATCGACGTCCGTCACGACCCGAGACTGAAGATCTGCCTCGGCTATGCGGCCTCGCTCCACGGACGCAGGTTCGGGTACACCGGCGATACGTCCCTTTGCGACGCCGTGCTCGACCTCGCTCGGCATAGCGAGGTTCTGGTCAGCGAGTGCGCCTCTCGCACTGCGGACGTGCCCATCCACATGAACCTCGTCGACGACATCCCGCGCGTGCGCGCCGCGCTCGCCCGGGAGGCCACGCTCATCCTGACGCACGTCGACTCCGACGTTGATGCCAGCGGTCTGGCCAACACCGTCGTGGCGAAAGACCACGCCTCCTACCGCTTCTAGACCAAGGCGGTCGGTGATCGCACCCAAATCCCCGCGAGAGGTCGCAGGCAACGTAGCCCGGCAGGCCCGGGGAACGCACCGGCCATCGTCGGGCACCCGCCATCCGCAGATCTGGACCTCTTCCCTCTCCGCCCTTGCCTCTCTTTCAAAACGCCTATCGACGATACCTATTGCAATCCCCGTATCGGTCGATACCTTATGCCAGCACGATGCCTTTAGCAGGGTGCTGAACAAGGCACGGGACCGGCGGAATCGAAGTTGGACGT
>CAZCDK010000043.1:13931-17526 GCA_964497285.1 uncultured Anaerolineaceae bacterium | reverse complement strand
AACCCGGTCGCCGCGTTTCCAAGCATGCATGCAGCGGTCCCTCTTGTGATCGGCCTGTTCTTCCTCTTGAGGTGCAGTCGCACGCGCTGGCTCGGTTGGCTGGCCGCACTCTACGCGGGGCTGGTCGGGTTCGCCGTTATCTACCTTGGAGAGCACTGGGCCATCGACGTCCTGGCAGGATATGCATTGGCTGGCCTGGTGGCCGTCCTCTTTACGAATCGGCGCCTTCGCCGAATGTACGCCCGGATCCCGGGCGACCCGGTCGGCCGGCTTGCGGCGCTGAACGAAGCCATGTGCCGGTATGGCCCGGGCGATGCCGCCAATCCCGGGGCCGCCCCCGAGGTTGTCCCGGAGAAGCTCGCGGCCTGAGACCTACGTCTCGTCTTCCCGCAGCCGCTCAACGATGGCGGCGAGCGCCTCGCCTGCCCGCGCGCGGATGACAACGTCCGCCAATCCGTTGAAGGGCGTGTCCTGGAGATTGATCTCGATCAGACCGGCTCCCCGCCGCCGGGCCATCTGGGGGAACTCCGCGGCCGGATAGACTACTGCCGATGTCCCCACGACGAGGAAGAGGTCGCTCAGCGACGTTTCGCGGTAGCAGTCCCGCAGGACATCCTCCGGGATGGGCTCTCCGAACATGACAGTGTCGGTCTTGAGGAACCCGCCGCATTCGGGGCAGAGAGGTGGCAGCCGGTCCAGGGCTATGGTCGCCAGCCGGTCCCGGGAGCCGCAACTCATGCAGCGCACCAGATTGCGGTTGCCGTGGATTTCGCTGATCCGTGTCGACCCGGCCAGCTGGTGCAGGTTGTCGATGTTCTGCGTGATGATGTGCGCCAGGCAGCCCATCTTCTCCAGGTCGGCCATGGCGTAGTGCCCGGCGTTGGGCCTGGCCTCATCGATGGTGCGGGCGAACTGTCCCTCCTCTCGCCCGGAGTCGATGACCTCACGCCACCAGGCGGCGGGATCCTGGCTGAAGAGCTCCCACCCATCGAATGTCGGTTCGCCGAATCTGGTCCAGAGGCCACCTTCCCCCCGGAACGTGGGAATGCCGCTTTCTGCCGAAAGGCCTGCTCCCACGAGAGCCACGGCGTGCGTCGCCAGCCGGAGCATTGCGGCTGCCGCTTCGATTGCGTCATCGAGATGCTCACGCTGGTGCAACGCACTCGCCTCCGGCCGTCAGCGACCCGACTTCAGGCAGATGCCAGGCGACTTCGGCCTCGTAGAGGCGAACCTGCGACTCCCTTTCAGCGGCGTCCCAGCCGAGTTCCTCAGCGACGATCTCCGCCACGGCCCGGTGGCAGCACAATCCCCGGCAGGCTCCCCAAGCGATTCCCGTCCGGCGCATCATCACGTCCGAGAGCGTGAACGCAGCCTCGTTTCGCACCGCCTGAACGACCTCTCCAGCAATAGCTCCACTGTGATCGCAGAGTACCTCGGACCCTCCCGCCGCGACGCCGCCGAAGGCCGGGCCATAGCGTCGCAGGTGGTTCTTCACATGGGAATCGAGGCGACTGGCTTTCAGGATGCGGAGCCACTCCCGATCTGCGTGGTCCCCAGGCCCAGGGTGCCGTCGCCTTCCTGCCTCCAGTCGCTTCGCCAGCTCGTGGGCAAGCGGCCGGAACGTGCTTAGCTTCCCCCCTGCGAGGCTGAGGAGTCCCCGCGGGCCGCCACGCCTTCCGTGGTCTATCAGCGCATGCCGGCGCGTGATTGATGCCTCGGGACCGCCCCTCATCCGCTGCAGCGGGCGGAGGCCCGCGTAGGCATACCGAACGTGGGCGATCGTCAATCGAAGCCCCGGCATGAGGGCCCGGGCTTCGTCGAGCAGGTAGTCGACGTCCTCCATTGTCGGCCGGACTGCTCCTGGGTCACCGGCGTAGCGAACGTCAGTTGTACCCACGAGGAGCAGCCCGTCCTGGGGCACCGCAAAGAACACCCGCCCGTCGGTCCTGGTTGTGGAGAACACCCCGTCTTTGCCGATGGGACGTTCCGGTTCGACGACGATGTGAGTCCCGCGGGTGACGCCCAGCAGCTCCGGCGCCGGGCGGTCGGCCACGGCATTCACCGCGTCGACCCAGGGGCCGGCAGCGTTGATGACTGCCCTGGCGGGCACCCGCACGACCGCTTCCCCGGCGCCGACATCGACGCCCACAACGGATCCGTTCTCGACCGCAATGCGCTGCACCGGCGTGTGGTTGGCCACGAATGCGCCATGGGCGCGCGTTGCCAGGGCGAATTCGAGTGCCAGCCGTTCGGGGGCGATGCAGCGGGCGTCGTAGAACGTGAAGCCGCCCCGGGTCTCAGGGGGAAGGAACGGGATCAGGCCGAACACATCCGCCGCAGTGATCCGCCGATGGTCAGGCAGGCCACCGTCGCGAGCGAGCAGGTCGTAGAGCGTGAGGCCAACGCGAAGTTGCCAGTCCGGCCGCCGGGTCCACGGGAGCGTCGGCAACACGAACCGCTGTGGCCTTACGAGGTGCGGTGCAGCTCGCAGGAGCCAGGAGCGCTCCCGAAGGGATTCGAATACCAGCCGCACGTCGCCATGCTCGAGGTATCGCAATCCGCCGTGGATCAGCTTCGTCGAGCGCCATGTCGTCCCGAAACCGAAGTCGTCGGCCTCGAACAGGGCAACGCGGAGTCCACGCGCCGAGAGCTCTTCGGCGATGCCGCAGCCGTTGATGCCGCCGCCGATCACCACAACGTCCAGTGGTTGTCCCGCAGCGAGCACTTCAAGCCGCCGCACGGTCTCCGGCACATGCGGGGCGGCTGTTGTCGGCCAGGCGGGAGACGGGCGCGCGGTGTTGCCAGTGGCTCCCGGGCTCCTGGCCCGGTCCGAGCTCACTCGCCCTCCGCCCACCGCAGCGTGCGCTCGACTGACCGTTCCCACTGGCGCAGGCGGTCCGAGCGCTCGGACTCACCGATGGCGGGCTCGAACACGCGCCCCTCCCGCCACAGTCCTGCCACCTCTTCCGGGCCGCTCCAGATGCCGGCCTCGATGCCGGCAAGGTAGGCAGCTCCCATGGCGGTGGTTTCGGTCTGTTGCGGGCGAATGACGGGGATTCCGGCGAAGTCGGCCTGTATCTGCATCAAGAGGTCGTTGCGGGCGGCACCCCCGTCCACGCGGAGTTCGTCTATAGGCGCGGGCAGGTTCGCGTTGACCGCACCCACGAGCTCGGCGCTGGAAAGGGCGATCGCCTCCAGCGAAGCCCTCGCGATATGGGCCTTGCTCACGCCACGAGTGAGCCCGAGGATCGCTCCGCGAGCGTATGGGTCCCAGTGCGGCGCGCCCAATCCGGTGAACGCCGGGACAACCGACACCCCGCCGGCATCCGGCACCGACGCGGCGAGCGCCTCGACGTCCTCCGCGCGTTCGATGATTCCCAGCCCGTCTCGCAGCCACTGCACAAGCGCACCCGCCACGAACACCGACCCCTCGCACACGTACTCCGGCCCCCGCAGTCCGGCGTTGGCCCCGACCGAGAGGAGCAACCCACTTGACGGAAGCACCGGCTTCGGCCCCGCGTGCGCGAGCAAGAAGCACCCGGTGCCGTACGTGTTCTTCGCCTGCCCCGGACGGAAGCAAGCCTGTCCGAAAAGG
>CAZCDK010000043.1:0-13921 GCA_964497285.1 uncultured Anaerolineaceae bacterium | reverse complement strand
AAAAGGGCTGCCTGCTGATCGCCCGCCATCCCCGTGATCGGCACTTTCGCGCCCAAGGTCGCCTCGTCCGTCGTTCCGAAATGGGAGCGGGACGGCTGAGGGGTCGGCAGCATGGCCCGGGGGATTCCGAACAGGTCGCAGAGCCGCTCGTCCCAGCGCCCCCTGGTGATGTTGAAAAGCATGGTACGGCTGGCATTTGTGTAGTCGGTGACGTGCCGCGTCCCGCCGGTCAGCTTCCACACAAGCCAGGAGTCAATCGTCCCGGCAGCCAGTTCGCCGTCCTGCGCCCGCGGGCGCAGCTCGGGCCGCTCGCGCAGGAGCCACATCAGCTTCGTTGCGGAGAAGTAGGGGTCGAGTGCCAGGCCCGTCGCCTGGGTGATCCCCGGTTCGTGGCCGGCTTGACGCATTTCCTCGCACAGGGCAGCTGTGCGCCGGTCCTGCCACACGATCGCGTTGGCAAGCGGCTCGCCCGTAGCGCGGTCCCAGACCACCACCGTCTCCCGCTGGTTGGTGACGCCGATGGCTGTGAGTTCGCGGAAGGCGATGCCCGCGGTAGCGAGGGCCTCGCCGATGGCGGCCATGACGGAGCTCCAGATCTCCCCGGGCTCATGCTCCACCCACCCTGGCGCCGGGAAATGCTGCGCGAACTCGGCCTGACCAGTACCGCGGACTACGCCAAGGGCGTCGACTACGAGCGCGCGCGAACTGGTTGTCCCCTGGTCGATGGCGAGGATGTAGGCATCGTTCATATCGTGAGTATGCACCTCCGCTGAACGCGGCTGCTCTTATTTCTTCTGCCTTTGGGAAGGACTCCGGGTCGTGCCCTTCTTCGCTACCCCGGGTCTGGACGGTGACGTCCGGCGCTGAACCGCGTCGAGGCTCTCCACCCGGGCACGAAGGTCCCGGTTTTCCTCTCGCAACGCCTCGAACTGCTCGCGGAGCCTCCGAACCTCGTCGGTCGTCCCCGCTCCACGACGAAGGGCGGCGGCCTGTTCGCGTCCTGCTCTGATGGCGCGGCCGTCGAGTTCCCTTGCGGCCATCGCATCGAGCGTCGCCCCGAACGACGGGTCGCCGAGCGTCTTGAGGGCCTCGGCAGCCGCGATTCGGACGCGGAAGAACGGATCGCGCACGAGGTTCGCCAGCTCCTCGCCGATGGCCTTCTTCCGCTCCGGGAAAAACAACGCCAGCTTCGCGAGCGCACTCGCGGCTGGCGCGCGCGACTGCCAGGGCGCCCCGTATTGTGTTGCGGCGAGGAGCAGGTCGAATCCTCTCTCGTCGCGCAACTCGACCAGCCCGTCCACGCAACCTGTGCGCACGACCTGCCGGAACGACGGCCGATCCATGTTCTCGCGGAGGAGGTCGAACGCTCCCGGTGCGCGAAGCTTTCCGGCGGTCCGGTTGGCCTCCGCCTCCACGAACCAGGATGGGTCCTTGCGGGAAAGCGGCTCGATCGCCGCGAACACCTCGGCGTCGCCCCGGAACTCACCGAGTGCTGCCACTACCGCCCGACGGACCCGGTGCTGTCGAATGCCAAGGCTTCGGAGGAGCACTGCTCTCGCGGCTGGCGTACGCATGGCTCCAAGCGCCTTCGCGGCCGCTCCGCGCACGCTCCAGAATCCTGCTCTCGCCAGCACCTCCGCGAGCGCCTCGATGGCTTCCGGTCCGCCCTTCTTCGCCAGTGCCTCCGCGGCGAAATGCTTCCCGGCGATATCGTCGTCCTCGCGCAACTGCGTGATCAACTCAGTCAACGGCTTGTCGAAGTCAAGTTTCTTCAGCACCCAGTTCCCGGGGTCGAAACGGCAGATCCTCGGTTTGCGGTCGAGCGGGAAAGCGAACGTCTGGTCCTTCTCGGTGATTTCAACGCGAAACGACTTTGGTCGCCCCTGCACGGTCGCGAAGTCGATCGTCACAGGCAGACGGAAGATGGGAGTTCCGCTGTCGGTCGCCTGGGTCTGCTGGACGTTGACGTTCGCAAGGTTCTTTCGGGCGTCCCAGCTCCAGCGCACCTTGAGTTCGGGGTGGCCCGGCTTGTGGACCCACTGCTCGAAGAACCACTCAAGATTCCGGCCCGTCTCCGCCTCGACTGCTTCGAGGAGGTCCTGTGTCACGACGTTGCGGTCGCGGTTTTCGCGGCAGTACCGCTGGATCGAACGGAAGAACGCGTCGTCGCCCAGCACTCCCCGCAACATGTGCAACACTAACGAGCCCTTTTCGTACAGGTGCCGGTCGAATATATCGATTGGTTCGTGATACACGTTGCTCACAATGGGACGGCGGTAACGCTCGTCCATATAGAGCTCCGTGTTCAGAAGCACCCCCTGACGATACTCATCTCGTCCGCGGTATTCCTCGTCCCAGAGAAGCTCGAAATAGCTGGCGAATCCTTCGTTCAGCCATCCATGGGACCAGTCACGGCAGGTCAGGAGATCACCCCACCACATGTGCGCAAGCTCGTGCGACACGAGATCGTCGCTGGTGAAGTCCCGCGTCGCTTTACGATCGACCAGGATGTTCTCGGTCATCGTCGTTGCGCTCGTGTTCTCCATGCCGCCGAACACGAAATCGCGCACAACGATCTGGCTGTACTTCGCCCAGGGGTACGGGACGCCAGTTAGCCGTTCGAAGAGAGCGATCATTTCTGGCGTCCGCCCAAACGTGAGTTGCGCCCGCTCCGCGTCGGCCGCCTCGACGTAGTAGTCAATGGCGAGATCTTCGCGACTCGCATCGATACGTGTCAGTTCCCCTGCCGCCAATGTGATCAGGTACGTGGAATGCGGCCGAGCCTGCAGCCAGTGAAACGTTCGGGAGCCGTCCGGATTCACCCGTTCTGCCTGCAACTTGCCGTTCGACAGCGCGAACCAGCTTCCCGGTACTGTGACGGCCATTTCGCTTGTCTGCTTGTTGTTGGGGTAGTCGTAGCAGGGGAACCAGTAGCGCGAATCCTCATCCTGGCTTTGCGACCACACCTGGAGTGGCTTACGGGGGTACTCCGGATCGGGGCCAATGAAGTTAAGGCCGAGGCGGGGCGTGGCGCGATAGGTGATCGCGATCTCGATCTCCGTGCCACGCCGGCGCCCGGCGCCCAATTCCACCTCGAGACTCCGGCCGTCGTGGGAAAAGCCCGCGGGATCCCCGTCCACGGCAACGCCGCCGATCGTCATCTCGACGGCGTCGAAGGAGACCGTTTCCAGTCCGTCGTTGAGTGGCGTCACGCGATGGGTGGCCGTCCCGGCGATCGACCTGGCGGGTAGGTCCAACGAGAGCTCAAGCTTGATATGCCGAACGTCGACGACGCGGTCTCGTGGCCACTGTGGCCGGTCGCCGGCAAGGGCATGTCCATTTGGTCCTGGACCGGCGCACTGGGAAGCGCCTTCGAGCACGCGCGACTCGCCCACGGTGAGGCTCCTGCGATTCGGCCGGAATCAATGCTGGATCCTACGTTCCCGCGACCGTAGGGGCGAAAGATCGGGGGCGACGAACTCCGAATCGGCGCGATGCCGGCGCCGCCGGAAACGCTACCCCGCGAGGGTCTGCGCCAGCCTCAGAAGGTCATACTCAGGGGGCGGGTGGACCAACTCCACAACGTCGGCGAGGGGGACTTCGACACCGCGACCGCCTTGCATACCGATCATGAACCCAGATCGGCCGTTGTGCAGGCCTTCGACGGCCATTGCCCCCGATATCGAAGCTACGATCCGGTCCCGGGCCGACGGTCTCCCGCCGCGCTGGATGTGCCCGAGCACCATGACCCGGAAGGGATGGTCGATCAGCTTCTGGATGTGCTCGGCCACGGCGAACGCCCCGCCCGCCTCTTCACCTTCGGCGACGACGACGATGTGGCTCCGCTTTCCGCGGGCGATTGAGCCCTTGAGCCGTTCCACCAGCCGCGACATGTCCTCGTGCGCTTCCGGCACGAGAACGCCGGCGGCTCCCCCAGCCACTGCCGTGTGGAGCGCAATCGCCCCGCTCGTCCTGCCCATCACCTCGACGAAGAACATCATCCCGGTCGACTCGCTCGTGTCGCGGACGCTGTCGATGGCCAGGACAGCCGTGTTGACTGCTGTGTCGAAGCCGATGGTCTCCTCCGTTCCATAGACGTCGTTGTCAATCGTCCCCGGGATGCCGGCCACGGGCACGCCGTGTTCCTTCTCAATCGCCCGGGCACCCCGGAAGCTTCCGTCGCCTCCGACGATGATCAGGCCATCGACACCATCCTGGCGCATCTGCCGCACGGCTGCGGCGCGCACACCCGGCTCCATGAACTCGGGGCAACGCGACGTCCCGATGAAGGTACCGCCGCGCTGGATGAGGTTGCCCACGGAGCGATCGTCGAGTTCCTGGAACTCCCCGGCCACGAAGCCGGCGAAGCCGTCGAAATACCCAACCATCGCGAGACCTCTCGCGGACGCCGTGCGCACGGCGGCGCGGATTGCCGCGTTCATTCCTGGGGCGTCACCGCCACTCGTCAGTATTCCGAGCTTTTGCATTCGCCTACTCTGCCAACCCCACCCCCGCACGTGCAATCCCGGTAGGCGATCTGCGGCGGCCGTTCCTTCTTTGAGCGGGTCCTGTAGCATCGGATCATGGCCGATCGAGGCGCCAGTAATGGGCTGCAAAGAGTGGTAGTTGGACTCGTGGTCTTCTCGGCGCTCGCCGCCGGCGGCTTCCTTGTCTTCGCGCTTCTATCGCCAGGGAGTACTGCTTCGGGACCGTCATCTGGCGCGACCGGGGCCCCACCTCCTGCCAATCCGTCTCGTGCTCCGGCGGCTCTTCCTTCGCCCACGCCGACGCCGATTCGCCATGCGGGCATCCTTGATGGCGTTGCGATGTCTGATGAGGAGTGGATGGCCCGCATGGCTCTTCCCCCCCTTGCGGCGATGGTTGACAACAGTCCGCTCGCTATGCCGCAGGTCGGGCTCGATAGGGCCGATCTCGTCTTCGAGGCCTTCGTCGAGGGCGGCATAACCCGGTTCATGGCTGTCTTCTGGCGAAAGGAGGCGAACCGGGTCGAGCCCGTTCGTTCCGCCCGCACGCCATTTGTCATCTGGGTCGACGAACTTCGGGCGCTCTACGCCCACGCGGGCGGGGCGCAGACAGACAACGAGGCCGACGCCATCGGTCAGATCGCGGAATGGGGGATCAAGGGCCTCAATGCCTTTGGCTCGGAGGCCAGTGCCGCCTACTATCGCGACGACACCCGGTATTCGCCGTACAACCTGGCCACACGAACTCCGTTGCTCCGCGAGGCAGCAGCCAGGATGGGCTTCGGCGGTCCGAGCGCGTTCGAGCCGTGGCCATTCAAGGGTGATGGCGAGGGCACTGCGGGCTATCGGGCCGCGGCAGGCCTCGAAGTCAATTTCCGTACTCAGCGCGTTCCGTGGCAGCTGGTCCAGTGGCACTGGGACGAGGCAGCGAAGGCCTACCTTCGCTTCGCTGGCGGCGGGCCCCATCTCGACGGCCAGTCGAAGGAGCAGCTGCGATTCACGAACGTGGTTGTCATGCGAGTGCCATGGGTGGTGGTGGACGAGGCGGGCCACGCACTGCTCGACCAGTTGGGCGAGGGCCCGGCCATGGTCTTTCTCGATGGCAAAGCGATCGAGGGCCGATGGGCCAAGAACGAGCGGCGCAGCCGCACACGCTTCTTTGACACCGGCGGCAGCGAGATCGCCTTCAACCGTGGCCCGATCTTCATCGAGGTCGTGGGTCCGGAGAGCCTGGTGACCGTGGCCGCCACTGTCGAGGGATTGCCGGCGATCCTGCCGTACGAGCCGCCATCCCAGCACGCGCCCGAACCCGAGGAGACGCAGGCCCCGGCCCCTGAGCCGGAGGGGACTCCGAGCCCAAGTCCGTCGCCTACCGTCTCCCTGACTCGGACCGCGACGCCGTTGCCCCCACCCAGCACGGGGACGCCGGCGCCGAATGGGTCGTCGAGCCTTTCGCCATCGCCGGGGACTCCTTCGGGGCGGTGAGAGCCGCAGAGGTCACCGCTCGATCTCGTGATGCCCATTCGCGCGTGGACAAACATGGCCGCCGGGGTCTACGGGGCCGCCGCACAGCGCGCATGGCGGTCTGCCAGCAGCAATCACGTCCGCTACCTGGCGCCGGAGTTCGTATGCGCGGCGGAAGTCAAGCTCCATGGTAACCGTGATGCCGTCGTCTCCACCGGTATCCCCGGCGACGATCACCAGGTGCTGGTGCTCCTGGTCCAACCCCATCGAAAGCTGCCCGACGCGGAAGTCGAAGTCCGCTGTGAGAGGGAAGACAGCCGGGTCCTCGCGATCGTCGAGGGGCGCCGAGGCGTGCCGGTAGCCTTCGTTGGCGAGGACTGTGCCCAGCGCCTCTCCCAGTGCCGCCAACTGCTCTTTCTCGATCCAGAGAAGCGCCGTGTCACCCGCTGCGCCAAGCGCATGCAACCGGAACCGCCTCTGTCCCGGCTGGCCGATCGCCTCCGCCGCAATGAGCACCAATGTGCCAAAGTCGCGTTGCTCGGCCATGATCTCGATAGTAAGGCACCTCGTGGTTTGCTGCTCCGTGCGTGGAGTATAGTTGTGTGAGCGAACTCCTTGCGGCTCGGGACAAGCCAGTCAATCACGACATGATTTGTCGCGATAGCCCTCCAAGATAGTAGGCGCATACTTCTGGGACTGGTGGAGCGACAAATGACGGAGCAAGTCCGACGAGCTGCACGACTGATAGAGATCGAGCGCCTCCTGCGGAACAGGGTCCAGGGCTGGACTGCCGCGGAACTAGGAGCGGAACTCGGCTTCAGCACGCGCACAATTCAGCGGGACATTGTTGTCCTGGAAAGCGAACTTGGCGTGCCGCTCGTGCAGTCGGGTTACCGCTACCAACTGCTCCCTGGATCCGCTCCGCTTGGCCCGGTCCGCTTTACCCTCCAGGAAGCCCGCGCCATTTTCCTCGCCACAAGGCTCTTCCTTCGGCACGCCGACGAACGCGACCAGGACGGCGTCACCGCCCTCGACAAACTGGCCGATGCCTTGCCGCCGCCGATCAGCCACCAGGTGACGGCCACAGCCGCCCAGCTTCGTGGCAGGCCGGTGCGCAAAGACCAGTACGACGCGCTCTGCCGCATCACCGAAGGTTGGGCCCAATCCCGGACGGTGGAAATCACCTACCGATCTGCGCGAGACTCCTCTCTTCGCACGACGGCGCTCGACCCGTACCTGTTGGAACCGAGCGCCAATGGCGCGGCGACCTACGTGATTGGTCTCAGCCACCTCCACAGCGCCGTTCGCACGTTCAAGTATGGACCGCATCCAGCATGCCGAGGTAACACCGCAGACCTTTGTTCCACCCGACACGGGGGAGATTGTCGACCAGCTGAACCGAAGTTGGGGAGTCGTGTTCGGCGATGACAAGTTCGACGTGGTCGTCGACTTCCGGCCGGCTGTTGCCTGGCGGCTCCGCGAGACGAACTGGCACCCATCCCAGCGCTTGAGCGATCTTCCCGATGGTGGCGTTCGTATGCAGCTTCAGATCCCGAGTCTTCTTGAATTCGTTCCCTGGGTGCGGAGTTGGGGCCCAGATGCTCGCGTCGTGGCCCCGGTTGAACTCCGCACCGAGGTGGCGGCCAGCCTTCGCGCCGCAGCGTCTGCATACAGGCGGGCACAAGGAACCAGAAATGCCCGGCGCGGTGAGAACGCCATTAGCTAAACTGTCCCCAGACATGCCAGGCAACCCGGATCTCGCAACGCTTCTCGTCGCCCGTCGCAATTCGGTCGCCTGCCTTTGGGCGCTCGATCGGGGCGTCGTGCTGGTCCCATCCGGGCTCCCCGTGCCGATTGCGGGGACGGATCAGGTCCACGGATTCCACGCTCACCCCGAACACCGATACCTCGCGGGCGTTGGGCCCCCCGGCGCCGTCCTTGTGTTCGATCCAGGAGAGGGCTGGACCATGTTCGTCCCCGTCGCGTCGGAAGAGACCCGCCTCTGGTCCGGCGAGGGCGAGGACATCGGCGCGCTGGCGATCGGAACGGGTCTCGACCGCGTCCTTCCACGTTCGCAGCTCGGTCGCTGGCTCGAGCGGCGCCGGGGCGAGCCAGTTGCCATCATCGGCAACGATGACATAACGGCGAATCCGGGCGGCTACGACGTGGAGAGCTGGGCGACGCTCGAAGTCGATCGTGATGAGACCCTGGCCGCGCGCCTCTCCGAGTCTGTGTCGGAGGCTCGCCGCTCGAAGGACCCGGCTGAGTTGGCGTTGATGCGGAGGGCTGCGGATGCCAGCCACGCGGGCCACCTGGCTGGCATCCGCCTTGTCCGTCCCGGAATGACGGAGCGCCAACTCCAGGTCGAGATAGAGGTCGAGTTCTTCCGTGCCGGTGGTGACCGCACAGCCTATGGCTCCATCGTCGGCGGTGGGCCGAATGGCGCCGTGCTCCATTCAACCCCAACCAACCGCGCCTTCGGAGAGAGCGACATGGTGTTGGTCGATGCGGGCGCTGAGATCGCCGGCTATGCAAGCGACGTCACGCGGACTTTCCCGGCCGGCCCCCAGTTCGTGGGGATCCAGCGCGATCTCTACCGGCTTGTACTCGATGTCCAGGAGGCGGCGATCGCGGCTGTCCGGCCGGGAGTCGACTACCGAGACCTTCACATGGCGGCGAGCCGACAGCTCGCCGACGGCCTTGTCCAAGCCGGGATCCTGCGAGGCGACCCGGATGCGCTCGTCGAGCGTGACGCGCACGCGTTGTTCTTCCCCCACGGTCTTGGC
The DNA here is from genome assembly GCA_964497285.1 of uncultured Anaerolineaceae bacterium. GTDB lineage: Bacteria > Chloroflexota > Dehalococcoidia > Tepidiformales > Tepidiformaceae > UCB2. Next base: position 5,187 of record CAZCDK010000043.1, on the reverse strand, counting down.
CACATGCTTGGCCTCTCGACTCATGATGCCGGTGGCTGTCTTGCCGGGCGCGAACGGAGCGGACGGCAAGGCTTGAAGTACCTTCGTGCCGACCTGCCGCTTTGCCCGGGCTACGTGGTCACGATCGAGCCGGGGATCTACTTCGTCCGGGCCATCCTGCAAGACCCGGTGCGCCGACGGGACTTCGCCGATGCCGTCGACTGGGAGCGAGTGGACCGGCTCCTTGATTTCGGGGGCATACGCATCGAAGACGACGTGCTGGTTGCCGGCGACGGTGCAGAGGTGCTCACCGCGGGGATACCCAAGTCCATGGCCGGAGTTGAGTCGCTCCGCCAGCAAGGGCTCGACCAATGACGCGGTCGTTCGAGACCATCACCATCGAACAGGTCGCTCGCTTTCCGCGCCCCGGGATGGCCGCCCCCGGGGCGGTCCGCTTCACTCCCGACAGCAAGGCTGTCACGTATCTCTACAGCGACGCCGGGACCCTCGTTCGCAGTCTCTGGCGCTACGACATTGCGACCGGCGAGCGCAGCGTACTCGCCGGTCCCAGCGGCGCACCGGGCGATGAACCACCGCCTCTCTCGCGCGAAGAGGAACTCCGCCGCGAGCGGGCTCGCCTGCGCGAGCTGGGAGTAACGCGCTACCAGTTCGCCCGGGACTCCGCTCGCCCGACCGTGCTGGTCCCCGCAGGCGACCGCATCAGCGTGAGCGTTGACGGCGGCCTGCTCCGCGAACTGCCGGGCGTGGTGGGTGCTGTTGAACCCCGCCTGAGCGGCGATGGGCGCCTCGTCGCCTTCGTTCGCGATGGCGACCTATTCGTTGCCGGCGTCGACGAATCCCAACCGCGGCGCCTGACTGAAGGCGCCGACGACGGCCTTACCCACGGTCTCGCGGAGTTTATTGCCCAGGAGGAACTGGATCGCGACGCGGGCTACTGGTGGAGCCCCGACTCGGTCCGCATCGCCTTCGTGCGCGCCGACAGCCGTCACATCCCGAAGTACTCGATCATGCACCAGGGGGCTGAGTCGGTCGAAGTCGAAGAGCACCGCTATGCCTTCGCCGGCAAGCCCAACGCCCACCTCGACTTGGGCGTAGTGCACGTTGAATCCGGAGCACTCCGGTGGATGGACCTTGGGCCCGAGCGGGACATCTACATTGCACGGGTCGCCTGGCGGTCGGAGGGATGCCTGGCCGTGCAGGTCCTGTCGCGCGACCAGAGAACACTCAAGCTCCTGGCCTTTGATGCGGCGACCGGCGCGCGGGAATTGTTGATCGAGCGCAAAGGCGACCCCTGGCTCAACCTCGATCATGACACGCACTTCCTCGAATCCGGCGAGATCGTTGGCACCAGCGAGGAGACCGGGTTCCGCCACGTCTACCTGTGGCGCCCGAGCGAGGAAGCCCATCGAACGCTGACTGGCGGCAGGTGGGTTGTGACCCGCATTGTCTCGGTCGATGAAGCAGGGCGCGTCGTCTATTTCCTTGGGACCCGCGAGACTGTCCTCGAACGCCACCTCTATGCGCTTTCCCTCGATGGTGGGGAACCGGTTCGCCTTACTTCGGAGCCGGGCTGGCACGACGTTGCCGTCGCCCCGGACCACAGCCGCTTCCTGGACACATGGAGCACGCTCGACCAGGGCCCTCGTGTGGACCTCCGCGCCATCGACGGAAAGGTTGAAGCGACGCTATTCGTCAGCGACGAGGCCACCGCTTCCGGATTGGGCCTCGACCCCCCTGAACTCCTGACGGTGAAAGCTGCTGACGGTGCTACCGAACTCCACGGCGCTCTCTACCGTCCACCTCCAGCCTCGGACCCCCGCCCGTGGCCGCTGATTGTCTCGGTCTACGGCGGACCCCACGCACAACGAGTCGCGAATGAATGGTCGCTGACAGTTGACCTCCGTGCGCAGTGCCTCGCGCGCCTCGGATTTGCCGTCCTCAAGCTCGACAACCGCGGAAGCGCCAATCGTGGGCTCGCCTTCGAAGCGCCGATCAGCGGCTGCACCGGGGTAGTAGAGGTCGAAGACCAGGTCGCCGGCGTACGTGAACTCGTGTCCCAGGGCCTGGTCGACGCCGCTCGCGTCGGCGTGTACGGCTGGAGCTATGGCGGCTATGTGACGCTCATGGCTCTCCTTCGCGCCCCCGACGTCTTTCGGGCCGGTGTCGCAGGCGCGCCCGTGACTCACTGGGAGGCCTACGACACGGGCTACACGGAGCGCTACATGGGAACGCCCGAACAGAATCCCGAGGGCTATCGTGAGAGCTCGGCCATCGCACATGTCGAGAACCTGCGGGGGCGCGTTCTTCTTGTCCACGGCATGATCGACGAGAACGTTCACTTCCGGCATACGGCCCGCCTCATCGTTGCCCTCTCCGCCGCCCAGAAGGAGTTCGACCTGCTCCTGTTCCCCGAGGAACGGCACATGCCGCGCGATGCGAAGGGTCTAGAATACCTGGAGCGTCGCCTCGTGACGTTCTTCCAGCAGAACCTATAGCCATCATTCAGAGGCCAAAAGGCCCTCACGACGCCGGGGAGACACTTCCATGGACTATGCCCACACGGAACTCCTTGCCGAACCCGACTGGTTGGCTGCTCACTTGCCCGACCCGGCGGTACGCATAATCGACTGTGGGTTGCCGGACGCCTACGGCCGCGCCCACATCCCGGGCGCGGTCGGTCTCCCGGTTCACCACTACATAAAGGAGCCGGACCCGGGCGGTGGCCCGTTTGGCGTCCATGTGATGGCGCAGGCGGACTTTGAGGCCCTGATGGGGTCGCTTGGCGTCGACGGTGCCACGACCGTCGTCGTCTACGACGACGACAATGCGCGCCCCGCGACACGCTTGTGGTGGGTGCTCAACTACTACGGCCACGCGAACGTGAAGGTGCTGAACGGCGGCTGGCAGCGGTGGCTATCTGAAGGCCGTCCGGTGACGTTCCACGTGGCTGCCCCGGCACCCGCGGTGTTCACGGCACGGGTCACCCCTGCGATCTGGGCATCGGCAGACTACCTTCGCGACCGCCTGGGGGCCCCCTCCTGCCAGGTGCTCGATGCCCGTTCCGACGGCGAGTGGCTGGGGACCGAAGACCGTGGCAACCGGCGCGTCGGTCATGTCCCGGGCGCCAGGCACCTGGAGTGGTCCCGGAGCGTTGATCCCGGCGATTCGCGCAAGTTCCTTGCCGCAGAGGCACTCGAGCGGATCGTGGTTGATGCAGGCCTGGTGCGCGGGAGGGAGACCATTACCTACTGCCAGGCGGGGGTCCGTGCAGCGCACGCAGCCTTCGTCCTTGCGCTCCTCGGCTTCGAGGCCGTTCGCGTCTATGACGGCTCGATGCGGGAGTGGGCCAATCGCGCGGACACTCCCCTTGCCCTTACCTGAATGTGGCGCGAAGAAGAGGCCCCGGGGGCCCCTTCTCTACTCTGCCGTACCATCTGCGCCTGTCTACCTGGCGTGCAAGGCAGTCCCTGGTTCGGGTCTTTCGGCTCGCCTGGCCTGGAGCAGCGCGTCGACAGTGAACCCGAGATCCGCGCTTTCGCAAAGCGAGCTGCAGTAGGTCATCTTCAACATGGAACTCGCCGACTTCCGCCAGTCGTAACGCAACCCACACCTGGCACAGATCTTGATGTTGGCCAGGTTCATGCCGACGCCGCCTGGTCCGATGCTCCTGCCCATCACTGAAGCTCCAATCGAGCGCCGGTTCGCTCCAGCCCTCACCACTAGATACGCAAATCCAGCGTAGGATGTTCCTTCCCGCACGCGCCAGTTTCGCGGGTAAAGGGGCTTGTCTTTCTGCCGGTTGTGGATCCTGGTGCGAGGGGTACGCGCCGTGCGATCGCGCGGATCAGGCTGCGAGCAGTTCGCGCCACGCCCAGCGCATCACCTGTGCGTCCGCCAGCAGGGCCTCGATCGTGAAACCCAGGTCCGCCTTCTCACAGAGCGAGCCGCAGTAGGTCATTTTCAGGCACGAACTCGGCGATCGGCGCCAGTCGTAGGAGCCGTGGCAATGCTTGCAGACGCGAATGTGCGGCGTGTCCATGTCCAGGTCTCCCCGGCGAGCCAGTTGCTCGCCCCGTCTTACATTCCGATCATCGGCCGTTCGGGCCCCCAATGCAGGGTCCGGCCAGCGGGCAGCGATGCGACGGCAAGCGGACGTTTGCGGATCGACGGCCCGCGGCGCCCGATCCCGTCGGGAAAGACCCCTTCCGCCGTTCGGCTCCTGGCGGACATATAATCGCGGGATGGACAACCTTCGCCTGCGCCCAGCCCTCCACGCTGCCATTCACGCGATCTTCGCGGCCAGCGGCCTGCTCGATCCGGTTCGCCTGAGCATCTGGGATCGTGATGGCCTGACGGTGACCCAGCTGCGCCTCCTCGTCTTCCTCTCCGAAGAGGGCGGCCTCAGCAACGCCGAACTCGCCGACCGTCTGCTCGTCACGCGACCGTCGGTTTCCGCCTTGCTGGACCGCCTGGAGCGTGGCGGGTTCATCCGCCGCGAGGTTGCGCCGCACGATCGCCGGGGGATTCGAATCTGGCTCGAGGCTCGCGGTCGCGAGGCGGTCGAATCCAGCATCGCGGAGTGCAGGGCCTACGTCGGCAACCTCATCGGCGACATGGACGACGCGGACCTGGACGAGGTCACGCGGGTGCTCACCCGCCTGGTGGCGTTTGGCAGGGCCCAGCGCTCAGCAGCCCTGCAGTCGGAGGCGGTGGCGACGCCCTAGACGGGACTGGTGCGCGTGCCTTCGCTGCCGGCCGAGCGGCCCGGTGGCGGCTTGCTCACGGCGAAGAAGAAGAGCGCGGTCGACACAAGCCGGCTCAGGCCCGAAATCAGGAAGGTCGATCGGTATCCGGCGGCCGCGATGATCGCGCTTCCCACGAAGGGGGCGAGGAAGAGCGCAGCAAACACCGTGATGTGGAACACCGCGACGTATTCCTCGCGGTTCTGTTCCGGGGTCACCTCCAGCAGAAGCTGGAAATTCGCCAGGTTGAAGGCTGCCCACATGAATCCACCGAAGAGGTTGGGTGCCAGCACCATCCACGGCGCATCGAGGAAGAACCACATGATGGGGAGCGTCGGGAGCACGACCAGCGCTACCCGCGTGAGCCACAGTGCGCCGCGCCGGTGCTGCAATCCGCCGCTGCCCCGTTGGGCGCCGAGCCCCGTCCGTGCCGAGGCGGTCGCGC
>CAZCDK010000042.1:16805-17805 GCA_964497285.1 uncultured Anaerolineaceae bacterium | reverse complement strand
CTCAGTTGGCCCGTGTGGTCGCCGAGGTGGCTCGTGACAATAGCCAGCAGGCCAGCGGCCGAGGTCTTGCCGAAACGCGGGGCCTCGAACTCCGTCACGATCTGCTCGTCGCTCAGTCCGTCAACCACGCCCAGGAGCACGTCGTGGGCAGCACTCGTGCCCGTGATCGCCTCTTCCACAGTGCTGAACCTGAGCTGGCTGCGAGCTGGTCCCGGGACGCCGAGCGCGGACGCAATGCCGGCCGCGAAGAACGTCGCTGCGCCGGCCAAGTGCTCTGCAACCTGGCGTGGATTCCAGGCAGCCTCTCCCTCAGACGAGTTCGCGGGCGGGCGCTCCCAGTGAGGCCCCGCAAGGCGAAGCTCAGCGATGTAGTCCTGGAGGGCATTCTCGATGTTGGCGCGCGCGGCGACTGCTTTGGCTGGCATTGGCTCATCTCCTTCGTCTTTGGTTGCTTGCACCGGGCGTTGGAACACAGGCGGCCCGGCCGATGGTCGTCAGCCGCCGATGCGGACGAGGATGCGACCCTTCACCTGGGCCGCGAGAATCTGTTGCGTTGCCTCCGCCAGGCCGTCGAGCATGATCTCGTGCGTGATCGCGTCGAGCAGGCCTTTCGGCTTGAGGTCTCCGCCGAGGCGGCCCCAGATCATCTTCCGCAATGCCATCGGGCAGAACACCGAGTCGATTCCCAACAGGTTCACACCGCGGAGGATGAATGGGAGCACCGTGGTGCCGACCGCGGTGCCACCCGTCAACCCGGAGACTGATCCTCCATACCTGGTCGTGCGGATCAGGTAGGCCGTCGTCGCCCCTCCTACCGGGTCAACCGCCGCCGCCCATCGCTCTCCTTCAAGCGGCCGCGCGGATTCCGCACTCACTTCCTCACGGGTGAGGACTTCCGCGGCACCAAGGTCGCGGAGGAATTGGTGTTCCGACGCCTTCCCCGTGCTGCCTGCGACCGAATACCCGAGTCCCGCGAGCATCGAGACTGCGGTGCTGCCCA
>CAZCDK010000042.1:16285-16795 GCA_964497285.1 uncultured Anaerolineaceae bacterium | reverse complement strand
AGTTGGTGAACAGAAAGTGCGGCAGTGAAGCCCGCCGTGCCAATCGCCATCGCCTCCTTGGCGGACAGTCCGCCTGGGAGAGGCACGACCCAGTCGGCAGGAACCCGCGCGAGCTCGGCAAAACCACCGGGATGTGCCACTCCGAGGTCGTAGCCTGTGACAACCACAGCGTCGCCCTCACGGAAGCGCGCGTCGGTGGATACCTCGACCCGCCCGGCCAGGTCGATGCCAATAGTCATGGGGTAGCTGCGCACAACGCGGCCGGTCGCACTTGACGCGAGACCATCCTTGTAGTTGACGCTCGACCACTCGACGCGGATGGTCACATCACCGGCGGGGAGTTGGGCCTCGTCCAGGTCGCTTACCCCGGCGGTGAACTCGTCACCGGTCTTGTTGACGACGAAAGCGCGGTAGGACACGGCAATTCCCCAATCTACGTTTGTCGATTGCCGATTGTGCGGCGGGCGTGGGTTACGGTCTTGGAGCGATCATGAGTTGCGCCTGCCAAGT
>CAZCDK010000042.1:0-16275 GCA_964497285.1 uncultured Anaerolineaceae bacterium | reverse complement strand
CCCCGGCGGTGAACTCGTCACCGGTCTTGTTGACGACGAAAGCGCGGTAGGACATGGACTATCCCCATTTGCGGTTTTCGATTGCCGATTGTGCGGGCAGCGGAGGTTATAGTCTTGGCCTCGTCGCAGGCGAACCTCGGGGCCAATCCCGAGCCGGTCGATAGAACGCCTCAGCGGACTCAGTTGAAGGCGTCGACCACCGCGACCACCATCGGGTTCACCACACGGCCCCGAATGCAGTTATGGGTGCCCATCGCCCGCCTTTCTGCCCTGTCACGTCATGCCCTGTGGCGTCCCCCGGGCCCGTCTTTCGCGAAGCCCCTTTTCGCTTGTTGTCTCGCTGCGTGGCTTGGCCGCCTGCCGCGCCCGCTTCACCGAGGCCTTCGTCTCCGGCCGAACCTGCGGCGGTGCCGACTCCCGGTGGACGCGCGTGCCCAGGCTAGTCGCCGCCGAGACCGCAGCAAGCTCCGGGGCTGTGGCAGCCGTTGCCCCAGGCGCTCCCGGGCCTCCGCCACGGTGCCCGTCCGCCGACGGGTCTTCTCCGGCCGGGCCCCAAGGCCGCATGTCGCTGCCATCGAGAAGCGGCACCAGGTAGCGCCCGGTGAAGCTCGCGGGATTCAGTGCCACCTGCTCGGGCGTCCCCGTCGCCATGATTTCGCCACCCCGGTCGCCGCCGAACGGGCCCAAATCGATCACATGGTCAGCTGACTTGATCACGTCCAGGTGATGTTCGATGACGACCACGGTGTTTCCAGCATCGACAAGCCGCTGGAGAACGCTCAGAAGGTGAGCGACATCCTGGAAACTGAGGCCGGTTGTCGGCTCATCAAGGACATACAACGTCTTGCCGGTCGAGCGCCGCGAAAGCTCAGAGGCGAGCTTGATGCGTTGCGCTTCGCCGCCTGAGAGTGTCGTAGCTGGCTGCCCGAGGTGGATGTACCCGAGTCCCGTCGCCTCCAACGTCTCCGTGATGCGTCTCACACGCGGGAACCGCTCGAAGAACTCGTTCGCCTCCGATACGGTCATGTCCAGCACTTCGGCGATGTTCCGGCCCCGGAAAAGGATTTCGAGCGCGTCTCGGTTGTAGCGCTTGCCGTGGCAAACCTCACAGGGCACGGTGACATCCGGGAGGAACTGCATTTCAACGATCTTGTAGCCATCGCCCGAGCATTCCTCGCAGCGCCCGCCCTTGACGTTGAAGCTGAACCGGCCCGCCTTGTACCCGCGTGCTCGCGCCTCAGGAACAGAGGCGAACAGGTCGCGGATCATGGCGAATGCGCCTGTGTAGGTTGCCGGGTTGGATCGTGGCGTGCGGCCGATGGGCGACTGGTCGATGTCGACGATCTTGTCAAGGTGCTCGAACCCTTCGATTCCGTCGTGCGCCCCGGGACGTTGCCGGCCGCCGTGCAACACCTGGACGGCGCGCTTCACAAGGATCTCCGTGATGAGGGAGGACTTCCCCGAGCCGGATACCCCGGTCACTGCCACGAACTTGCCGAGCGGGACCTCTACGTCGATGTCTTGAAGGTTGTTTTCACGTGCGCCGCGGACCCAGAGGGACTTGCCGTTTCCCGGCCGCCGCGTCTTTGGCCGCGTGATCTCGCGCCGACCGGAGAGGTACGCGCCCGTGATGCTCTGCTCGCTTGCTTTGATGGCGTCGATGTTGCCCTCGGCCACAACGTGCCCACCGTGCACGCCCGCTCCCGGACCCATGTCCACGATCCAGTCGGCGGCCCGCATCATCGCCTCGTCGTGCTCCACCACGAGTACGGTGTTGCCCAGCTCACGGAGACGCTCGAGCGTGCGAATGAGGCGATCACCGTCGATTGGGTGGAGACCAATCGATGGTTCGTCGCAGATGTAGAGCACGCCCATGAGCGCCGAACCGATCTGGGTCGCAAGCCGGATGCGCTGCGCCTCGCCACCAGAGAGCGTGCCCGAAACACGATCGAGGGTGAGGTAGTCCAGTCCGACATCCACCAGGAACTCGAGCCGGGAGCGGATCTCCTTCAGGATCTGGTGCGCGATCGTCTGGTCACGCCGGCTCAGCGGGGTCGCTTCGGCGGCGAGCCTTTCCGCCCACGCGCGCGCGCTCGCGATGCTCAGCGAAGTCACGTCTGTGATCGCCTGCCCGTCGATGACAACGCTGAGTGCCTCTGGACGGAGGCGGCGGCCGCCGCACGCACCGCACGGAATGCTCGCCATGTATTTCTCGATGTCGGCGCGGACGTAGTCGGAATCGGTTTCGCGATATCGCCGGTCGAGGTTGTTGACAACCCCTTCGAACTTGGTGTCGTATTGCTGCGTGCGGCCGTACTGGTTCGTGAACTGCAGGCGAACTCGCTGCTCCCCCACGCCATACAGCACAGCGTTGATCTGGTCTGCGGAAAGCTCACGCACGGGCTGCTGTACCGAAAAGGAGAACCGCTCAGCAATTGCCTCGAGCTGTCGCATGTACCAGCCCGCGACACTCGGCGACTTCGACCATGGCTCGACTGCCCCCCCGGCGAGCGACTTCGCCCGGTCAGGGATCACCAGGGCAGGATCGACCTGCCTCTCGACGCCGAGCCCTGTGCACCTGGCGCAGGCACCATGAGGGCTGTTGAAACTGAACGTCCTCGGCTCGATTTCGCCGAACGACCAGCCGTCGTACGGACAGGCGAAGTGCTCGGAGAACACCCGCTCCAGTTCTGGCCTACCAGCAGCATGGCCCCTGCGACCGCCCTTCTTCCCCGCATCGGCGACCACGGCCACGACCATCACGCCAGCTCCAAGCTTGAGCGCAGTCTCCACCGAGTCGGCGATGCGGCTTGTCGATTGGGAGTCGGTCCCTGGCTCCGGGACTATCAGCCGGTCGACCACAACATCAACGTCATGCCGCTTGTTCTTGTCCAGGGCAATCTCGTCGTCGAGGTCCCGGACATCACCGTCGATGCGCACACGCACGAACCCGGCGCGCCTGGCCTCCTCGAAGATTGCTGCGTGTTCACCCTTCTTTGCGCGGGCGACGGGCGCGAGGACCAGGAGGCGCGAACCCGGTGGGTACGCCAGCGTCGCGTCCACGATCTGGTGTACGGTCTGGCGCTCAATCGGACGGCCGCATTTCGGACAATGTGGCTTGCCCACGCGCGCCCACAGCAGGCGCATGTAGTCGTAGATCTCCGTGACCGTTCCGACCGTCGAACGCGGATTCCGGGAAGTGGCCTTCTGGTCGATGGAGATCGCCGGCGAAAGACCGTCAATGTGGTCGACGTCGGGCTTCTCCAAGAGGCCGAGGAACAGCCGTGCGTCGGCGGACCGCGACTCGACGTAGCGCCGCTGCCCCTCCGCATAGATGGTGTCAAAGGCAAGGGAGGATTTGCCCGAGCCAGATAGGCCCGTTATGACCACCAGCTTATCGCGCGGAATCCGAACATCGATGTTCTTGAGGTTGTGCTCGCGGGCACCGCGAACGGCGATGTGATCGAGGGGCACGGGGTCTTCTTCCGGTTGTCAGTCTCGGCCGGTCGCGCCAGCGAGCGCCGGATCCAGTGTGCGGGCGGCCAGCAGAGCCCGGCAAGGGTACCACAACTAGAACGGGCGTTCTACCAATAACTCGCGCCCGCAACCGCGGAGCTCAGGCAAGGCCGCGCCCCGCGACCTCTGCGACCCATTCGCGTTGCTCGTTCGTGTCGGGCACTTCGCGACCACGGGCCGACTCCACTCGCTGCCAGGCCTCATCGGTGGCAACCCCTCCAAGCACCAGCAGGGCTGCGACCAGCGTCGGCGAGCGGCCTGCACTTCCCCAGCAGTGGATGGCAACGCCTCGCCCCTCGGACAGTCGGCAGCGCCAGGTTTCGAGCTGTGGCAGGGCCGCATCCAGCTCCGGTACCATCAGATTGCCGATCGGGAAATGGACGAACTCCACGCCGAACTCGCTGCAGAGTTGAGGGACCGTCTCCAGTTCAAGCCGGGATACCTCCTCCGGCGTGAGCGCCGAAACGAGGAGATCAAAGCCGGCCGTCCGCAGCGCGCGGATGTCGTCCTCAAGCCATGACCCGGAGCGGGGCCGGCTGCACACGGCGAGGCGGCCTGGCCAGGGGGTGTCGACCGGGAAGAATTGCATGTTGACTACTCCGCCGCGAGGTCCGTCGCCGGGTCGAATTCGCGGTAGTAGCACGAGCTATTCCCCGTATGGCACGTGGGCCCAACAGGCCGTGCCTTCACCAGGAAGGAGTTGGCCTCGCAGTTCTTGTGGATGGTCACAAGCCTCAGCCAGTTGCCGCTGGTGGCACCTTTTTCCCAGAGTTCGTCCCGGCTCCGGCTCCAGAAGGTCACATGGCCTGTGCGGTAGGTGTGTGCGATCGACTCGCGATTCATCCAGGCGAGCACCAGCACCTCGCCCGTTTCCGCGTCCTGGACGACGGCCGGAATGAGACCCCTGTCATCAAACTGAAGGACCGATTCCTCGCTCATGGCGTCCTCAACTGCGTGTTTTCAGCCTCTGCGCGCCTGGAGTCGTGGACCTGGACCGGCCGGATCGGGATCCCGGCGCGTGCCAGATCCTGCTTCACGCGGGCGATGCTGTAGGTGCCGAAGTGGAATATGCTCGCCGCGAGCACGGCGTCGGCGCGCCCTTCCGTCAGGGCCTCGACCATGTGCGCCGGACCACCCGCCCCGCCCGAAGCCACGACCGGGACGCTCACGGCGTCGCTGATCGCCCGAAGCATGGGGATATCGTAGCCCGACAGATGGCCGTCCGTGTCCATGCTGGTAACCAGGAGTTCGCCGGCGCCACGAGCAACCGCCTCTTTCGCCCACTCGAGGGCGTCAAGGCCCGTGGGCTTGCGCCCGCCGTGGCTGTAGACCTCCCAACGGCCCGATGCTCGCGGGCCGCCAACAGACCGGGCATCGATCGCGACCACGATGCACTGGCTGCCAAACCGGTAGGCCCCCTCGTTGATGAGATCGGGGTTCTGGATCGCGGCCGTGTTGATGCTGACCTTGTCCGCGCCGAGCTCGAGCATGATCTTCATGTCGAGCGAAGTGCGGATGCCGCCTCCAACGGTGAAGGGGATGAATACCTGGTCGGCCGTTGCAGCCACCATATCGTAGACCGTCGAGCGATCGTCGGATGATGCGGTGATGTCGAGGAAGACGAGTTCGTCTGCGCCTTCCCGGTCATAGGCTTTCGCCAGTTCCACCGGGTCGCCAGCGTCACGCAGTTCCACGAATGAAATGCCCTTCACCACGCGTCCGCGATCGACGTCGAAGCACGGGATGATTCGCTTCGTCAGCACGGCTCAGTCCTCGTCCGGCGGCCAGAATCGCTCGGTGGCCTCGAGAGCTTCCGCCAGGTCGATCGTCCCTTCGTAGAGCGCCTTGCCCACAATCGCGCCACGACAGCCGATCTCCCCCAGCCGCACGAGGTGCTCGACAGTCGCTACGCCACCAGAAGCGACGACGTTGCACGGCACCGCCTTCACCATCGTTTCCAACGCCGCGAAATTCGGTTCCGTGAGCGTGCTATCCCGGCCGATGTCGGTGAACATCAACGTAAGAACTCCCAGGTCCGCCATGCGTCGAGCGAAGTCAAACGCGTCCATCCCGCTTGTGGCGGTCCACCCATCTGTACGGACTTCGCCGTCGCGGGCGTCGATCGACACCGAGATGTCGCTCCCGTACTGCTCTACCGCCCGCCGCACGAGCCCGGGATCGCGCACGGCGATGCTGCCCAACTGGACCTGGTGCGCGCCGTAGGCCATCGCCTCCTCGATCGCTTCCAGGTCCCGTATGCCTCCGGACACCTCCACCTGCAACCCGCCGACAGCCATGCAGATCTCGCCAAGCAATCGGCGCTGCACCGGGTGCCCCGCCTTCGCGCCATCCAGATCGACGACGTGGAGGCGCGGCGCGCCCAGCCCCTCCCAACGCTTCGCCACCGATATCGGATCGTCGGAGTACCCCGTCTCCTGCGCATAGTCACCCTGGTAGAGGCGGACACAGCGCCCCCCGCGGAGGTCGATCGCCGGAATCACTTCGAACGTCATGCCGTTGCCGACTGGCGCCGGGCCACGGCCTCTCCAGCCCCGTCACGCGCCCAGCGGATGAAGTTGGCGTAGAGCTGAAGACCGCGGTCGCCCGACTTCTCCGGGTGAAACTGCGTCGCCACGACATTGTCACGGGCCACCACGCTCGCAAACGTTAGCCCGTACTCCGTGCTGCCGAGAACCGTTTCGTCAGCGGCGGGCTGGGGATAGAAGCTGTGCACGAAGTAGAAATAGCTGCCCGTGGGGATGCCTTCGACCACCGGGTGCTCGCGGACCCAGTCCACCGTGTTCCAGCCCATGTGGGGCACCTTCAAGTCGCGCAAACCGAAGTGGCGCACCGCACCCGGCAGCACGCCCAGGCATTCCTGCCGTCCACCCTCCTCGGAATAGTCGAACAACGCCTGGAGCCCCATGCAAACCCCCAGGAATGGGCGGCCCGCGCTGATGTAGTCCAGCAGCGGCGCGACCAGGCCGCGTGATTCGAGGTTCGCCATCGTGTCCGCCGCGGCGCCAACCCCCGGCAGCACAAGCGCTCCCGCCCGATCGATGTCCGCCGGATCAGCCGAAACGACCGGAGACCCGTCGACGTGCGCGATCGCACGAGCAACGCTGCGCAGATTCCCTGCGCCGTAGTCGACAACAACCACGGGACGGCTCACGGCCGCCTCAGTGTAGCACGGCGCCGATATACTCGGCCTTGCCATGACGGAACTGACGCAGTACGACGCCCGCCTGCGGAGCGAAGAGCTTCGCTCGCAGATCCACTATCACAACTACCGGTACTACCAACTCGACGCTCCCGACGTTTCGGACGCTGAGTACGACGAACTCATGAACGAACTGCGCGCGATCGAGCGCCAGTTCCCCGAGCTAATCACCCCCGACTCGCCAACTCAGACGGTCGGCGCGGCACCGCTGGAGACGTTCGCGGTAGTCGAGCACCGGCTGCCGCTCTTGAGCCTGGGCAACTGCTTCACCGTCGAAGATCTCCAGGCATGGCGCAAACGCGTGGCCGACCGTCTCGGACGCGACGACTTCCCGCTCGTGAGCGAGCCGAAAATAGACGGGCTTGCCATGGCGCTCGTCTATGAGGACGGCCGGTTCGTCCAGGGCGCCACCCGCGGCGACGGTCTCCACGGCGAGAACGTCACGCCCAATCTGCGAACGCTCGCCTCCATTCCCCGGGTCCTGAAGTCGCCATTCCCGGAACGCTTCGAGGTACGTGGCGAGGTCTACATGACCCGGAGCGGCTTCGATGCCATGAATGCTTCCATCGGTGAAGCGAACGAAGCCCGAACGAATGATGGGAAGAAGCCATTGCCGCTCTACGCAAATCCACGCAACGCCGCCGCCGGCTCGGTTCGGCAGAAGGACCCCAATGTGACGGCCGGTCGTCCGCTCGCGATGTTCGTGTATCAGCTCGGCTGGATCGACGGCAGCGCCGGGCCGCCAAGCCACCATGAGACCCTCGCCTGGCTGGGCGAGATGGGTTTCCCGGTCAACCCTGAGGCGCGAGTCCACGTGACCCTCGAGGATGCCTTCGAGCGCATCGAGTGGTGGGGAACGCACCGCGAGCGCCTTGACTATGACATCGACGGCGCTGTTCTCAAGTTGGACGGCGTTTCCGACTGGGAGCGCCTCGGCGTCGTCGGTCGGGAGCCGCGGTGGGCGACCGCCTACAAGTTCCCACCCCAACAACGGACGACCAGACTGCGCCACATCGCGGTGAACGTTGGGCGGACAGGGGTCTTGACGCCATTCGCCGTCCTCGACGAGATCACGGTGGGTGGCGCCCGCGTGCGAATGGCCACTCTCCACAACGAGCAGGACATCCGGAGGAAGGACCTCCGCGAGGGGGATGCGGTCATAGTGCAGCGGGCGGGCGAGGTGATACCTCAGGTTGTCGCCCCCATCGTGAGCCTGCGCACCGGGGATGAGCAGCCCTTCCAGATGCCCGACCAGTGTCCCGAATGCGGGACCCCCGTCTCGCGCGACACAGTGGAGGTAGCCGTCTACTGCCCCAACGCAGCCTGTCCCGCTCAGCAGATCCGGTTGATCGAGCACTTCGCGTCGCGTGGCGCAATGGACATCGAGGGACTCGGCGAACGGACGGCCTTCACCCTCTGGGCCACCGGCCTGGTCCACTCCATTGCCGACATCTTCGATCTCACTCTGGACGAGGTTGCCGGCCTGGAGCGTATGGGGCCGAGAAGCGCCGAAAACCTCATTGCCGCCATCGCTGCGAGCCGATCGCGCCCGCTCCGGAACGTACTCCTCGCCCTTGGCATTCGCCACGTCGGGTTCGAAACGGCGCGCCTTCTGGCGGATCACTTCGGCGACCTGGAAGGGATTCTCCGCGCCTCGACGGAGCAACTGCAGCAGGTCGACGGCATCGGTCCCATTGTCGCAGAGAGCATCACCACGTGGGCTGCCCGCCCCGAAAACCAGGCTGTCGTGGCGAAGCTGAAGGCCTCTGGCGTGACCATGAAGACCGAAGGCAAGGCCGCGGGTCCAGCCGGCCTCCTGTCTGGCCTGACACTCGTCGTGACCGGGAGACTGGAGACCATGTCGCGCGCGGAGGCCGAAGGCGAGATTCGCGCACGCGGCGGCAAGGTCGCGAGCCAGGTCACCCGACAAACCGACTTCCTGGTCGTGGGAGCTGAGGCTGGCTCCAAACTCGGCAGGGCGCAGACTCTCGGGACGCCAACCCTCGACGAGGGCGCCTTCCTGCGCCTCTTGCACGAGGGCCCCGGCGCCGAACGCGAATCACCAACCGCTTAGGTAAGTATCTTTCACTTTCTTTAAGCGCTAAGTCGAGCCTCTCTCGCACGAGTGTTCGCAATCGGTATAATGAGTCACATCGTCACGCGGCATGATCGTGGGGCGTTTCATCCCCATGGCGGATCTGCGTTGGGTCTTTTCAATCCGCTCTCCAGCCTCTTCGGGTTTCTCTCGCACGACATCGCGATAGACCTTGGCACCGCCAACACACTCGTGGCGGTGCGAGGCCGCGGTATCGTCATCGACGAACCGTCGGTTGTTGCCATTGACCGCCAATCAAAGAAGATCCTCGCCATCGGCGCCGAGGCGAAACGCATGGTGGGCCGAACACCGGCCAATATCATCGCTGTCCGGCCGCTGCGCGACGGTGTCATATCGGACTTCGAAGTCACGGAGAAGATGCTCAGCTACTTCATCCGTGCCGTCCACGACCGCGGATTCCTCACCCAGCCCCGGGTGGTAGTCGGTATTCCCAGCGGTGTGACCGAAGTGGAGAAGCGCGCCGTTCACGACGCCGCCCTCAACGCCGGAGCCCGCTCCTGTTTCCTCATCGAAGAGCCGATGGCGGCGGCCATTGGAGCGGGGCTGCCGGTAATGGAAGCCGCTGGCTGCATGATCGTCGACATCGGCGGAGGCACCACCGAAGTGGCCGTCATCTCCCTCGGCGGCATGGTCGTCAGCACATCGATCCGCGTCGCGGGAGACGAGATGGACCAGGACATCATCGCCTATGCTCGCCAGGTCCATAATCTCCTCATCGGCGAACGCACCGCTGAGGAAATCAAGAAGAATGCCGGGTCGGCAGCTCCGCTCGATCCTGAGGAGACCATCGAACTTCGCGGACGCGATCTCGGAACCGGCCTGCCAAAGTCGGTGGAAGTCAGTACCGTGGAGATCCGCGACGCGCTCGCAGGCTCGATCGGCGCCATAGTCGAGGCCGTGCGGTCGTCCATCGAAGTGACGCCGCCGGAACTCGTTAGCGACTTGATGGCGCACGGCATCGCCCTGGCCGGAGGCGGGGCCTTGCTGCGCGGGCTCGATCGCCGGCTCAGCCAGGAGACCCGGTTCCCCGTCTACGTGTCCGAAGACCCGCTCCTTTGCGTCGTGCGTGGCGCCAGCGAGGTCTTGGAGGAGCAGGAACTCCTCGGCAAGGTGCAGTCAGGACTGGCATCCAGGCGCGGCGGGCGCTAGCATCCGCCTGCGTCCCCCACTATTCACATGCTGATCTTCTCGCGTTACTCGTGGTGGGTTGGAGCGATGGTTGCGCTCGCACTCCTGTTCGCCGTCGCCGGCCAAACAGGCCTCCTCCGCCCCGTCCAGGGCGCATTCCTCGAGGTCACCTCCCCGATCACAAGGCTGCTCGGAGGCGTCTTCCGGCCTGTCGCTACGCTGCTCTCCGATGCAGGCAGCCTTCACGACCTCCAAGATGAGAACCGTCGCTTGCACCTCGAGAACGAGGACCTGCAGAACAAGCTCATCGACCTGCAGCGCGATTCGGAGCGAGCGAAGGAGCTCGAATCGGCGCTCGGTATCAGCCGCCAGGCTGGCGCGGAAACACGCGTCGCCGCCACGATCGTCAACCGCGTTTCGACTCCATTCGACGCAGTGGTCAGCATCGACCGTGGTGCCAACGACGGAATCAGGGCCGGCATGATCGTGCTCTCCGCCCAGGGCACGCTTGCCGGAACCGTGACTGAGACGTTCTCAGGGAGCGCGTTCGTCCGACTCATCACCGACAGCCGCAGCAGAGTGAACGCCCAGGTCCAGGATTCGAAGGTCGATGGTATGGCCAGAGGCACACCGGGACGCGGTCTCACGTTCGACTTCGCGCAGGCCGAAATCAAAGCCGGCGACACGATCGTCACCTCCGGATTGGGGGGGAACTACCCGCCCGGGCTGCCAATCGGAAAGGTGAACGTGGTCTCGGGCTCGGCACAGGACCTGTTTCGCAACGTGACGGTCGAGCCGTTCGTCCGGCTGTCCACCGCAACCACCGTGCTTGTACTGACCAGCTTCACCCCTCAGCGAATCGGCCTGACCGCACAGTGAAGGCGCTGCTCTTCATTGGACTGATGCTGGTCTTGCCACTCACCCAGGTCAGCATCGCACCGCTCTTCCCGATCGCGGGGGCCAACTTCGACGTTGCCCTCGTTACCCTCGCCCTCCTTATGTTGTTTGCCGGGCCCCGCGTGCTCATGGCAGCGCTCCCTGTGACGGCCCTGCTCTTGGGGTTTGTCTCGGCTCACTCGCCCGCACTGCTTCTCGTCGCGTATCTGCCACTCCTGCCGTTGGCGGCGTATCTCGCAGACTCGAGACTGCCGCTCAGCCGCTACGCCCAAACCCTGATCGCCGGAACGGCAACAGGAGCCTTCGCGCGTCTGCTGCTCTCGCTGACCGCGGTAGTCCAGGGCGCCGAGTTTGGGCTGTCCTTTGCTCTCTGGCAGGTTCTGCTTCCTGGCGCGGTTCTCGATTCCGCGCTCCTCACGATCCTCTACTTTCCGCTGCGTCTCGTAGGATGGGTCCCACGATCAACCTCCTTGCAGCGAGGCAGCTTCTAGCATGAGTACGTTCGATGACGGCTTCCGCCCCTCGTCGACGCCGAGTCGGAACCGGCCGCACGGCAATCTCCTCATGTTGCGGCTGGCGGTCTTCGCCATCTTTGGCATCCTGGTGGTCCGGTTGATCGACATGCAGATTGTGCATGGAAACGAGTATGCCCGCCGCTCTCGGGAAAACCACATCGTCGCGACAAACATTCTCCCCGCACGGGGCCTCATTCTCGCCCGCGGTGGAGAGCCGCTCGTTGAGAACGTCGGCGTCTATTCCGCGCGCATCATCCCGCAGTTTCTGCCCGAAGATAAGCCGGACAACGGGCCTTCGCGCTATGCAATCTACCGCTGGATCGAGCAGAACTTGGGGGTGCCCGCGCTTGAGATCCAGACCAGGGTGCGCGACGCCGAGACCGGCGGCCGGACTGACCAGGCGATTGTTGTCAAGTCGCATCTCGCCAGAGATGAAGCGTTGAAGCTCGAAGAGGCGGCTGTGGACATGCCCGGCCTCTCGCTCAGTGTCGCCCCGGGCCGAAACTACGTTGGCGGCGACTCCTTCAGCCACCTCCTGGGATACATCGGCGCCCAGGCGCCCGCCGAGGCAAAGGCGCTCGCGAAAGACGGCTATGCATTCAACGAGCCCGTGGGCAAAGCAGGCGTGGAATCGAGATACGAAAAGCAGCTCAGGGGCCAGATCGGCCTCGCAGCGAACGAGCAGGCTGCCCACAGGCATCTCATCGATGTGCTGAAGACCGTCGATCCGGTCCCCGGAAACAGCCTGAAGCTGTCAATCGACCTTGGCCTGCAGCAGTACGTCTACGATCTCCTCTCCAACTCGCTTGGTTCGGCAAAGGTCGCCGCCGCAGTGGTGATGAGTCCGAAGACCGGCGCCCTCTACGCTCTCGTTTCTGTCCCCGGGTACGACAACAACCTCTTCGGAAACCTGACGAACCGGTCAGCGGAATACTCGGCGCTCGCCAACGATACGAGGCGGCACCCGCTTCTCAACCAGGCCCTGACAGAGTCAGCCCCCGGGTCCACCTTCAAGCTCATCACGGCCTCCGCAGCCCTTCAGGAAGGAACGATTACGCCCGCTACGAGCTGGAATGTCCCCAGCACGATACTTGAAGTGAAGGGCGAAAACGGCGAACTCTATCCCTTGTATGACTGGAAGCCCCACGGTTGGATCAACCTCGAGGGTGCCATCGCCGGGTCTTCGAACATCTACTTCTACATGGCCTCGTGCGGCATCCTCGGACAGGTGAGGGGCATCGGAAAGAACGCCGAGGAGTCAGCCGTCACTCTTGGGTACTACGCCCGCGCATTTGGGCTTGGGCAGCCCACCGGCATCGACATCGACGGCGGTGAGATGCTCGGCGTTGTCCCGAGCCCACAGCAGAAGAAGCTCGTTCACACCGGTCCCGGGTTCAACGCCGACGAAGGCAACTGGTGGTACGCCGACACTTGCTTCATGGGCATCGGCCAGCAGGACGTGACCGCGACGCCGCTTCAAATCGCCCGCATGACCGCCGCCGTCGCGAACGGTGGCAAGCTGCTGACGCCGCATGTGGTAGACCAGATTCTCGGTCCGAACGGGTCGGTTCTCCGGGCGATCAGGCCGGAATCGAAGCAGGTGCCCGTAAGCGCAGAGAACCTCGCGTCGGTACGCCGGGGTATGCACGGCTCGGCCACCTACGGTGTTGGCCAGCGCGCGGCTCAGCCCGGAATCGACATCGCCGGCAAGACAGGCACCGCCCAGTTCGGTCCCCTGAAGCCAGACGGCACCCAGGATCAGCACGCCTGGTTCACCGGGTTCGCCCCATACGATGATCCGGAAGTCGTAGTCACGGTCTACTACGACCTGGGCGTGGGTAGCCACAACGCCGCACCGATCGCCGGCCAGATCTTCAAGTACTTCATGAACCACGTGAAGCCATGACATTGGCCTTCGGCGGGGGGGCGATGGGGCGGCCGCTGCCGTTCCGCGGCTGGGACCGGTTCGACTACATCCTGACGCTCGCTTCGCTGGCCCTCGTCGCGTATGGCCTCCTGCTCATCCACAGCGGTTCTGCCAGGACCTATGACGGACCCGCCGCAAGCTTCTCCAACCCGGTGGCCAAGCAGGCGGTCTTCGCGCTCGTCAGCCTGGGTGCCATGCTGCTCGTGTCGCAAATCGACTACCACCACCTGACTCACTATGCCTGGGCGCTCTATGGTCTCGGGATCGCTTCGCTCGTGGCAATCATGCTCGTGGGAGGAACGGAAGGGGGCTCGACGCGCTGGTTCAACGTCGGACCGTTGCAGCTCCAACCCTCGGAGTTCGCCAAGCTGGCAACCATCCTCCTCCTCGCACGGTTCTTCAGCGAACACGGCGGTGATGCGCGCGAGCTTGGCGCCCTGGTGTTTTCACTGCTCATCGTGGCCCCGGTTGCCTTCTTGGTGTTCATCGAGCCGGACCTGGGCACAAGCATCGTCTTCATGGCGATCTGGCTCGGAGTCGTGGTTGTAGCCGGTGTCAGCCGGAGTCACCTCTTTGTCCTGGGGGCGGCCTTCCTTGCGGTCCTGCCGTTTGTGTGGACCTTCGGCCTGGCCGACTACCAGGTCGAACGCATCTCGGTCCTGGTCGACCCGAACCAGGATCCCCTGGATGCCGGCTACAACGTGATTCAGTCCCAAATCGCGGTCGGGTCCGGCCAGCTCTTCGGAAAGGGCCTCACCAACGGCGCGCAGACGCAACTCCGCTACCTGAAGGTGCCCACGAAAGACTTCATCTTCAGCGTGCTCGGCGAAGAGCTCGGCTTCGTCGGGGCTCTCGTTCTGTTCTTCCTCTTCATCCTCCTGCTCCTGCGGATCATCCGTGCCGCCCAGATCGCGGGAGATACCGCCGGACAGCTTGTAGCCGTTGGCATCTCGATGCTCATCCTCATGCAGGCGTTCATCAACGTTGCCGTGAATCTGAGCATCTTCCCGGTGACTGGCATCCCTCTGCCCTTCGTCAGCCAGGGCGGCAGCTCGCTCCTCAGCCTCTTTATCTCCCTCGGGATCGTGCAGAGCATCATCATCCGCCACCGCGCCTACCGGCAAACCTGATTCACGCCCCGCCCGCGGCGAGTCTTCAGAGACCGCGGGCGGCCTCCTTCCCGTCTTCCCCATCAGTCAGTGACGGAAGGGCCTCGCGGAGAGCGGCCCGGAGTGTCCCGACAGGAACGAGTTCGATGCCCTCGCAGGCCGGTGTCCCGGTTGGCACGATGCATCGCCGGAAGCCAAGTCGGGCCAACTCCGCCAGGCGCCGCGGGATCTGCTGGACCTGTCGGACCGCCCCCGAAAGGGCGACCTCGCCGAGAAGCGCGACGGCCGGATCGAGCTTGCGATCCCGGATCGCCGAAGCCAGGGCAACGGCCACGGCGAGATCCGCGCCCGGATCGCGCAATCTCAGGCCACTCGATACCGTGGCGACGACATCCATGCTGGAGGCGCTGAGCCCGCCCCGTCGTGCCAACACCGCCAGCAGCAGGTGGAGCCGGGCCGTCTCCAGACCCGATGCGATTCGTCGCGGAGCGGCGAGTTGCGATGGTACGGCCAACGCCTGGACTTCCAGCGCAAGTGGCCGGGAACCTTCGATCACCGCTGTCACGGCGCAACCCGAAGCCGACCGATCCGCCCCGTCCAGAAAGGCGGCGCTCCCGCTCTCCACGCTCCTCAGCCCCTCACCCGTCATCTCGAAGATGCCCACTTCATCGGTGGCCCCAAAGCGGTTCTTCACCGCTCGGAGGATGCGAAGAAGGCCTGACTCAGCGCTTTCGAAGTAGAGCACGGCATCTACGAGATGCTCCAACAGGCGGGGACCCGCGATTTCGCCGCCCTTCGTCACATGCCCCGTCACGACGGTCGCGATCTCGTTTGATTTTGCCCAGCCCAAGAGCCGGGCTCCCGCTTCGGTGAGTTGCGCCGGCCCGCCAGATCGCGATTCCAGACCCTCAACACTCACAGACTGGATGGAGTCGATGATCAGCACGGGGACTCCCAGTCCTTCAGCTGCCGCAAGTGCCGCCTCCAAGCCCGTCTCAGGGATGAGCGTGATGCCGAGGCCGCTCACGCCGAGCCTGGTCGCCCGCATGCGTAGCTGCCGCGGCGACTCCTCGCCGCAGACGTAGGCGATGCCAATGCCGCGACACGCCAGTCTCGCCGCGGCTTGCAGCATCAACGTGGACTTGCCGATCCCGGGCTCCCCTCCGACCAGGACAAGCGAGCCGGGAACTAGGCCGCCTCCAAGGACGCGATCGAACTCGGGGATGTCCGTCGTCAGGCGATCACCCGGTTCGTCGGGGACCGACACGAGGGGCACGGTGCGTCCTGCTGGTGCGTTCCGGCCACTCCCTGTGGCCGCCAGCCCCGCTCGCTGAGTTCGCTGAAACGGCTCAAGCGTGTTCCACGCCTGGCATTGAGCGCACCGGCCGACGTGGGCCGCCGCCTCCGCGCCGCAAGCCGAACACCGATACCCGCGTTGCTCCTTCGCCATCGGGCGATGGTACGCCCGACCCCTGGGCCTGCGCATCAGGGACTGAGGCCGTAGACTGCCGGACCGGAGGTATCCCAATGCCGTTTACGATGACCAAAGCCGAACGCGAGGCGTTCCTTGCCGACCTTCATGTGGGATTCCTGTGCGTAAACGAAGATGGCCGTGGGCCCCTCGCGGTTCCGGTGTGGTACCGCTACGAGCCGGGAGGCGACATCTTCCTCGTCACCGGAGAAGCGTCGCGGAAGGCGAAAGCGCTCAAAGCCGCCGGGAGGGCGACGTTCGCTGTGCAAACCGAAGCGCCCCCCTACAAGTACGCAACCATCGAAGGGCCGGTCGCGCTGGTGCAGCGAGCTGACCACGGCCGACCGGCTGACCATCGGCGGCATCGGCACGACGG
>CAZCDK010000041.1:0-18373 GCA_964497285.1 uncultured Anaerolineaceae bacterium | reverse complement strand
GCCCCGCACGTGTCCCCTGAACAGATTCCGGAATACGAGGCCCGCGCCGTGCCGCTCCTCATGTCCGCCGTCGGGACGTTTTCCCGGCAGTGGAAGGAGGAATGGCTCCCCGAAATCCAGCGCATCTGGGCCGATTGGGAGTCCCGCGACCTTGCCGGCGCCACCATGCCGGAACTGCTCACACACCTCGATGTGGCGACCGCCTTCTTCGTCCGCATCTGGGAGCTGCACTTCCGTCTCCTCATCCCCGCATTTGTCGGCTTCAGCACTTTCGTCGACTTCTACGCCGATGTCATCGGCGTCAAGGGCGACCTCGCCGCCTACAAGCTCCTCCAGGGATTCGACAGCAAGAGCATTGAAGCCGGGCGCGGGCTCTGGGCACTCAGCCGCAAAGTAGTGGCCGACCCGGCGCTCGTCGCGGTTGTTTCCAACGCCCCGTCGACGTCCTTGCACGCGAAGTTGGCCGAATCCGAATCCGGGCGAACGTTCCTCAAGGAAGTGGACGCCTACCTCGCCGTCTTCGGCAAGCGAAGCGACACCGTGCAGGAGCTTGCCCCGCCTAGCTGGATCGACGATCCCACGCCGCTCTACGACAACCTCAAGGCCTACATCCAGCAGACCGACGACCCCGACCTTCGCCACCGGGAACTCGCGACGGAACGCGAACGCCTCGTCGCCGAAGCCCGGGCCGTCCTCCGCAGTAAGCCCGAAGAGCTGCGCCAGCAATTCGAGGCCCTCCTCGCCGCCGCCCAGATGTGCTCCATCGTTCAGGAGGACCACAACTTCTGGATCGACCAGCGCGCAGTCCACGAAGTCCGGCACATCTGCCTGGAGTTTGGCCGCCGGTTCGTCGCTTCCAACCTCCTTGCTGACGCCACCCATGTCTTCATGCTCACTGTGCCGGAGGTCCAGACCGTGGCCACCGGCGGTAGTCTCGACGCACGCGCTCTCGTCGCCAAACGCCGGGACGAGATGGAGCACTTCCGCCACATCACTCCCCCGCCCGTCATCGGGACTGACTACGGCCCGCCCCCGGAGAACCCCGTGACCAAGGCTCTTGGCCGGTTCTTCGGGCAGCCGCTCGAACCGTCCATGGCCACGAACGAACTAAGGGGCAACCCTGGCTCCGCCGGCAAGGTACGCGGCATCGCCCGCGTCATCATTACCATTCCCGATGCCGGACGCCTCCAGCCAGGCGACATCCTGGTGACCGCCACGACTTCCCCGCCCTGGACGCCTTTCTTCGCCACCGCTGGAGGCATCGTCACCGACACCGGCGGGGCACTGAGCCACTGTGCGATCGTCGCCCGCGAATATCGGATCCCCGCCGTCGTTGGTGCCAGCGGCGCCACGGGCATGATCCGCGACGGTCAGCTCATCGAAGTCGACGGCACGAACGGGATCATACGCCTCCTGTAGCTCGCTCTTTCGGCGGGCACCGCTGCAATGCGGTCCCTTCTCAATCATGTGAGAACGGAATCATGTGAGAACGGGCCGCTCCTGTCTTGTGCCCGGTCCATGGCGACCAATTGGGCCCGCAGACCGGCCCCCGCCTGCCTTGCTTCACCCTTCATGATCACGAGCACCGAGGAGGGCGCTATTCCACGATGATGGTCCCCGCCATCGACGTGCCATGGACGCCGCACTGGTACTGGATCGTCGCCCCGGCCGACTTCGCGATGTACTCGAAAGTCCCCGAGCCCGTGTGTTGTCCCGAATCCAGCCCGCCCACGAACACCGAGTGCGGGTTCGTCCCTGTCCACACCCAGCGGACCACGGTCCCCGCCTGCGCTGTCAGCTTCGCCGGGCCACACGCATTGTCGGAGATCGTGATCGTGGCCACAGGCCCCGGCGTCGCCGTTGCCCCTGTCGTCGTCGTCGCCGCGCTACCACCGAAAGAGCCCTCGCCCGACAAAGACCCCTCGCCCGACTTCGACGACCCGCCACACGATGACAGAACACTCGCGCCAATCGCCAGAAGTGCGATCAACGCCGCCACGATAGCCAAAGACTGCAACCTGTGAATCATCTTTCCCCCCTCTGAGCCGCTCGTTGGCGACCGGCCATGCAACTCCGTGGCCGGGAATATACGCGCCGGAGCCCCATGCTTGCCAGCCCCTCCCCGAGGACTTCGCACAGGCCACTTGCCTGCCATCCATCCGCCCCTTCTCACGACTGATGCGGGCACCCCGCCAGCACCATATTCTTGCCCCCAATGGAGGTGCCAGCCATGTCCAACGACTGCCTCGACCGCGAGGTTCGGCGGCACGTCTTCCGGCACTTCACAGAGACCGCCGGGCCCCCAACCGCCAATGAGACCGCCAACGCCCTCGATGTCTCGCTCGCCGAAGCGAAGGCCGCCTATGCCCGCCTCGCCGACGACCATGTCTTCGTCATGGAGCCCGGGACACTAGACATCCGCATGGCCAACCCCCTATCCGCGGTGCCGACCGGCTTCCCAGTCACCGTCGGCGGCAAACGCTTCTATGGCGCTTGCGCCTGGGATGCTCTCGGCGTCGTCGCGATGCTCGGTGGCAATGGCACCATTGATGCAATGTGCGGATGCTGCCACGTGGCTATGGCCCTCGAACTGCTTGATTCGGAGCTGCGCTCCGCCGACGGTGTGTTCCATTTCCTCGTGCCGGTGTCCCACTGGTGGGATGACATCGTCTACACCTGAGGGACCATGCTCCTCTTCCGGTCGGAAGAGCATGTCGATCGCTGGTGCAAACAGCAGCGAGTCGAACGCGGCGCCACCATGGGCCCCGAAACGGCGCTGAAGCTCGCCACTGCCTGGTTTGGCGACCGCCAGGATCCCGGCTGGCGCAAGAAGACCCCCGCCGAAGCCCAGACCACGTTTACCGACCTGGGCCTCACCGGTTCCTTCTGGCAGCTCGCGCCGTAGCCTCCCGCTCGGGGGTCCGGAGGTGCCTGCGTTCCTCAGCGTCGCAGTGGCTCGTCAGTTCAAACTCCGGCCGTGGTTTGCCCGCATTGAGCCAAACCCCCAATCTGATCGGCTCTGGGTGTCCGGTCGCGCAGACCCAGGTCACCGCGTCACGGGCGAGGGCTTTCGCCAGCTCGTCTTCGTCTTTCCTGCCCGACCCCGGCCCGCGCGTCTCCCCGATTTGGCTCTTCAAGTACAATGCGCCGCATATCTCTCCCCACCCCGGAGGTTCCCCGCCTTGACCCAGCCGCAGGAGATTGGCTTGCCCGTCCACGAGGTCTATTCACCCCCGGCCCGCGTCCGCGAGGGCGCACTTGTCCAGAGCCGGGACGAGTACCAGCGCCTCTACGACCGCAGCATCAACGACCGCGACGCCTTCTGGTCCGAGATGGCGAACCAGTACATCGACTGGATCGCCCCCTTCAGCACCGTCTGCGATGAAAACCTGCGCGAAGGCAAGGTCGGTTGGTTCCTCGGTGGCAAGCTCAACGTCGCCGTCAACTGCATCGACCGCCACCTGGCCAACAGGGGGGATCGGGTTGCCATCCTCTGGGAGGGCGATGAGCCTGGCGAAAACCGCAGGCTCACCTATCGCCAGCTCTACGAAGACATGTGTCGCCTGGCGAATGCCCTCCGCGCCCGCGGCATCGGGAAGGGCGACCGCGTCGCCATCTACATGAGCATGGTCCCCGAACTGGCTGTCGCCATGCTCGCCTGCGCCCGCATCGGGGCCATCCACTCGGTCATCTTCGGCGGCTTCAGCCCCCAGTCTATTCGCGACCGCATCGAGGATTCCGCCTGCAAAGCGATCATCACCCAGGACGAAGGCCGTCGTGGCGGACGTGCCGTCCCCCTCAAGAAGAACGTCGACGAAGCCCTTGCCAGCGGCGGCGCGACCATCGAGTTCACCGTCGTCTTTCGTCGCACCGGCAACGAAGTGGCCATGACTGCCGGTCGCGACCACTGGTGGCACGACGAGCTCGCGCGCCAGCCCGCCGACTGCCCGCCCGAGACGATGGACGCCGACGACCCGCTCTTCATCCTCTACACTTCTGGGTCCACCGGGAAGCCAAAGGGCGTCCTCCACACCCAGGCTGGCTACCTGCTCTATTCGATGGTCTCCCACCGGTACGTCTTCGACATCCGCGACACCGACATCTTCTGCTGCACCGCCGATATCGGCTGGGTCACCGGCCACAGCTACATCGTCTATGGCCCGCTCGGCAACGGCTCGACCAGCGTCATCTTCGAATCGATCCCCACCTACCCCGATGCCGGCCGCTACTGGGATCTCGTCGACCGGCTCCACATCACCGTCTTCTACACGGCCCCCACGGCCATTCGCGCCCTCATGCGCGAAGGTGACGAACCCGTGAAACGCTACAGCCGTCGATCGCTGCGCGTCCTCGGCACCGTCGGCGAACCCATCAACCCCGAAGCCTGGCGCTGGTACTACCGGGTTGTGGGCGAAGAGCGCTGCGCCATCGTCGACACGTACTGGCAAACCGAAACGGGCGGTCACATGATCACAGGCCTCGCCGGGGCCACCGACATGAAACCGGGGTCCGGCTCCCTTCCGTTCTTCGGCGTCAAACCGAGCCTCGTCGATGAAGCCGGCAACGAACTTGTCGGAAACGACGTCACCGGGCGCCTCTGCTTCGACGCATCGTGGCCCGGCATGATGCGCACCGTCTACGGCGACCACCAGCGCTTCATCCTCACCTATCTCACCGAATACCCGGGGCGCTACTTCACCGGCGACGGCTGCCACCGCGACCACGACGGTTACTACTGGATAACAGGCCGCGTCGACGACGTGATGAACGTTGCCGGTCACCGGCTGGGCACCGCCGAAGTCGAAGGTGCCCTCGTGAGCCACGAAGCCTGCGCAGAGGCGGCCGTGGTTGGCTTCCCTCACGACGTGAAGGGCACTGGCATCTACGCCTACGTACTCCTCAAGCAGGGCCACGAACCATCCCAGGCGCTCGCCGGTGCCCTCAAGGCCACCGTCCGGGCCGAGATCAGCCCCATCGCCGTACCAGACCGCATCCAGTTCGTCGACGGTCTGCCCAAGACTCGGTCGGGCAAGATCATGCGCCGCATCCTCCGCAAGGTCGCCGAGGGTGAGCCCGAGAACGTCGGCGACGTCACTACCCTTGCCGACCCCGCCGTGGTCAAGGACATCGTTGCCGGCGCCGCGAGCGCATTCCGGTAGCCCCTGCCGCTGGCACGTCATCAAGGCTGTCCGCCAGTGCGCTCGATGTTGCCCTGGGCCTGGAGGCGGGCGAGCCTGACGCAACCCATTGGGGTGGTGCCGACCTTAGCGGCGGGGGAGCCGGACAACGGTGATTGCGCAGCCGCCGGCCGATTCGGTTAGCTTCGCGCCGGTTCGATCCTCGACACGTCCATATACGGGCGGAGGACTCCGGGGATCTCGATCGTCCCGTCTTCTTGCTGGTAGTTTTCGATCACAGCGATGAGAGTGCGTACAAGTCCGAGACCCGATCCGTTGAGCATGTGCGGGTACCGCGTGCTGGCATCGGGTGCCGGTCTGTAGCGGATGTTGGCGCGTCTCGCCTGGAAGTCGAGGCAGTTGGACACCGAACTCACTTCCAGCCATTCATCCTGGCCGGGTGCGTAGACCTCCACATCCAGCGCCTTGGCCGCATTGAACCCAATGTCCCCCGAACAAAGGGCAACCACACGGTAGGGCAGACCGAGCGCTTCCGGGATGCCGCAGGCGCGCTTCACCATCATTCCCAGTTCCCGCTCGCTCTCTTCGGGCTCGCAGTAGACGAACATCTCCACCTTTTCGAACTGGTGGACGCGTTTGATCCCCCGAACATCCCGCCCGGCACTCATCTTCTCTCGGCGGAAGCAGGGGGTGTGGGCTACGAGCCGTTTCGGCAGACTTCCGGATGGCATGATTTCGTCGCGATAGAGGTTGACGAGCCCCACTTCGGCAGTGGGAGTGAAGAAGTAGTCCCCTTCATCGTCGTGGTAGAGGTTCTCGCGAAACTTCGGGAGTTGTCCGGATGCGACGAGAGACGCCTCCGACAGCATGTACGGCAGGTAGTGCTCCTCGAATCCTGCAGCCACGTGTGAGTTGAGCATGAACTGGATGAGCGCCCGGTGGAGTCGTGCGACGCCGCCGCGGAGTACGTAGAAGCGACTGCCCGACATCTTCACGCCCCGCTCGAAGTCGATCCCACCGGTTATCTCGGCGAGCTCCCAGTGTGGACGCGCCTGAAACCCCAACTCCGGCATCCTCCCAAACACCTCGATCACCACGTTTGAGCGCTCGTCGGGCCCTGCCGGCACGCTCGAGTCGAGGATGTTCGGAACCTCCAGCAGCCTGGCGTTCAGCTCCACCTCGACCGCCTTCAGGTCCCTCTCGAGACTGTCGATCCGGTCCCCGACCTCGCGCGTTGCGGCGATCCTCGCACTGCGGTCGGCCAGGTCCTTGGTCAGGCCGATCGCCTTGCTTGCGATGTTGCGCTCAGCACGCAGTTGCTCGACCTCCTGGAGCAGCAAGCGGCGGGATTCGTCGAGTTCAAGGATCCGGTCGATCGGCGCGGTGGTGTTGCGCGATTCGACATCGCGTTTCACGCGCTCGGTGTTCTCGCGGATGAACTGAATGCTAAGCACCGGTAGAACCCCTTGCCGCAGCAGCGGCGATGGCGCGGATGCCCAGCAGCCGAACGTCCTCCGCAACCGGCACGAGCGTACCATCGGGTGCGACGAGGGAAAACGAAGACGCGAGCTCGGCGGTCACGACCCATCGGTGGATGCCGTGCGGAATGGGAGAGTCGAAGTCGACCGTTCCGGCCGCACGCGTGAAGTACACGTGATCGATGTGCTGGTGGAAAGGCTGATCGTCGCGGACGATGTCCTCCACGAGGATCACTTCCGGCGGGGGCAGTACTCGCGGGCCAGGACAGGCAAGAAGATCGCGCGGTGCGACAACCTGCACCTCAAGCCCGCTCTCTTCCAGCGCCTCCCGCACCGCTGCCTGGACCGGATCCTCGTTGGCTTCGCAGTGACCACCGGGAGGGAGCCACATCCCCAGGTGCGCGTGCCATAGGAGTAGAGTCCGGTCGCCAGAAACAACGTAGGCCGTTGCGGTGTGGTGGCGCTCGAGCTCCTTCCCACGGCCCAGACGCGCAGTCAACGCCCCGCTACTCCTTTACGGTCTTGTGTTGCGGAAAGAGAATCACGTCCCGGATCGTCGAGTGCCCCGTGAGAAGCATCACCAGGCGGTCAATCCCGAGGCCGAAACCCCCACAGGGCGGCATTCCGTGCTCAAGAGCGAAGAGGAAGTCGTCGTCCACCAGCTCGATCTCGTCATCACCGGCAGCGCGCAAGCCAAGTTGCTCCTCGAAGCGGAGGCGCTGGTCGACCGGGTCGTTGAGCTCCGTGTACGCGTTGCCACATTCGAATCCGCCGATGAACGCCTCGAATCGCTCCACCAGCTTCGCACTCCCGGGCTTCCGCTTCGCCAGGGGCGAAAGCTCCACGGGGTAGTCGAGCAGGATCGTCGGCTGGATGAGCCTGGGCTCCACGTAGTGCGACATTGCCTCATCCACCAGCTTGCCCCAACCGAGGCCGGCGGCGGCATCGAGGCCTCTCCGTTTCAGCTCCGCTCGCAGGGTCTCTGCTGACGAATACTCATCGATGTCCAGATCGCCGTGCCTCCTGAGCGCGTCATGAAGCGTCAGCCGGTTCCATGGGGGGGCAAGGTCGATCTCGTGACCGCGGAACTGGATCTTCGTCGTCCCCAGCACCTCCAGGGCGACACCGCTCACCAGCTCTTCCGACATGCGAGCCACGTCGCTGTAGTCCGCGTGGGCCTCGTAGCTTTCGAGCATCGTGATCTCGGGGTTGTGCTTGGCGCTCATCCCCTCATTGCGGAAGTTTCGACCGATCTCGTACACACGATCGAAGCCGCCAATCACAAGCCGCTTGAGGTGGAGTTCGAGACTGATGCGCAGGAAGCGGTCTTCCTCCAACGCGTTGTAGTGCGTCGTGAACGGCCGCGCGGCCGCCCCACCCGCCGCCTCCTGTAGGATGGGGGTCTCAACCTCCAGGAATCCCCTGGCGTCATAGAAGCGGCGGACGGCAGCCACAACCCGGCTTCGGATGGTGAATGTGCGCCGGGTCTCTTCGTTCGCCATCAAGTCGAGGTACCGCCTCCGCTGCCGGGCCTCCATGTCGGCAAGGCCGTGAAACTTCTCCGGCGGCGCGTGCAGCGCCTTGGCGAGCATCGTCCAAGTCGAGGCGCTCACGGTCGGTTGGCCCGTGCGTGTCCGCATCGGCGAGCCATGCACACCGACAAAGTCACCCAGGTCGATTAGCCGCAACGCTTCGTAGAGTTCGTCCCCGATCTGGTTCTGGCGAAGCAGCACCTGGATGCGCCCGCTCCCATCCTGGAGATCGAAGAACGTCGCCTTGCCCATGTCACGCCGCGCTACAACGCGGCCCGCCACATCCAAGGGCCCCGACGCCGCTTCCTCGCTGGCCTCGGACATGGCCTCGACCATGGCGGTGACCTGAGCGGTCGTGTGAGAACGACGTGCGCGCGCCGGGTAGGGGTCCATGCCGCGTTCGCGCAGACGGTCCAGCTTCGCCAACCGTTGCGCCATCAACTCGTCCATTGGAGAGGCCTCCAGTGCAAAGGAAGGGCCGCCCCCAGGGCGGCCGGCCACGGTCCGCATCCACGGGCGCGGCTAGTCGATCTTGACGATCTTCACCTTGATCGCGCCCCGGGGCACGTTCACGTCCACAACGTCGCCGACCGACTTGCCGAGGAGCGCCACCCCAACCGGCGATTCATTGGATATCTTGCCTCTGCCCGGATCAGCCTCGGGAGCGCCTACAATCTGGTAGTGGCGGCGCTGCCCGTCCTGTTCCACCTCCACCCCGCTGCCAATGACCACGCGGCTCGCGTGATGGGCCGACTCCTCATCGATGATGATCCCGCGCCGCAGGATGTCCTCGATTTCGAGAATCCGGCCTTCCGTTCGCCCCTGTTCCTGCTTTGCGTCGTCGTACTCAGCGTCCGCCTGACTGCTGCCCAGCTCCTGAGCGTTGTGAATCCGTTCGGCGATGGCCTTCCGTAGGGTGCGCAGATCCTCCAGCTCGGATCCGAGCTTTGCCTTGCCTTCATGCGTGAGTGGAACCGGCTTGTCGGTCATGTCGTACCCTAGAGTTGTGCTCGAAGCCGAAAAAAGAGACTGGGCGTCCGACGCCTCAGTCATCCGTAGTATACCTGCGGCGGTTTACTGGTCGCAACGAATCGCAAACGCGGGAGCAGGGGTTGGAAACAGGCGGTGAAGACAGCATCCCTCAACGAAGGGCAACCGACGGGCTCGATTGGAGACTGCCGCCGTCGCCGCCGCCCGAAACCCAGGCCGCGCCTGACCTTGCGCCTCCCATCACCTCAGCCCGGCATTCAACCCCGGATCACGAGCCCGGCTCGGCCCTCCGAACGCCACCTCCCGAGGCAGCCCGGTGGGGCCGCTCAGGCCCGGCAAGGTTGGCTGCAACTGCTCTTGCCGGCGGACTCATCGGCGGCGTCGCTGCGGGGTTGGTCGTCTGGCTGGCAATCGGAAACAGCGACCCGGCCTCACCTCCTGCACGAGAGGCCACGAGTGCTCACGGGGCACCCACCACCATCGAGATCACGAGCGCCATTGCCGAGGCCGCCTTTCGCGTGCGCCCAAGCGTCGTACGCATCGAGAGCACAAAGCGCACATCCGGAGGAGGCACCGAGCACGATGTCGGCAGCGGCGTGGTGCTCGATTCGCAGGGTCATGTCGCCACCAATGCCCACGTCGTGATTGGCACCGACGCGGTCAAGGTGATTCTCTCGGACGGCTCGGAGCGGCCCGCCATCCTCCTCGGCCACGACTACCCCTTCACGGACCTCGCTGTCCTCCAGGTCAGCCCCGGCGCGCTCAGTCCCATCAAAGTGGCCGATTCCGAGGCACTTGTCCTCGGCGAGATGGTCCTCGCCATTGGTGAAGCGCTCTCCGAATTCCAGGGCTCCGTGACCATGGGAGTCATCAGCGGGCTGAACCGGAAGCGATACTACAACGGCGTGGTGCAGCCGGACTTCATTCAGACAGATGCCGCCGTGAACCAGGGGAACAGCGGCGGTGCGCTCGTGAACATGAAGGGCGAGCTAGTGGGCATGCCCACCGGGATCATCCGCTCGACCGAAACGGGCGCCCCCGTGGAAGGTATCGCGTTTGCACTCCCCAGCAACCGCCTTCTCGAGATCGCTCGCCGGATCATTGCGTCCGGCGGAACCGTCGTCCGTCCTTCACTGGGCTTCGACCATGTAGACCTTACGCCCGATAGCCTGCCGCGCCTTCCACGCATAGCCATCGATGAGGGCGCCATCGTTTCAGCCGTTGCGCCCGGCGGACCGGCTGCCGAAGCCGGCATCAAGGTCGGCGATATCGTCACCATGCTTGGCGATGAGGCAATAAACCGCCAGAATCCCCTGCTGAACGCCCTGATGCGCCATGACCCGGGACAGGTCGTGAAGGTTGTCCTCAACCGCAGCGGCCGGATAATCGAGACCGAGGTGCGCCTTGTCAAACGCCCATAGCCACTCACGGCGGATCCCCCGGGTCGGCTTCCCATGACGGGTCGATCGCGGGGTGGGCGGCTGCCCTGGAGTTCCGCGCCCGGAGGGCTCTACGGCAGCTCTCGGAGGCCAGGGCCAGGGCGGCCCCTCTTGCTCGGGGGCATTCTCGCGGCGCTGGCCGTGCTCGGATTCCTCGCCTTCACCAGGGTGTTCGGAGGTGGCGGCTGCGAGGACGTGTACTGTCCATCGAGCCAGAAGATCGCCACACCCGAGGGCTACGAACTCGTTAGCAAGATCTTCGACTTCAACCCGAAGAAGGGACCAGCGCCCGCGGACAAGAACGTCAATGTGCGCCAGCTTCCCCTTTCAAAAGCGACAACTGACCAGCGCAACCTCAGCTTCTACCGATATGTCCCTGACACTCGCACGTGGGAGGTTCTCGCTCCTGCCATCCTCGACCCCCAGGGCAAGCTCGTCTCGGCAACATTCCAGGAAGCGCCACAAACCATCGCGGTCATGCGGCGACTGCTGCCCGCCGGGCACGTCGCCGCCTATCTCGGGCACAACGGACAGCTTCATCGCGATGCGGCAGGGAAGATCACCATCCTCCACACGCTCGATTTCACGCCCACCGCCGATGGCACCATCGCCGGCGAACTCAGCAATGTCACAAACGACGGGTCCTTCACCTTCTCCCCCGTCATCTCCGTCAAGGCCACCGACAAGGGGGCCATCCCCGCAGTCACCAGCATCCTCGAAAGCGCCCAGGCCCGTTCAAACCACGTGCGCCAGATCGTCAACCTGGTCAACGACAAGAAGCTCGCCGGGATATGCATCGCCTACATGGATCTGCCCTCCGACAAGCGCATGTCTTTCGCCCTGTTCGTGGCCGAGCTCGGCCAGATGCTGCACAGCCAGAACAGGTTGTTGATGCTTGCACTGCCGTCGCCCATCGTCGTCCAGGGTCGCGTCGACGAGGGTGCCTACGATTGGGCCGAACTCGGGAAAGCCGCCGATGTGCTGGAAATCGCCCCCTTCCGAGACCAGTCCACCTACAGGACCGACATGCCAGTTGTCCTTCAGCACCTGGCAGCGCTCGTCGAGCCAAGCAAGCTGCTTCTCACCGTCTCACCCTATGCAACGGTCAAGGCGGCCGAGGGCATCCAGACGATGCGTCTCTCCGACGCGATGGCCATCGCGACCAGGATGCGCATCGGCTCCGCGAGCGACCAGAAGATCACAGCAGGTTCGGTGGTGGAAATCGTGGGAACGAACATCGATCGCGGGGAGAACTTGAGTGGAATCACGTGGCAGCCCGAAAGCGCCTCGGTCGCGTTCACTTTCAAGTCCGGGACTCCACGGACAGTGTGGCTCGAAAACTTCTTCAGCATCGGCTTCAAGCTCGAGTTCATTCCACGCCACAGGCTTGGCGGAGTCGCCGTCGAAGATGCCAGCGACGATCAGTACCTCGGCAACATCTGGTTGGCCCTCCTCCCATTCATTGCCAGCGGCCAGCCGATCCTCATGCAACCCAACCCCACTGACCTCCTGCCCAGGTGGGCCGTGAGCAAAGGCACGATCGACGGTGGCGAACGCGCGGGCCAGCGCGGCATCATCCGGTGGTCGACCCCGGCCGACCGCGGGACGTACAAGATCAAACTGACGCTCAGCGATGGGAGCTACTTCTTCGAGAACGAAGTGGAAGTCGCCGTTGAACAACGTGACACACGAACCACGGTGCCCGCCGTGACCACGACCCCAGGGCGCTGATGGCCGCCGGGAGACTCCGTATCACGGGCGGCACTGCCAGGGGACTGCCCCTCACCGAGCTGCGCCGGCTCAGGCTCCGGCCCACTGCCGCGATCGTCCGAGAGGCGCTCTTCAACATCCTTGGCGACTCCGTCAACGGCGCGACAGTGCTCGACATCTTCGCGGGGACCGGCGCACTCGGCATCGAAGCGCTGAGCCGGGGCGCAGCGGCTGTGGTCTTCATCGATGCAGAGCCCGAAGCCTGCCAGGCAATCCTGCAGAGCCTCGCCCGGGCCGGGTTCTCTGGCCGGGGCCGGGTGATTCGCGGCCGGCTTCCGGCCGCGCTCAGCAGCATCGAAGGCCCCTTCGACCTCGTGCTGATGGACCCTCCATACGACTCGGATGCTGCTGAGCCGACACTTGCGCTCCTCAGTCCCCTACTCGCTGCGCGCGGTCTTGTCGTCTACGAACACGGAAGCCGCTACAATCCGCCCGGGCGTCCTGCGGGGCTGGGCCTGCAGGACCGGCGCGTCTATGGTGACAGCGCACTAGCGCTCTACACCCACAAGGAGGGGCAATGCGGATAGCAGTCTACCCCGGAGGCTTCGATCCAGTGACCAACGGCCACCTCGACCTCGTGCGCCGCATGACACACCTCTTCGATCGCGTCATCGTCGCTGTCGTGAAGGGTCGAGACAGGCCGGGGATGTTCACCTGGGAAGAACGTGTTGACCTCGTTTCAAGGGCAGTCGAGGACCTCCCGAACGTCGAAGTCGAGGGTTTCGACGAAATGACAGTGGAGTTCGCAAAGCGAAAAGGCGCGGTCGCGATTGTGCGAGGGATTCGTGCAGTGAGTGACTTCGAAGTCGAATTCGACATGGCGCTAATGAACCGCAAGATGGCCCCACATCTGGAATCCGTGTACCTCATGGCCAATCAGGATTTCCTCTTCGTCAGCGCAAGCCGCATTCGCGAGGTCTCGAGGCTTGGCTACGATGTGGCCGACCTCGTTCCGCCGCACGTTCGCACTGCCCTTCGCTTGAAGCTTGGCCTGCAATAGGATCTCCCTCTCGCGGAGCACCTGTGGAAATCCTCGACCTCATCGATAGCCTCGAAGAACTCGTCATTCAGGCCAGGCGATTGCCCGTTGGCGGAAACCTCGTCGTCGACCGTAAGCGCATGCTCGACGTGATCGACCAGATGCGCCTCGCCGTTCCGACCGACCTCCGTGAGGCTGCACAGATCATCGAGATGCGTGAACAGATCATGGGTGACGCGCATGAGAGCGCCCAGCGTACGCTGCAACAGGCTGAACAGGATCGTACGCGACGACTCGAAGAGACCGGGATCCTTCGTGAGGCCCAGGAACGGAGTCAAAGCATACTCATCGACTCGGAGGCACGTGCAAGGCAGGTCATCGCGGAAGCCGATGCCACGGCTGCTGCCCATTTGAGTGAAGCAGCCGACGCCGCCACGAAACAGCTCGACGAAGTCGATCAGTATGCGCTAGAGGTGATGCGGAGACTGGAGAACCAGCTCACTGCATTCCTCGAATCCATCCGGATGAGCATTTCAAGCCTTCAGGAAAGACGCTAGGTCTCGTCATCCACGCCTCTCACGCCTATTGTCCAACCCGCGAAGGTCTTTACACCGCGTATGAATCCGCTATGATCGTCGCAAGGTTCAGGCGTGTCGCGGACGCCAGCAACCACATTCCGAAATCGATCAGAGGGAGCATTACGATGGCAAAGTTCAGCAAGATGGCCCGCGAGAAGGCTCCGAACCCAATTCGCCAGACCGGTCGCCTCAAGGCCCGCATGCGGGAATACGAGGAGTTTGTCGGTGGCGTGAGGAAGGGCGAAGCCGGAAGGCTCGACGCCGAATCAGGCGAAACCGCCCGCGGCATTGCGCTGCGTATTAGTCGCGCCGCAAAGCGTATGGGCATTTCAATCCGCACATGGGTCGTTGATAACTCCGTCTACTTCGAACCGACGAAGTAGGGCCTTCTTCGGCACAACTCGGAGATCCATGGTCGTCCGTCGTTCCCGGCGGACGACTTCTTTGTCCCAAGGCGTCCACCTTCCGTGTTCGCCGCCCCGGTGCCGTACCCCAGCGCAGCCCGCTCTCGAGGCTTGACGTGCTATCGCGCAGGCGCCGGACTCCGTTCGCCCGCCACCCGCTGTTCCGACGAAACCAACGCGAACGACGGCAGATCTCGGCTCCGTCTCTCCCTGGTTTCCATCGGGGCGCTCACAAGCCCATCTTCGCTCCCGGACGCCGCCTCGCGGCGAACGTTGCGGGCACCCGCTGCGGGCGTCGGCGCCTCTACCGCCGTGTCGACGTCGCCACTCAGCACAGCACCTTCCTGGACAACAAGAACGCTCGCTCGCACCTTCCCGGTAACCTTCGCCCCGGATTCAATGACGAGCCTCCCCGTACACGTGATCTCGCCCTCGATCCCCCCGCGAGCGATCACATCATGAGCGGTGATCCTCGCCTTCGCCGTCGCATCGCGCTCGATCGTGAGCAGCCCTCGGCAGATCACTTCGCCGGACATGTTGCCCAGGAGGCGCAGATCTTGGTCCGTCTCATACCGGCCATCGAAGGTCGAGTGCCCGTCCACGACGCTTTCGCCTCTCGGTGGCGCCTGGATGGGGCTCGGCGTTGAGGCGGTCATCCCCGGGGCATCTGCCGCGACTGGGGGCGGACGCTTCTCCACTGCCGCCGCGAACGCCGGCTCACGCCGCCATGCGGGGCGCTGCGGCTCATCGCGGAACTCCGGAATCGCGTTCAATCCGCTCTCGCCGTCCTCCTCGTAGCCTTCGCGGCTCTCGCCAGGCTGCAAGTCGCGTGGGTTCTTCTTGATCTGCATCTTGCGCCCTCCGTGGGCATCGCCGGCAGGCGCAGTAGCCCCGCCGCGGCGACTGAGTTTGCGTACGCTTGCCTCACCATAGTCGCGCCGATTCCAGAAGTCTACTCAGACCGCACCCTTGCGATCGGCAGTGAATCCCCCTACTTCCGGGCAGCACCACGTCGTGGTACCTCCGCCTGGTGAGCCCCAACCTGGACCAAGAAACCAGGGGGAACGAAGACTGGAGTGGAGCGGCGAGCGGCCCTACACGACGATGCTCACCAGTTTCCCGGGCACATGGACGATCCGTTTCGGCCGCTTGCCGTCCAGCCACTCCTGGATGCGCGCGGACGCCAGTGCTGCCGCCTGCACTTCTTCTTCAGTCGCACCCGCGGCCAGGATGAGCCGATCCCTGACCTTCCCGTTGACCTGGACGGCCACCTCCACTTCGTCCTCCCGGGCCAGTTCTGGGTCAAACGCGGGCCAGGCTTGCAGGTGCACGCTGTATCGATTGCCAAGCCGCTCCCAGAGCTCCTCAGCGATGTGCGGCGCCACAGGCGCCGTCAGCAGCACCAGGCTGCCAACACCCTCGTTCCAGGCGACCCGATCCACTGGCCCCTGTTCCCGGGCACGCGCGAACCCCGTCGCCAATTCCATCAGCCGCGCGATGAGCGTGTTGAAGCCGAAGCGCTCGATATCCGCCGTCACCCTCCTGATCGTCTGATGCGTGAGCCGGCGCAACTCCCTCGTTCCCGGGTCGGACGTGCGGTCTTCCAGCGCTGCCGGCTCGGCTACCAGCGACCACAGGCGATTGAGCCAGCGCACGATACCCTGCATTCCCGTCGGGTTGTACGGCCCGCCCTGGTCCCACGGACCGACGAACATGAGCTGGCAGCGAAATGCGTCGGCGCCATACTGCTGCACCTCGCCATCAGGAGCCACAACGTTTCCGCGGCTCTTCGACATCTTCTGCCCATCGGGCCCCAGCAGCGTGCCCTGGTTGAAGAGCCGCTTCATTGGCTCGTCCCCCTCGACCAGGCCCATGTCTCGCGCAGCCTTCCAGAAGAACCGCGTGTAGAGCAAGTGCATCACGGCATGGTCGGCACCGCCGGTGTACAGGTCGACCGGGAGCCATTTGCGCGCGAGTTCCTGCGAAAACGGCCGCTCGGGGTTGTGCGGGTCGACATACCGCATCTGGTACCAGCTGGAGCACATGAAGGTGTCGAGTGTGTCTGTTTCGCGGCGCGCAGGTCCACCATCGACCGGACAAGGAACGTCTACCCAATCGGCGATCTGCGTCAGCGGCGACTGCCCGGTTGGGGCGAAAGTCACGTTGGCCGGAAGCAGAACGGGAAGATCGTGCTCCGGCACCGGGACTATACCGTGCTGTTCGCAGTGAATGATCGGAATCGGCGCGCCCCAGTACCGTTGCCGCGAGATCAGCCAATCCCGAACACGATAGTTGACGGTGCCTTCACCGATCCCGTTGCGTTCGGCGTGGTCTACGACGCGGATCTTCGCGTCCGGCGCCGGTGTGCCGTCGAACGGACCCGAGTTGATCATCGCGTCGCCATCCGTGAAGGCACGCTCCAGCGCGCGCGACGTATCGACTTCCGGGTGCGAGAAGACCGGGATGATCCGCAGAGCGTACTTCGATGCAAACTCAAAGTCCCGCTCGTCGTGGGCGGGCACCGCCATTACTGCCCCCGTGCCATAGGTGACGATGACGTAGTCGGCGACCCAGATGGGGATCTGCTGCCCGGTGAACGGGTTGATCGCGAAGGCGCCCGTAAATACGCCAGTCTTCTCCTTTTCTGTCGACATTCGCTCGATCTCAGTCTGTCGGCTGGCGAGCGCCCGGTACGCTTCGACCTCGTCCTCCTGAGCGGCAGAAACGATGCGCCCAACCAGCGGATGCTCCGGCGCGAGCACCATGAAAGTCGCGCCGTAGACGGTGTCCGGACGCGTCGTAAACACGGTGAGGGGCTCGTCTACGCCCGGGACATCAACTGGAAAGCGCAGGAGGGCTCCCTCGGAGCGGCCAATCCAGTTCGTCTGCATGGCGCGGATGCGGTCTGGCCAGTCGATGCCGTCGAAGCGCAACAACTCATCGGCATAGGCGGTGAGGCGGAAGAACCACTGCGTCAGGAACCGCCGTTCCACGACATCGTCAGATCGTTCACAACGGCCGTTCTGGACCTGCTCGTTGGCAAGCACCGTCTGGCATCCGGGGCACCAGTTGGCGGCGGCTTCAGCCCGATAGGCGAGCCCCTTCTTGTACAGCTGCAGGAACCACCACTGGCTCCACCTATAGTAGTCCGGGTCGCTGGTGACAACCTCCCTGTCCCAGTCAAAGCTGGAACCCATCATCTTGAACTGGCGGCGGAAGTTCACGATGTTGGTCTGCGTCCATTCAGCCGGGTCGATGCCGCGCTTGATCGCCGCGTTTTCCGCCGGGAGGCCGAACGCGTCGAAGCCCATCGGGAAGAGGACGTTGTGGCCGGTCATGCGCATGTACCGGGCGTGCGCGTCCGCACCGGAGTAGTGATACCAGTGCCCCGTGTGGAGATCCCCCGACGGGTAGGGAAACATCGCCAGTTCATACCACTTCGGCCGTGGGTCGTCGTCGGCGGCGCGGTAGATGCCGTCCACTTCCCAGCGAACCTGCCACTTGGCCTCGATGGCGCGTGGGTCATAACGATCGGTCACGATCGGTCACCTCGATTTCAGGGTATTGGGGAATGAGGGGCGGCAGTCGCCAGCCCTGGAAACCGAACGCCCCGTCGACTAGTCGTCGCGGGGCGCAAGAAGGATGAGCCCAAGCCAGTGCCCGGATCGCATCGCGGTCGCCAAGAAGCCCTTGCCTGGCTGGACACCCATCTTCGCTGTTCCTGCATCTGCATCGTAGCGAATTGCCCGATGAACGTCACCCTTCGAGCGGCTCATGATTGCCCCTGTTGCGGTGTCGGTGAGCCTGGCGGCGCAACCCCGTTGAGTAGACCCAGTCCGAAACCGGTGAGAGCTCAAGCAGCAGCACAACCACCACCGTCAGAAGTACCGACGACAACCAGAGCTCCCGCGACACCAGCAGCCCGATCCCGGCAAGGATCCATATTGTGGCCGCCGTCGTCACGCCCCGGACATCGTTCCCGCGCTGCAAGATGCGCGCGGCGCCCAGAATGCCAATCCCCTGGACGACTCCCTGATCCACTCGCGAGTCGCCAAGCATGAGGCT
>CAZCDK010000040.1:0-18493 GCA_964497285.1 uncultured Anaerolineaceae bacterium | reverse complement strand
GGGCCGTGCTCAGCCCTCCGGCCGGAATCTCGGGCTCGATCTTACGGGCAGAAGGAAATAGCCGCCGAAGACCGATCCATCATTCGGATGCTAGGGTGGCCCCGGTGATACAGTCATGAGCGTGTCTCAAGCTTCCCTCGATTCCCTTCGCGATGCGTTCGCCGAGCGCTATTCCGGGCCACCAGCCGTGGTCGTGCGTGCGCCCGGCCGCGTCAACCTGATCGGCGAACACACCGACTACTCGAACCTGCCGGTGCTGCCCATGGCAATCGAACAGGGTCTGTTCGTGGCCACGAGACCGACGGAGGACGGGATCGTCGAAGCGGCGTCAGACCGAATCCACGGGATCGCGCGCATCGACCGCGCCGCTCTCCGCCCGGACGACGCCGTCTCCTGGTCCGCGTACCTTGCCGGGGCCCTCAGGGAACTGGCGGACATCGCGCCCGGCCGCGGCGCCAACGTTCTCATCGGCGGCGACCTTCCCGCCGGCGGCGGCCTCAGTTCGTCGTCGGCACTCACGGTCGGGCTCATCGCCGCGCTTGGCGCCGCGTGGGGGGTGCCGCTTGACGGGGACGATGTGGTGCGCCGCGCCGTCGTGGCCGAACGTCACACCGGTGTCGAGACCGGCGGCATGGACCAGGCGGTGATCGTTTTCGCCGAAGCTGGCGCGGCGCTGCGCATCGCTTTCGATCCGCCCGGTCACCACCCGGTGCCGCTCCCGCAGGGGCTCGCGTTCGTGGCCGCCTATTCCGGCGAAGATGCGCTCAAGGCAGGGGTCGCGCGTGCCGCCTACAACGAGCGCGTCGTTGGCGCCCGCCTTGCCGCCGCGATGCTCGCCGACTCCGTCGGGCTCGACCTCACGTACCCCATTACCCTGCGGCAGGTCGCCGGGGTCGACGTCGTCGAGATCCTGGTTGATGGACTGCCCGAGAGGATCTCCGCCACCGAAGTCGCACATGGCGCCGACGTCGACGTCGAGCACCTTGTCCGGCTCACGGCAGGCCGCTTCGACCATCAGCTGAAGGTGCCTGTGCGCCGCGTCGCGCGGCACATCCTGTCCGAAGCAGCCCGCGTCGATGAGGCCGAGGCCGCGCTGCTCGCGGGTGACCTCGGCACGTTCGGGCACTTGCTGAATGAGTCGCACAACAGCCTTCGCGACGACCTTCGTTGCAGCACGCCTGCCCTCGACAAGGTCTGCGCGGCGATGCGGAAGGCCGGGGCCATTGGCGCGCGGCTCACCGGAGCGGGGTTCGGCGGCTACGCGCTTGCGGCGGCCGGGCCCGGGCAAATCGCACCGGCTATCGCCGCGGCGGAAGCCGCAGCGGGCGGCCCCGCGTTCGAAGTCCGCCCCGCCGATGGGTTGCGCCTGCTGTGATCACGAGGGCCATCCTTTTCGCGGCGGGCCGGGGGACGCGCCTCGGCGCGATCACGGCCAACTACCCGAAGGCGCTGCTCGATGTCGGGGGCCGGCCGATCATCGTGCGCATCCTCGACGGCCTGGCCGGCGCGGGGATTACTGAAGTAGCGATCGTCACCGGCCATTCCGCGGGCCTCCTCGAAGCGGAAGTCGGCACGGGCGAGCAGTCCGGCTTGCGAATTTTGTACATTCGCCAGGTGGATCTCGACGGCACCGCGCGGGCGCTCGGCCTTTGTCGACGGTTTCTTGGCGATGACCAGTTCTTCTGGAGCTGGGCGGACATCCTGGTCGAACGCGCCAACTACACCCGGGTGCTCAAGACCGCCCGCTTCGCCGACGCCGCGGTCGCGGTGAACGAAGTCGCCGACCCCTGGGCGGGTGGGGCCGTATACGTCGACGACGCGATGCGCGTGACGCGGATCGTCGAGAAGCCCCCGGCGGGCACCTCGACCACGCACTGGAATAACGCCGGTTTCGGCGTCCTCGGACCGGCGATCTGGCCGGCGATAGACCGCCTGCAGCCCTCAGAGCGCGGCGAATACGAACTCCCGCGGGCAATCGCGGCGATCGTGGACTCCGGTGTCGAAGTGCGCGCCGTGCCCGTCGAAGGCCCCTGGTTCGACGTCGGGACACCCGAAGACCTGGAGGCCGCCCGGGCGGCCTACGCTACCCCGGGAGGAGAGCGATGACTGACCTGCAACTGCCGTGGAATCTCCAGTTCGAGGCCACGTTCGACCCGCAGCTCCCCGCAGCGCCCGCGGTTGCGATCGACTTCGACGCCGGGAAAGCGGTCCTCCAGGTGACGCTCGCGAATCGTTCGGGCGAGACCGTGCGCGTGGGCGACCTGCGGCTGGCGGCTGAACTGGACGCGCCCGCGGACGGCGGCTGGACCTGGATCCACGGCCGCTACCTCCAGACCGACGCCTTCGTTCGCAACTTCGGTTTCCCCGCGCCCTCTGGCTACACCGGCCGAGCCGTTCGGACCCTCGACAGCGGCCGCCGCTATGTCGGCCGCGAGGTGCTCACGCTCACCCTGCCATCGCGGCCTAACCCCGTGCTGCTGGCCGGCTCACTTCGCCAGGACCGCTTCTATCTCGACATCGAAATCGAGACCGACGAAGACGAGCAACACGTCACCAGCCTCGCCCTGGTGTTCAACCTGGAGGGAGTGGCTCTTGGGCCCGGCGAATCCCTCGCACTGCCGCCGGTCCTCTTCACCGACGGCCGCGACGCTACCGCAATGATCGAGCACTTCGCCGATCTCGTGGCAGAGGAGATGCGCGCTCGCGTCCCGGCTCACGTCCCGACCGGCTGGTGCAGCTGGTACTACTTCTACAACCGCGTCACCGAAGCTGACGTGGTCGGCAACCTCGAAGACATGGTTCGCCACAAGCATCCGGCCGAGTACTTTCAGATTGACGACGGTTTTCAGAGCTACACCGGTGACTGGCTCGTCCCCAACGAGAAGTTTCCCTCCGGCATGAAGGCCCTCGCCGGCAAGATCCGGGCAGCCGGCTACCGCCCCGGGATATGGCTTTCGCCCCTGGTCATGCACGAAGACTCGGCTGTCCTCCGTGAACACCCGGAGATGGCCATCCACTCGAACGAAGGCGAGATCTTCTTTGTGGAAACGTGGCTCGGGCGTTGCGCGGCGCTCGACTGCACGCACCCGCAAGCCGAATCGTGGCTGCGCAATGTCGTCCAGACCGTCGTCCACGACTGGGGCTACGAGTACCTCAAGCTCGATGCTCTCTCCTTCGCCGCGCGCGCCGGCGATCGGTTCCGGTATCACACCGCGGGCACAACGGCCCTCCAGAACCTCCGCCGTGGGCTCGAGATCATTCGAGACGCAGCGGGCGACGAGACGTTCATCCTCGGATGCACCTGCCAGTGGGGCCCGGCCATCGGTCTTGTCGACGCCATGCGTGTCGGAATGGACGTCAAGGAGCTTTGGGAAGACGGTCCCGAGCCTTCCATCAAGCACGCCATGCGGACGACGCTCCAGCGAAACTGGATGCACAACCGCTGGTGGGCGAATGACCCCGACTGCCTCATCGTCCGGGAGACCGACACGGCCCTGACCGAGCCCGAGGTGCGCTTCCTCGCCACCGGGATCGTGCT
The DNA here is from genome assembly GCA_964497285.1 of uncultured Anaerolineaceae bacterium. Lineage (GTDB taxonomy): Bacteria > Chloroflexota > Dehalococcoidia > Tepidiformales > Tepidiformaceae > UCB2. The sequence goes on along the minus strand of CAZCDK010000040.1, from coordinate 14,955 downwards.
CAGTGGGGGCATGGTCGTCGCCAGTGACGACCTGCCGAAACTGGGTCCGGCGCGCCGGGCATTGGCGCTCTCGCTCTTCCCGCCGGCAGGCGTCGCCGCCCGGCCGGAGGACCCATCCGAAGGTCCGATTCCCTCGTCGTGGCGCGCGACCCTGCCCGGCGGCCGCGCCCTTGCCGGCATCCTCAACTGGGAGGATCAGCCGCGCTGGGTCGTCCTGAGTGAACACCTTCGCCCGGGCGAAATCGCCTTCGACGCCTGGAACGGTCGTCTGCTCGGCAAGGGCGACCTGTTCCTCCTGCCGCACGAAGGTTCCCTCTGGCAGGTTACCGCCCCTGGCACGACCCCGCGCGTGGTTGGCGATACGGGGCACATTGACTACCAGGGCCTCCTCCGGCGACAGGTCAGCGGCCGCCTCCAGGTTCGAAACGACCTCGACCGGCGGCGCACGATCGCCGTCGAAGTCCGTGGGCAGCTATTCGAGGTCGACCTCGCACCCGGCGAGATGCGCTGGTTCGACTAGCATCGCGATCGGCGGCATCCACACAGCCAGAATGGGAGACGACATGGCCGAGGAAATGGGCATCTTCGAAGTGCTGTACCACTGCCGCGCGATGCGCCGGATCAAGCCCGACCCGGTACCGGAAGCGCTGCTCGTTCGCCTGATCGATGCGGCCAACCAGGCGCCTTCGGGCTCGAACGCGCAGAACGGGCGGTGGCTCGTCGTTCGCGACCGCGCCCAGCGCGAACGCCTGGCGGAGCTGAACATGCGCGTGTTCAAGGCCTAAGCCGCGCCGGGCGGGGCACGCCCGGCAGCAGTTTCCCATCAATCGCAGGAGGCGCGCCAGCGCCAGCTCGAAGCGGTGCGCTGGCAGGCAGAGCACTTTGCCGAGATCCCGGTCCACATCATCGCCTGCCTGCAAATGGGAGGACCGGCCCGCGAGGGCTTCGCCGCCGGTGCTGGTGCCGGCGGATCGATCTGGCCCGGAATCCAGAACCTGCTGCTGGCGGCGCGCGCGCTCGGGCTGGCCGCGACCCCGACCACCTTCGCCCTCGCGGACCGGGCTGCTGCCCGGGCTGTGCTCGCGCTGCCCGACAGCATTGAGCCGTTCTGTCTGATCCCGGTGGGGTTCCCGATCGGGAAGTTCGGCCCGGTCACCCGCAAGCCAGTAGCCGAGATCATGCGCTGGGACCGTTGGTCGCAACGAGCCTGAGTCCTTGCCGGCACACGAACGACACCTCGTGTACCCGGGACCCGGCTCCTGTAGTCTTGCCTTCATGGCCATCTTCCTCATTCGACACGGATTGGCGTCCGCAGGTGTGGACGATCTCGACCCCGGGCTCGACCCGATCGGACAGGCACAAGCAAGAGCCACCGCCGAGGCATTCCGCGACGTGAACGTCGGCCGGCTCGTGGTTTCCCCTCTGCGGCGAACGCGCGAAACGGCGGCGCCGATTGCGAGTCTGCTTGGGATCAGTCCCGAATTCCGGGACGAGGTCGCGGAGGTGTTCGACCCCGCGATGCCTCCGGACGAACGCAAGACCATGATCGGTCCCTTCATGGCGGGCCGCTGGACCGACCAGTCCGAGGCCCTCAAAGCCTGGCGGAAGCGCGTCGTGAGCACGCTGATCGAAATGGGAATCACCGCCGCCGCGTCGGGACGAGAGCTGGTGGTCGTGTCGCACTACATCGCCATCGGCGTGGCTGTCGGGGTCGCGCTGGGCGACGACCGGGTAGTGCCGGTGCCCATCCCGAATTGCTCGATCACGGTCGTGGAGGCCGGCCGCCTGGGACTGAAGCTCCTCGCCGCCGCAACGACGGCACATCTGACCGAAGAACTCATCACGGGCCTCCGGACAGCCCTCCCGGGCGGAGCGTAGCCCGCTGCGCCCCCACGATGGCGGTTGTTCCGATCTGCCGCCTGGCGTACGCTGGTGAGCGACAACTGAACAGCCAGAGACCGCAGGTCCCCGTGCGATCCGCCCCCCGGCGGAAGGGATAAGCCGCAAGGCGCCTGCCGAGGCAGACCACCGGCCCATGCCATTGCGGCGCGGCGCCGTTTGAGTCCCTGCCCGGCGGCAGGGATTCTCGGTTTCCGGCTCCGCCCCGGGCGCGGGACCACGATTCCTCCTTCTCCCCGCCCAAGGACTCCACAAGGAGACGCGCATGCCAACTCCGCGAAAGGCCGCGATGCTGGCCGAGGTCAAGGACCGCATGACTCGGGCCTCGATCGCGGTCAGTGCCGACTACCGCGGCCTGACCGTCCGGCAGCTGACCGAGCTTCGCCGCGCCCTGCGCCCGGCGAACGCCGAAGTCAAGATCGTCAAGAACACCCTCGCCGCGATGGCAGCCGAACAGGCCGGCCACCCCGAGATGGGCCAGATCCTCCAGGGCCCCACGGCCCTCGCGTTCGGGTTCGGCGACCCCATCGCACCCGTGAAAGTCCTCATGGAGCACTTTCGCGCGCGGCGCATGGCCGTCACCATCCACGGCGGATGGCTCGAAGGTCAGGTGCTGAGTCGCACGGACGTCGAGAGCCTGGCCACCATGCCTTCGCGCGAACAGCTCGTCGCCGATGTGGTGGGCAAACTCCAGAGCCCCCTCTACAACTTCGCAGGCCTCCTTCAGGCCAGCCTGCGCAACTTCGCCGGGCTCCTCGATGCCCGGGCAGAGCAACTCGAAAGCGCGGGCGCGGCATAGGGCCAGGCACCGGCGACCTACCAGCCGGCACTCGCACCGGCACGACGAACGCACACAGGGAGTACACAAATGGCAACCAAGATTGAACAGGCACTCGAACTCATCAAGGGCATGACCCTGCTTGAACTCCGCGATCTGAACAAGGCCATCGAAGACGAGTTCGGGATCACGGCCGCAGCGCCGATGATGATGGCGGCCGGCCCCGCCGTCGCCGCCGCCGCCGAGCCCGAGGAGGAGAAGACCGAGTTCAACGTCGTTCTCAAGTCCTTCGGCGAGAACAAGATCAACGTCATCAAGGCGATCCGTGAGGTCGTTAGCGGCCTGGGCCTGAAGGAAGCCAAGGACCTCGTCGAGGCCGCTCCCACGAAGGTCAAAGAGGGCGTCACCAAGGACGAAGCCGAATCGGTGAAGGCCAAGCTCGTGGAGGCCGGCGCCACCGTCGAGATCGACTGACCGTACCAGGCAATCCCAAACGGAATCAGCCCGGCCAGCGCTGGCCGGGCTGATTCCCGTTGTCAGGCCTCGAAACCTAGTCGGCTGCGCCGGGGCGCGTGGCCAGAAACGAAAACTCCTGGTGGGTTTCGTCGACAACCAGCAGCTTCAGTTCCGCCTGTAGCGACATGTCACGCTGCTCCGTGGCGGTGCGGTGCGTCTCTTCTTCGCTTTCCCAGATCGAAAGCCGCCCGACCCGGCCCGTGCCCGCGTGCAGGTCCGACATGAGTCGATAGGCAGCCACGAACCCCGGTCTGCCTTCGTAGAACTTCAGCAGTTGGTCGATGATGTCATTGACCCTCTGCTCCTGGCCGGGTCGGGGTGTCATCATCGAGAGACGAATAAATGTCATCGGGCAATCCTATCCGGGTCGTTGGGGCAGCAGCCCGTCGACCCGCGTGAAGTCAGCGAGCGCAGCTTAGTGCCCGGAGCTTGCGAATGGAAGCGGTGACGCGGTCCCCAGGAGCTATTCTGCGGATTCCGCCCTCGCCTCCGCCACCAGCCGGTAGCCAACATTGCGTACCGTCTCGATGAAGGAGTGGCCCCGGATCTCGATCTTCGAGCGGATGCGCCGGATGTGAACATCGACGGTGCGAGCGCCGCCGAAGTAGTCGTAGCCCCAGACGCGGTTCAGTAGCTGCTCACGAGTGAACACCCGGCCGGAATTCATGGCCAGGAAACGCAGCAGCTCGTACTCCTTGAAGGTGAGCACCAGGTGCTCGTCGTCGACTGTCACGCGGTAGTTGGAGAGATCGATCGTCAGCGCGCCACAGCGGACGAAGTTTTCGCTGTCGATACCGTGACGCCGCCAGAAGGCCCGCTCAACTCGCCGCGCGAGCTCCGCAGGGTTTCCCGGCAGCAGCGCGAAGTCCTCGAGCGGCGCGTCCGCCGCGATACGATCGAGTTGGTCCGCGCCCACGAGAGCTATCAGCACAGCGGTTTCCCCGTGGGCCTCAGCGATCGCCGCAAAGGCCGCTGGAGTTACATCGCGGAAGTCGAGGACCACTACGTCGGCAGGCGACACGGTGCCGTCATCGGCCAGCGCCTCCGGGACTACGACAGGCGTGGCGAAGCCGGCCCGCTCCAGAGGCTGCAAGAGGCGGGCAAGGTCCGAGTGGCGGCTGACCAGGCAGACGGTGCGCACGCCGGAACCCCCTTCGTTCCTCGGTTCAGTATAGAGCCCGCTCGCAAGCCACCTTCGCTGTCGCCTACGAAACGCGCGTGAAGCCCCTCAGGATCGGCAGCGCGACGAGCGCTGATCGCCAACACATCACGTTACGTTGAGCGGTAGAAGCTGCAATGATAGGTTGGTTGTTCGCACCGGGAGCACGGCCCGTCGCTGGCGGGCAAACCCAACGCCCGGTCTGGAGACCCATGCGGGAATACGAACTGACGGTCGTCTACGACCTTGCCGTCGCGGAAGCGGGCGGCCCCGACGCATCCGTCGCCCACCTGACAAACTCTGTCGAAGCGCGTGGGGGTACGGTCCTCAAGGTGGACCATTGGGGCCGCCGGCGCCTCGCCTATCCCATCGGCAGCGCGGTCGATGCCGACTACATCATCTCGCGCGTGAATCTCGACCCGGCTTCGGTCTCCCCCCTCGAAGCGGCCCTCGGAATCGACGAGCGCGTCTACCGCCACCTCATCGTGCGCGCCGATGAACTCCCGGTTCCGCCACCCCCGCGGGAACCGCGCGTGCCGCCCGGTTCCGCCGTCCAGGCCCCGGACCTTGCGCCCGCGGCTTCGGCCCCCGCCGCCTCGCCCGAGGCCCCGGAAGTCGAAACGGATGTTCCCCCCGCCGTGCCTGAGGTGGTAGAGTCCGCTCCGTCGACCGCGGCGGAGCCGGCCGGGGAACCGGAAGCCCGGGCAGAGGCTGCCTCCGAAGCCGAGACCGTCTGACTGACATCGAGGAGGCCCGGCCATGGCAAGCCTGAACAAAGTCATGCTCATCGGCAACGCAGGCAGGGATGCCGAGTTGCGCTACACGGCGAACGGCACCGCTCAGTCGCAGTTCAGCCTGGCTGTCAACTTCCGCCGCCGGGGCGCCTCGGGCGACTGGGAAGAGGCCACGGAGTGGTTCAACATCATCGTCTTTGGCGACCAGGCCGAGCGCACGAGCCAGTACATCACGAAGGGCAAGCAGCTCTACGTTGAAGGCCGTTTGCAGACGCGCTCCTGGGACGACGACGCAGGCCAGAAGCACTACCGCACCGAGGTCATCGCCAACCAGGTGCTCTTCCTGGGGAGCCGCGAAGGCGGCACCGGCGGAGGCGACTGGGGCGACGGGGCCACAACGAGCCCGGGTCGGCCCGCCGCGGCCCGCGGCGGCTTCGGCGGTCCCCGGCGTGCCGAGGTAGAGCCGGACGACCTGCCATTCGAGTAGCGCCCCAAGGCGTGAACGCGGCCTCGGCGAGGTAACCCGCCCGGCCACACCCGGTGCGCCATGGCGCACAAAACCCATCGGGAAGGGAAAAGACAATGAGTCAAGAACGGTCTACATCGGAATCCTCCGGGCCAACCTCCGATCGGGGCGAGCGGCCCGCGAAACCCATGCGCCGTTTCAGTGGCCGCCGCAAGGTCTGCCGGTTCTGCGCCGACCACATGCGTGGCGTCGACTACAAGGACATTGGCCGCCTGCGCGTGTACATCAGCGACAGGGGCAAGATCGAACCCCGCCGCAAGACCGGTGCCTGCCTGCGGCATCAACGCCTGATTTCTACGGCCATCAAGCGTGCACGGCACCTCGCGTTCCTCCCCTACACGCTGGAGCACGTCCGCCAGACGAGCATCTTCCCCATCCGCGGCTAGCCGCAGACCACCACAGGACCAAAATGGCACGGCGAGAACGAACCACAGCCCTCCCGCGCGCCAGGCGGCGTGAACGCGTCGCCACGCGGCCCCGCTTCCTCGGCGTCCCGATCGACGATGCCTCCGTCAGGCTTGGCATCCTCGGCGCCGCCGCCGGGCTGCTCGCCATCGTCCTGGGACTCATCGGCTGGCACTGGTACTCCGAAAACTTCCGCCGCCCGAACGAAGTCGTTCTCACCGTCGGCAGCGACCATGTGAAGCTGCGCTACTACTCCGACCGAATGGTCCAGTTCTTCCAGGCCAACCCCAACACGCCTGCTTCCTTGAACGCCGAGAATCTCCTCACGAAGATGGAGGAGGAGGTCCTGTCAATTCAGCTCGCCAAGGACCTTGGCCTGCCGATCTCCGAAGAGGACATCACAAACGGCATCGCCAAAGGGCTCGGCGTACCCGTGGGCGGGCCCGGGAGCTCCTTCGACACCCTGTACCGCAACAGGTTGAAGACCACCAAGATGAGCGACACCAACTACCGCAAGATGACGAAGGCCGCCGTCGCCAACGAGAGCCTGCTCGGTCACTTCACCGGGGCCGTAGGCGACCGGGGCGAGACCATCACCCTGCGCAGCATCCTGGTGGACTCCCAGGAAAAGGCCGACGCCCTGCTCCAGCAGATCAACGCCGGGCAGGACATGGGCACCCTCGCTCAGGTCGAATCGGCGGACCTTACCTCGCGCCAACAGGATGGAGTGATGGTGCCGATCTCCCCTGAACTCCTCCCCGAGGCCATCCGCACCGCCGCGGCCGGCAAGCCCGAAGGCGAGCTCCTCGGACCCATCCAGGTGCAGCGCTACTGGTGGCTGTTGCGCATCGAAAAGCGCGATCCCAACGGCGCCTACGGTGACGCCGACAAAGGACAGCTTGCCCAGAAGCGGCTCGACGATGCGCTCAAGGCCAAGCGTTCCCAGGTTGCCGTCAAGCGGTCACTCAGCGCTGGCGCCATCGAATGGGCCACCCAGCACGCAGAGTGAACCCATGACTCGGGAGATCGGCGTCGGACTCATCGGCGTCGGTGTAGTAGGGGGTGGCGTCGCCCGGGCCCTCCTGGAACGCCGTGCCTATTTCGCTCGCCAGGTAGGAGCGCCTCTCACCCTCCGGAACGCGGCAGTGCGCGACCTCGCCCGGCCGCGGACGGTCGACCTTCCCGCGGGCATGCTCACCACTGACGTCGGCAAGGTAGTCGACGACCCGGACACAGACATCATCGTGGAGGTCATCGGCGGGGAGGAGCCTGCCGGGACCTACATCCGGCGGGCACTGGCGGCGGGCAAACACGTCGTCACGGCCAACAAGGAACTCATGGCGAAGGCCGGACCGGAATTGCTCGCCGAGGCACACGGACGCGACCTCGACATCATGTTCGAGGCGAGCGTTGGCGGCGGCATTCCACTCATCGCTCCGCTCCGACGCGATCTCCTCGCCAACCGGATAGCCTCCATCCGTGCCATCATCAACGGCACCACCAACTACATCCTGACGAGCATGGCCCGCAATGGGGCAGTCGCGCAGTCGCTGCTTCAACAGGGAATCGAACCAGCGGCAGTCGGCGGCTACCAGGAGGCGCTGGCGGAGGCCCAGAGACTCGGCTATGCGGAATCCGATCCCGCAAACGACGTTGAAGGGCTCGATGCGGCCTACAAGCTCGCCATCATGGCGAGCCTTGGCTTTCGCACCCGCGTTCGCCCCGCCGACATCCACGTCGAAGGCATCACGAGGCTTGCCGATCGCGATTTCCGCTTCGCCGCCGAGCTGGGCTACGTGATCAAGCTCCTCGCCATTGCCGAGCGCACGAATGGTGGCATCTTCGCCCGCGTGGTCCCCGCCTTCCTCCCTCAATCCGAGCCGCTCGCCAAAGTCGACGGCGTGTTCAACGCCGTGGAGATCGTCGGCGACCTCACCGGCACCGTGCTCTTCCAGGGACGTGGCGCCGGGGCCGAGCCGACCAGCTCTGCTGTCGTAGCCGACATCCTTGACCTCGCACACTCCATCGTGCTGGGAAGCCATGAGCGGAAGTACTGGGATCCGGAGAGCGATATCCGCGTCGAGAACATCGACGAAATGGAAACGCGGTACTATGTCCGCGTGACTGTGAGCGACCGACCCGGCGTGCTTGCCCAGATCGCCCGCAGCCTGGGGGACAACGGCGTGAGCATCGCGGCGGTGAACCAGAAGGAAGCGAACGCCGACAACCAGACCGCGGAACTCGTGATCATGACCCACCGCGCCCGCGAGCGAGCCATGCAAAGAGCGTTGCGGGAGATTGGCCAGTTGCCCGTTGTGATCCAGGTCAGCTCCTTCCTCCGCGTCGAGGGCTAGCGATGCCGGGTGACACCCAGGCGCAGGCAATCAGCGAAATCCTCTCGTGGCTGGAACAACAGCTCCGCCAGGTCCGCGAAGAACAGGCGCGGTCGGACGGACTGCTGGAGCAGCTCCAGCGGCAGGTCCACGAGTTGCGCGAAGAGACCGCCGCCGCCGAGCGGGCGGCCCGCGAGATCGGTCCCAGGCTCCTCCCCCTGAAAGGAGTCCCCGAAAAACTCCGTGCCCTCGACGAGGGCACGGAGAGCATCCGGCAGGCGCTTTCGGCCAATCGGGCCGAGGTGGAAAACGCCCTGCGTCTCCTTCGCGCCGAAGCAGAGTACGACCGCCAGGAACGCGCCGAGGCCATTCGCCGCGTGGATGCCGCCAACAACCTGCTCGCCCGCATCGCAGCCGACGTTGCCCAGACGCAGAACCAGGGCTCGCAGGTCGCGGCCACTGTCCAGACGCTACTCGAACGCCAGCGAGAAGTGGAGGCCCGCGCCGAGCAGTTCGGATTGCGCCTCGACCGCGCCATCGAGGTGAACCGCGACCTCGAGACGCGCATTCGCGACACCCTTCTCAACGAGCAGGAAGAACGCTTCGACGCGGTCTTCGAGCGCCTGCAGGTTGTGGGCGAGATGGTGAAGCGCAACGAAGAGGTGATCTCGGCCACGCTCGCCGAACGTTCGTTGCGCGAGGAGGTCCTCCAGGAGATCGGCGTCTGGAGAGACCAGCATTCCCGGATCGACACGCGCCTCAACACCCTCGAAGAGCTCGCCGACAGGTTCCTTGGCAGCGTCGACAAGCTCCATGGTGAGATCACGTTGCTGGAGGGCCGCCATTCTGGCCTGGGCGAACGCGTGGCTGGCATCCGCCGCGACATCGCAGAAGTAGTCGATCACATTCGCGAGGAATTCGCCAAGTACAACCAGATGACCGAAAAACAGCGCCGCAAGCAGATCCAGATGCTCGAGCAGGAGTTGCGCGAACTCAAGTTCCACACCTTCAGGCCACCGGAGGAACCTTGACGCCGACAACAGCAGTCCACCGGGGCGTTCTCTACCACTGGGCAGAGATCCTCCCGCTGACCGAATTGACTCCGCGAATCACGCTTGGCGAAGGAGACACGCCGCTCGTGCGCTCCGTGGCGCTGGAGAAGCTCTGCGAACTCGACGAGCTCTGGTTCAAGCTGGAAAGCTGCAATCCCACCGGTTCATTCAAGGACCGCGGAATGGTTGTGGCTGTTGCGAAGGCCGTGGAAGAGGGCGCCCGGGCCATCATGTGCGCCAGCACCGGGAACACCAGTGCGAGCGCGGCCGCCTACGCCGCTCATTGTGGCATCGATTGCTACGTCCTCGTGCCCGGCGGCAAAGTCGCGGCTGGAAAGATGGCCCAGGCGGTCGCGTTCGGAGCCCGGATTCTCGAAGTAGACGGCAACTTCGATGCAGCCCTGAACGCCGCTCGCGCCCTCACGGCCAGGCACCCCGTCGCCCTCGTGAACTCGGTCAACCCCAACCGGATCGCCGGGCAGAAGACCGCGGCCTACGAGGTCTGTGAGGCACTTGGCGATGCCCCGGACATGCTCGCCATCCCGGTCGGCAATGCGGGGAACATCACAGCCTACTGGAAGGGCTTCTGCGAGTGCGCCGAACGCGGGCGTTCCGGGCTCCACCCACGCATGCTCGGATTCCAGGCCGCAGGAGCAGCACCGATTGTCGCGGGCGCACCGATCGCCGAACCCCAGACCGTCGCGACGGCCATTCGCATCGGCAATCCCGCGAGTTGGACGGGTGCGACAGGCGCGCGCGACGAGAGCGGAGGGATCATTGAAGCGGTCACTGATGACGACATCCTCGAAGCCTACCGGCTCCTGGCGCGACGAGAGGGTCTGTTCGTGGAACCAGCGAGCGCTGCCAGCGTCGCCGGTCTCATCAAGCTGGCCCGGGCGGGCAGGCAGGCGGGCGGACGGGCGGTCGCCATCCTCACCGGCAACGGCCTGAAGGATCCCGGCACGGCCGCCGAACAGTACGTTCCCGAGATCACGAAAACGCCCGCGACAGTGGCGGGCGTCGAAAGGGCGCTTGGGTGGTAGCCGTCCGGGGCATCCACCGGGGCATGAAAAAGGGGCCGGTGGAAGTGTGGAGCGGACACAGCTTCCAGCGCAGCCCAATGACATTTCTAGCACGCGCTAGGCAGCAACGCAACCCCTGATTGTCTCCGGGCGCCGCCGCTGGGATTGTCCGGGCGAACGGCGGGGTGCCTGTGTCCCCTGATCAAGGCACGCGGGTTTGGAATACGGGAAGATGACGCCTGCGAATGGATGAGCCGATCCCGTGGAAGCCGCGCTCCCGGCACCCGGCCCACGCGAGCCCATCAGCTCTCCACTCCTCCCTCGCGCCCCTCCGATCCCGTCGCCCGCCTCCGCGGGCGCGCTACCCTGGCACATGCGCATCCTCGCGCTCGACATGGGCACCGGACCCCAGCACATCCTCCTCTACGATTCCGAGCGGTCAGTCGAAAACTGCGTCAAGATGGTCATGCCATCCGCCACGGAAATCGCAGCGCGGCGCATCCGGGGGGCAATGCAGGAGCGGTCGCCGATTCTGCTCACTGGTTGCACGGCCGGGGGCGGGCCGTGTAGCTGGGCGCTCGACGAATTCATCGCCGCCGGCGGCCGTGCCTATGCCACACCGGAAGCGGCGCGGACCTTCGACGACGACTTGGACCGCGTTCGCGAGATGGGTGTGGAGATCGTCGCAGATGACGAGACCCGCAACCTCCGTGCTCGGCGCATCGCCTTGCGCGACCTCGACCTGGACGCCATCAGAACGGCCCTCGCGGCCTTCGAGGAACCCGCCGGCGTCGACGGCCTGGCGTTGGGATGCCTGGACCATGGCGCGGCGCCGGCCGGCGTCTCCGACCGGCTGTTCCGGTTCCAACACCTGCAGCGCGTGGTGAGTGCGCGCAACGACCTCCTTGCCTTCGCCTGTTCGCCCGAGAAGCTCCCGGACTACCTCACGCGCGCGAGATCGATGGTTGCGGCCGGCATTGGCCAGGCACCCGTGGCGTTCATGGACACGGGACCGGCAGCAGCGCTCGGCGCCCTTCACGACGAGCAGGTCGCCCGCCACAGCGAGCGGGTCGTCGTCAATCTCGGCAACATGCATCTGCTCGGATTCCACCTCTCCGGCAGGAAGATTGCGAGCCTCTATGAGCATCACACCGGCGAGCTTTCCTCCAGTCGTATCGTGGAGTTGACCTTGCGGTTGGCCTCAGTCGAACTCCGCCACGAGGAGGTTTTCGACAGCAAAGGCCACGGCGCCTACCACCACGACCGCGGGCTCGTCACCGATCAGCTCCCGGCCATGGTCGCCGTGACCGGTCCCCAGCGGCACAAGGTCCGCGGCTCAAGACGGGAACCGTTCTTCGCTGCCCCCTTCGGCGACATGATGATCAGCGGTTGCTTTGGCATTTTGCGAGCCTTCGCCGAAGTCCACGAGTGGGCCCGCGAAGCCATCGACCGCAGGCTGGGGTCTCTCAATTGATGCTGCGGTGATACCCGAGATTGCGGTTCTGCTCCAGCGTGCGGCTTCCCGTCGCACAGTGCTCGAAGGGCTGCTGGACTCCATTCCCCGGGGCTACTGGAACCGTCAGGCTCCCGGCGATGCGTGGTCCGCCGGGGACCACCTCCGGCATCTGGCGACAATCGACGAACTCGTCCTCCCGGTGGTTCGGCAGGCCAGCACCGGGACCGCGGACGGCGGGATCTGGCTGGGGGGACCAGATCCCGGCGACCTCGATCGCCAGCGCGCCGCCACCATGGGTTCCGCGGCTGAGGCTTCCCCGGACGAACTGCGCGCCCGGATGCGGGCATCGCGAGAAGCGGTTGCCCATGCGATCAGCGACCTGCCCGAGCGAGCGCTCGATCGTCGCATCCGGCTGGCGCTCGTCGACGACGGGTGGAGCTCGGCCGGGGAATGGTCCGTCCGCGCGTATCTTCGTGGTTGGTCGGAACACGACGCCATTCACGAGGAGGGGATCCGGCGGGCAATCGCGACGCCGCCCGACCTTGCCGCGGTCGTTCTGATGCGCCGGCGGGCGTAGAGGCTACGCAGGTCGCCCGTCTGTGGCAGTGGAGCCGCTCGCAAGCTCGTTCGGCACCCAGACCGTCACGCTCGTGCCGCTTCCCGGAACGGACCGCACTTCGCAATGCCCGCCCGCCAGCCGGGCGCGCTCCTGCATTCCCAGCAGGCCCAGGCGGCGGCCGCCGACGAGAACCGTCAGATTCGGAACCTCGAACCCCATCCCGTTGTCCGAAACGGTCAAGGTCGCACCGTCTGGGCCGTGGACCAGGCGTACTGTCGCGTGGGAAGCCCGCGAGTGGCGCTCGACGTTCCGCAGTGCTTCCTGAGCGACCCGAAACAGCGTCAGTTCGGCCCCCGCGTCAAGCCGCCTCTCCGTTCCCGAGACCGATAGCTGGCAGTGGACAACAGCCCGCCCGCCAAGCTCGTTCACGAGCTGCCTGAGCGCCGGGACCAGACCAAGGTCCTCGAGAATCAGCGGGCGCAGGTCGCGGCTGAAGCGCCGGAGCTCATCGCCGAGCGACTCGGCCATCGAGCGTGCGTCCGCCAACACGCTCTGGAGCTGTTCGCTGGGGCCCGCTTCCGCCGCTTCCGCGGCGGCATCGAGCCGCCGGCAGATTAACACGGCAGACTGAAGGGCAACGTCGTGCAGTTCGTGGGCGATCCGCTGCCGCTCTTCTTCCTGGGCGCGAACGATTTCCTGCGCGTAGCTCTGGAAACCCCGCCGTTCGGTGACATCGCGCAACAGCACTTGAACCATCGGTCGCCCCTCCGTCGCCATCGACGAACAGATGGGCTGAAGCCACGCCTCGGTCCCGTCCGGGCGCAACAGGCTGATGTCCGGCGCCACGCACGGCGAACCCGCAGGAGCCGCACCGAGGACGGGCCGGATGTCGATTCCAAGCAGTCCCATGATGGACGCTCCCACCGGACTCCCTGTGCGGGCAGCCAGGAGTGAAGCTGCGGCCGCATTTGTCTCCTGGATTGTCCCCAGCCCGTCGACCACGAGGATCGGCTCGCCCGCGCTCTGAAAGAGGGCCCGGTACTTGCGCTCCGAGAGCTCGAACGCGTCTTCCGACGCTTCTGCCCGTCTCCGCGCCGTGATCTCCTTGTCCACGCGCGTTGCGACGACCACTCCCACGAAAACCATCATCAACAGCTGGAAGCTCTCCCCAGCGCGCTGAATGCCCTCGTGCGACTCGATCACATTCGGGATCGCGATCAGTCCGCTCCAGAGCGCAGTGGGGATCGCGCCTTCGCGGCCGAAATAGAGGCTCGCATAGAGGACGGGGAAGAAGTAGAGCGAAGCAGGGATGAAGTATGCCGGCCCCAGGTGGCCCTCCCAGAAGTACTCGCCCAGCGTGTGGGCGATTGCCACCGACACGATCATCCCCTGCACAATCCAGAACCGCCGGTCGTGAAGGTGGATCCGGAACTTGGGCACCCACTGCTCCAGGAACACCGCAATTGGCCGGGGCCACCTTGAATCCGCCCCGGTCGCGCCGGCCAGGTCGTACAGCGGTTGCCCGGGCGCTGTCACGCCCCAATTCCCTCGGATGGCTCGCCCAATGCCTGCTCGTTGAGCACGAACCACCCGCGCGAGACGCCGAGCACGATTGCCTCCGTCCTGGAGCTCACGCACAGCTTGTTGAAGACGTGACTGAGGTGTCCTTCCACGGTGCGCCGGCTCAGCTTCAACCTGTATGCGATTTCCTTGTTTCGCAGGCCAGCGGCAGTCAGTCGCAGGATTTCCATCTCGCGATCCGTGAGTCCCTCGCCCGATGCCCGGCTGGCCTCGTCCTGGTGGGAGCGCAGGTACTTCGCTGCCACACCGGCCTGCAGGACAACGCCGCCGCTGATGATTGAATGGATAGCGGCGACGACTTCCGCTCCGTGGGCGGTCTTGAGCAGGTATCCCGATGCCCCCGCTTCCATGGCGGCGTACACGTAGTCGTCGTCATAGGCGCTCAGGACGAGGATCTTGATGGAAGGCAGCGACGTGCGCAGTCGGCGGGCAACGTCGATCCCACTGAGGTGGGGAAGCCGAAGGTCCAGGACGATGAGAGCGGGCAACAACGATGCCGCGAGCGCAAGCGCCTGCGGTCCATCTTCCGCCTCACCCACAACCTCGATCCCGGGATCCCGCTCGAGGATTTCGCGCGTGCCTTCGCGGACCACTGCGTGATCCTCGGCAATCAGGACCCGGACCCGTCCCATCGTCATGGCACCCCTCGGCTGTCCCAATCGTACACCGCGCGTGTGCACCGCCGGACGCGTGGGAGTACCCGCCCATGTGCGTGTTTTCACTTGTACCGCGCGAGCAAAGCTACGGATGCGAGAACCATCCACCGGGACCGAGCATGGGAGCGAAGGGTTACTCAGAGTATGGACAGCTACGAATCCCCACCCGAACCAGGCGAACAGGCAGGCCGCACCGTTTCGCGGCGGCGAGTCATTGGCGGCATCGGTGTCGCCACCGCACTGGGTGCCACAGGGTTGCTGCCGATCATCGCGCATGGC
>CAZCDK010000039.1:18266-18986 GCA_964497285.1 uncultured Anaerolineaceae bacterium | reverse complement strand
TCCTCCAGCTCCCGGCAATTGTGTTTGCCGCGGCTGGGCTGCTCCTCGTGGCGGCGGTTGCCTGTGGGGGAAGCGATACCGGCGCTCGCGCCAGCTCCACCCCCCAGGTCCAGACGAAGTCTGGCAGCGTCAAGGGCGTTCCCGGGGCCGCGGCTGACCTGAACGTGGCTGCCGAGATCGACCAGAAGAACCTGACCTTCATCCCTGCGCAGGTCATCGTGAAGGTCGGCGAGACGGTTCTGATCAAGAACAGCGAGTCAGCCATCCACACCGGCAACATCAACGGCAAGAACATCACCGGCAACATGAAGAAGGGCGACACGGTCCCCTGGGTCGCCAAGGAGGCGGGCGAATTCAAAGTCACCTGCGACTATCACCCGCAGATGAAGTCAACCATCGTGGTGACTGCGTCATAGGTCACCAGGGATGCGAACCGTTCCGTGCACTGCGAGCGCCACGAACCAATGAAGACGGCGGACGTGAATCAAACTCAAGACGTAAGCCCGACTTCGGTCGCCACGGAGCGGACCATTCGCCTGTCGGTCTCGGGGATGTCATGCGCCGCCTGCGTCAGCAAGGTGGAAAAGGCCCTGAAGCGGATTGAAGGCGTGTCAGGCGCCGCGGTGAACCTCGCTACCGCGAGCGCCGCGGTGGACTACGACCCTAACCGCGTCGAACTGCAGCAGATGGCAACCGCCGTCAAGGGTATCGGCTACGAAG
>CAZCDK010000039.1:8362-18256 GCA_964497285.1 uncultured Anaerolineaceae bacterium | reverse complement strand
TCTGCCCGGGGTTGTCGGCTCCAGGGTAGACGTGGGCACGGATTCGGTGGTGGTTGACTATGCTGGTTCTCTCATTGGGACTGGCCAGATCAAGAAGGTGCTTTCGGGCCTTGGCTACCAAGTGTCAGAGAAAGCCGAAGGCGCGGCGGCGCTCGACCGCGAGCGAGAGGCCCGGCAGCGAGAGTTACGCCATCAGCTCGTCAATCTGCTTGTCGCCACACCGCTGGCGATGACCATCATGGCCGGCACATTCCGCGGTTACTGGCAGTTCGACCGCGTGGTCCCCGCGCTCTTGGCTGAGAAGTGGTTCCTCTTCGCGCTGACGACGCCCATCATCCTGGGACCCGGGCGGCAGTTTTTCAGCAAGTCGTTCAACGGCCTGCGACGGGGCGTGACCGACATGAACCTCCTCTATGCGACGGGGATCGGCGCGGCCTACTTCATAGCCGTCGTTAACACATTCTGGCCGAACGCCGGCTTCGGTGGCAAAGACGCGACGTTCTTCGAATCCGCGGCCCTGCTGACCTGGTTCATCGTCCTCGGACGTTACCTCGAAGCGGTCACCCGGGGACGCACCTCAGAGGCGATTCGAAAGCTCATGCGCCTGCAGCCGAAGCGCGCGCGAGTCCTTCTCGATGGCGCCGAAATCGATCTGCCGGCCGATGAGGTGGAGGCCGGAGACGTTTGCATCGTGCGGCCCGGCGAATCCATCCCGGTCGACGGGATTGTGCTCGAGGGCTACTCGGCCGTCGATGAAGCGATGATCACCGGCGAGAGCCTGCCGGTGGAGAAGAAGGCCGGCGACCAGGTGATCGGCGGGACTCTCAACATGACGGGGGCGTTTCGTTTCCGTGCGACGAAGGTCGGCAAGGATACTGCCCTGGCCCAGATCATCAAGCTCGTCGAGGACGCTCAGGCCACTCGCGCTCCGATCCAGAAGCTGGCTGACAGCATCGCGGGGCACTTCATCCTGGGCGTGCACACGCTCGCTCTGGCGGTCTTCCTGTTCTGGTTTTTCGTCGGTTTCGACCAGTGGTTCGACCCCGGCAGCCGGCTCATCCTCAGTCCCTACCGGCTGACCGAGATCGGCGTCTTCGGCTTCGCGCTGCTGATGTCCGTCACGGTGCTCATCATCTCCTGCCCGTGCGCCGTTGGCCTGGCGACGCCGGCAGCGATCATGGGCGGCTCGGGCATCGGCGCCCAGAACGGAATCCTGTTCAAGGGCGCCGATGCCATCGAGTCTGCCAGCAAGCTGCGGGTCATTGTCTTCGACAAGACGGGAACTCTGACCCGCGGCGAGCCATCCGTCACCGACGTAGTGGCCGTTCGTGGCAGCCCCGACGAGGTGCTGCGGCTTGCCGCGGTGATCGAGAAGAACTCCGAGCACCCGCTCGGCGGAGCGATCGTGAGAGGCGCGCTCGAGCGTGGCTTCGAGATCGGCGACCCGGACCGGTTCGAAGCGATCCCGGGCCATGGCGTGGAGGCCGAGCACGGGGGCCAGAGGCTGCTCCTCGGCAACCGCAAGTTGATGGCCGACCGCGGGATCGACATCTTGGCCCTCGTTGCCACCGCGGAGCGCTTTGAGAACGAGGGCAAGACCGCCATGTTCGTCGGGGTCGACGCCGAGGCGGCCGGGATCGTGGCAGTGGCCGACACGCTCAAGCCCACCTCCGCCAAGGCGGTCGCCGAGCTTCACCGCATGGGTCTCGAAGTGGCCATGATCACGGGCGACAACAGGCGCACGGCTGAGGCCATTGCCCGACAGGTTGGCATCGACCGCGTCATGGCCGAGGTGCTGCCCCAGGACAAGGCGGCGGAGGTGCGGAAGCTCCAGGCGCGGGGACTCAGCGTGGCGATGGTTGGCGACGGCGTGAACGACGCGCCGGCCCTCGCCCAGGCCAATGTCGGCATCGCGATGGGAGCGGGAACAGATGTCGCGAAGGAAACCGGGCACGTCATCCTCGTGAAGGACGACCTCCTCGACGTTGTTGCTACGGTCCAGGTCGCGCGGTACACCATGCGCAAGGTTCGCCAGAACCTGTTCTGGGCCTTCGGGTACAACACCGTCACCATCCCGCTGGGCGCGGGCCTGCTTTACCCCGTCATGGCGCAAGTCGTGAGCCCCGAGCTGGCGGCGTTCCTAATGGCGATCAGTTCCCTGTCGGTCACGCTCAACTCGATGTCGATGCGCCGGTTCGTTCCACAGGTGCGCCGGTCCGGCCCCAGCCGGCCCGGCCCCGGCGGAGTGCTGGCCGAGCCCGTGGCCGCCGCGACCGGGTCTTAGCGAAGGAGGCAACGATGGGGGCGAACAGACCTGCCTACATCAGCGCACTCATCTACACAGGCATCGCCCTGCTCGCCGCAGGAGGGTTCTTCGCGGCAACCGTTCTGGCCGGGGAATACACCTGGGTTGCGCGCCTCGGTGGTGCGGGCTGGGTGTGCCTGCTTGCGATGGTCATCCTGATGCCCACGGTCACGCCCTGGGTGAGGAAGCTTCAGACCTGAGGAGGCAAGACATGGCGTTTCTTGGTTCGCTCTTCGGCCGGAAGGCCACGCTCGCCAAGGACCCCGTCTGCGGGATGTCCGTCGACCCTGCGAACGCAAGGTGGTCAACGGAACACGACGGGACGACCTACTACTTCTGCGCGAAGGGGTGCAAGCAGGCTTTCGAAGCGAAGCCGGTTGACTATGCCCGGTAGGACGTCCCGCGAAGAACCGGCGCCGCAAGCCTGCCTGGCGAGGCTTCGGTTGCGGTCGCTGCCCGCGGGTCGGAGAAGGTGAGGGTATTCGACATGAACGGCGAGGCCATCGGCGGCAACCGGCACGACCGCCGGCGTCCTGCCGTTCGTCGGTCTTCCCGCTGTACGCCCATCTCAGCCGTCAGCAGTCGCTGGCGAGAAGGGCAAGCGTCAATGGGCATTCGTCATCGACATGCGCCGCTGCGACGGTTGCCAGGTCTGCACGAAGGCCTGCCAGAAGACTCATTACCTGCCCAAAGACCACGAGTGGATCAAGGTCTTCGAGATCAAGGACAAGCAGGGCCGCAATAGCTTCATGCCGCAGCTGTGCATGATGTGCGAGAACGCCCCCTGCCTCAAAGTCTGCCCGACGAAGGCGACGTTCAAGAACGCCGAAGGCGTGATCCTGGTGGACCAGGACAAGTGCATCGGCTGCCGGATGTGCATGGCCGCCTGCCCCTACGAGGCGCGGTACTTCAACTACACGGATCCACCCGCGCCCCCGAGTCCCTTCGCCAACCCGATGCCGGAGTTCCCGGTTCCTCAGCAAAAGGGCACCGTCGACAAGTGCATTCTCTGTGTCCATTTCGCGGCTGTG
Organism: uncultured Anaerolineaceae bacterium; assembly: GCA_964497285.1. GTDB lineage: Bacteria > Chloroflexota > Dehalococcoidia > Tepidiformales > Tepidiformaceae > UCB2. The sequence continues at coordinate 14,920 of CAZCDK010000039.1, read as the reverse complement.
GGCAAGCTTCCGGCGTGCGTCGAGGCCTGCCCCATGGACGCGCTCTACGCCGCCGACCTGAACAGCGACATGATGACGAACGGCTCGGGCGAGACCTACCAGCTCTCGAAGTACCTCTACGACAACGATGCGTTCCGCTACAAGGAGGAGCTGAACACCAGCCCCCGTGTCTGGTACGTTGCCGGGCACGGCCAATCGCTGGCTTTCTAGGGATGACTCGTGGCAGCCGGAATACCGGCGGACATCCGGCGCCGTGCACGAGCAGGGCAGGAGATGCGGGCGGGGCGTGGTCGGCCCGGCCCGCATCTCGGGAGCAGGCAAAGATGGAAGGAAGCCACGAACCTTGATGCAGCCCCCGGTCATGACCGGTCCCTTCGCCGCCATCACCATCGACCTTGACCCGGTGATCGGCCGCCTTGGCCACCTGGCCGTGGGCTGGTACGGCCTTGCGGTGGCTCTCGGAATCGCCGTCGCGCTCGTGGTCCTTCGACACGAGACAGGGCGGCGCAACCTCGACGCCGACCGCGTGGTCGGAGTGGCGGCGTGGACCGTCGTGGGTGGCGTTGCGGGAGCCCGCATCCTGTTCGCGGTTGACCACTGGCCGGCGTTCGCGGACGACCCGTGGCGCATCTTTGCCTTCCAGGAAGGCGGGCTCGCCATCCAGGGAGCACTCCTGGGCGGGCTCGTCGCGGGTGTCCTGGCTGCCCGGCGGGCTCGCGTGCCCGTGCTGGTGCTTGCCGATGCGGCCGCTCCGGCAGTCGTGCTGGGCCAGGCCATCGGCCGCCTCGGTTGCCTGGTGACTGGAGATGCGCTTGGGGCGTCAACATCGTTGCCATGGGGACTGAGGTACGTGAACCCCGCAGCCATGGCGCCCCAACTCGGCGTGCCGCTGCAGCCGGTGTTTGCATATGAAGCGCTCTGGGACCTCGCCCTCTTCGCGCTCCTCTGGGCGCTTCGAAAGCGGGTTCGGCAGCCCGGCTGCCTTTTCGCGATCTACTTCGGCCTGTACGCCGCGGGCAAGTTCGGGTTGACCTTCTTCCGGCAGGAGCGTGTCTGGGCGCTGGGTCTGCAGGAAGCACAGTTCCTGGCGATGGCGCTACTCCTGGGCGCCCTGGTGTTCTGGCTCAACAGCGCAACCCGGGCTTCACGAATCGTGCCGGCCTCGTCCGGAGGTGACTAAGATGGGCAGCCAGGTGGCATCTCCCAACTCCTCAACCTCGACCAGGGTGGCCTGCCCTCACGATCCCGTCTGGGTCGTGGTGACTGCATGCCATCGTGTGGTTCGCAAGCCGTGCCCCGTTTGTCAGCAGGCCGGTGAGGATGGCACGCCAGGGGTTTGTCCTCGCGACGACTCGGAGCGATTCACAACTCGACCAATCGTCGAGGCACCGCGAGGTCGGGCCCCAGAGGAACGGAAGGACGGTATCGATGACCGATTCGACGACTGCTAGCGACACCGTTCGCCGGCGGTACAACCGCTCGGCGCGCTTCTACGATGCCGAACAGGCCATGATGGACCGGGTCGCGGTACGCTGGCGCCGGGAGATCTGGAGCCGCGTCCCGGGGGGCGAGGTCCTCGAGGTCGGGGTCGGCACCGGTGCGAACATGCGCTTCTACCCTGCCGGAGCCCATGTCACGGCAATCGACATCGCAGAGAATATGCTCACGCGGGCGACGGCGCGGGCCTCGAAGCTGGGCCTGAGCGTGGACCTGTCGCGCATGGATGCTCAGCACCTCGACTTTGCTGATGCTCGCTTCGATACCGTCGTCGCGACCTTCGTGTTCTGCTCGGTTCCCGATCCGGTCGCGGGGCTCAAGGAGGTCCGCCGGGTGCTCAAGCCGGGAGGGACCCTGTTCCTCCTCGATCACGTGCGCAGCGACAACGGCTTTGTGGGGAAGCTGATGGATTGCGTGAACCCGGTGGCCGTGCGTATCTCCGGCGCCAACATCAACCGGCAGACGGCCGGCAACGTCCGGGCAGCGGGGTTCGAGAGCGTTGCCGTCTCACGCCACCTGCGGGGGATCGTGCAGCTGATCGAGGCGCGGAAGGAATCGAGCGGCGGTGGCGAGGTGCCGCGATCTACCGTTGACCCGGAAAGCTGAAGGCGCGTTCCTCGACGCCCCCCAGCCCGCGCAGCGTTAGCCTCGTCGTTTCCCGCGGCTGCCGGGCAAAGAGGAGCATGCCTTCGATGTGGTGCGCGTCGCCCTTCATGACAACCCAACCGAGCGGCGCTTCCTCCTGGCCTCCGCCCGCCGCGAGGCGGGCGCTGCCAGCAAAGTCGAAGCTGCCGAGGTCGCCCTGGTGTGTGTCGATTTTCAGGACGATCGCGGCCATGCTTCCAAGATCGACCCGTTCCGCTTGAGCCGGGTCCATGGATTTCAGATGCTCCGGCGTCGCGATGAACGCGGTGACCTCGACGCCACCCCCGAAACTCCTCTGAACGGTCGACGCGGCGGTATCAGCGGTCTGGCTGGCGTCCTCGCCTCCCCCAACTACGGCCGCGACGGCAATGGCCGCCACTGCTCCCACAAGAACAAGTGCCGTGGCCCCCAGGATGATGACGGCTGATCGGCGCTTCACGCGTAAACCCTCACGGTTGGCCCTGCGCTATTTGAACAGAGCTTTGAAGTACAACTGGACGGTGCCGCTCTCGCCGTTGGCGTTGCGTGCCGGCACATTGATGCGGAAGAGATGCGGCCCTGCCATTCCCGCGTGCATCCCCATGGTGAGCGGAAGGACAACACTGACATCCTGGCCGGGTTCGATGGTCGTGGAACTCACGACCGGGTCGACCGGTCAACAGCCTTCCAGGACTTCGATGTTCGCACGGCCGAGAGTGACGCGCGTTGTACCGGCGTTCCGCAGCCTCCACAGTCGCTGAACGGGGGTGTTGAGCGGGACCTGGCCCGCATCGGCCACGGGCTGAAGCACTTCGACTCCCGCCACCCGGATCGGACCGCCGGGGAGCGATGTTCCTGCGGCAGCGGGAGTGGACCCATTCGCGGCGACAGCAGCGGCGTTGCCATCGCGGTCCGCGTACCAGTTCCAGCCCTCCATGGCGACCACCGCCGCCACCATCAGGGCCCCCCCAATCATGACGGCGATGGGCAGTGAGATCCGGGTCCGACGGCCCGGCGGCGGACGCTTTCCCCGGTTCTGCGATCGGTACTGCATGAGTCTCCTCCCCTATGGAGTGTTCGTTGGCGCGCCGTACCGCGAATACTCGCCCTCGATCCAGGTGCGGATCTCGCGGGCGCTCTTTCCCTCGATCGAGAGGCGCTCGGCGTCGATCGCTTCGTTGGTGCAGACCATGCAACCCGAGGCGTGGTCGCTGTACCTGTCACGGCTGATGACGAAGCAGTCGAAGAGGTTTCGATGGCGGATGGCTTTGCCGCAACCGCAGTAGCACGGGATCTGTTCGGCCAGCCCGCGATTGCTCTCGATGTAGCGATAGTGGGCAACCATGTCGGCGGGTTCGGCAGAGAGGTCGAGTTCGTTTTCCAGGTCACTTCTTGCCCGCGAAGCTGAGCCCGTCCATGGCGCGATGACAAGGGCTGCCGCAAGAGCGGCGAGGATGGCGGCGGCGCCAAACAAGGACGCCCATTTCTTCCGGCTCACGGTTGGCCTCCGGCGAGTGCAGGTACGGGTGGTCGCAGTTGAATCTGGGCCGTCCGGACGGCGCGCAACATCACCAGGGTCCCCGCGGCGTTGACCACGAGGCCGGAGACGATGAAGGGAAGGCGGTAGTCGTTCAGGAAGATGGCCGCGCCGGACAACCCTACAAGGGGCAGGACATCTGTGACGTGGTGCGCGCAACACGCGACCATCGCGACCGTCGAGGTGCCCGTGCCTGCTGCTGCCATGGCGTTGCTCGAACGAAGAGCGCGCGCCCGTGCCCGGAGGAGCCGGACGTAGACGTATAGCCCCGCCTGGATCCCGAACCCGATGGCGACCGCGCCGACCAGATACCTGTCCGCCCAGAGCAGGTCGATGGCATGCCGGGGCGAATTTGCGAGACTGACCAGGGCCAGGTAGAACCCGAGGAGCACGAGCGCTGCGACCGCTCCCCCAAGGAACGCGATGGAGCGCGCGAATTCTTGCCGGGCCGGCTGTGTCGCGTCGATACTACCCATCGTAGTAAGAATGCACGATTTGCCGCCTGGCCTCAAGGACCAACGTCCCACATCTGATGGCCAGGCGGCCCGGGGAGGTACCCAAGGTCAAGAATTCGTCAACGTCGCCGCCGGAGTTCCGGGCTGAGAGATCGCGGCTTTGCCGGCGTAAGCGGCCGGGTCTTCGAGGAACTGCCTCTGGCAGCCAGAGGCGCAGAAGTGGTACGTCACCGATCCGAAAGCCGCCGACGGCCCGGCATCGACCTCGACACTCATGCCGCAGACCGGGTCGGTGGCCATCTCGACGAAGCTCTTGAACTGCCCATCCTCGAGCCAGAAGACCCGGTCTGCGATGTCCTTGATGCGCGCATCGTGGGACACGATCACGACGCTGCGGCCGCGTTCCCTGGCGACTTGTCGCAAGAGGCGCATCGTTTCGTGCCCATGGCTGGAGTCGAGGTTGGCGGTTGGTTCGTCGGCCAGGATCAAGGCGGGATCGTTGACCAGGGCCCGGGCGATGGCCACACGCTGCTTCTCCCCTCCCGAGAGCTTCTCGGGAGAGAAGCGCAGCCGGTGGCCCAGTCCGAGGTCGGTCAGCAGCGATCGCGCCTTCGCCCGGGCCTCCTTGCGCCCGATGCCGGTCAATTCCGCGGCAAAGGCGACGTTGTCCTGCACGGTGAGGGCCGACAGGAGGTTGAAATCCTGGAAGATGAATCCAAAGTGCCGGAGCCGAACGTCCGGCAGTTTCCGTTCGGAAAGGTCACTGATTGTAACGCCGTCCACTGTGATCCGCCCTTCCGTGGGCTTGAGAAGCGCGCCGAGCATCATCAGCAGAGTGGTCTTGCCGGAGCCCGAGGGTCCCATGATCAGCACCACATCTCCCGGGTCCACACTGAGGCTAACGTCGTTGACAGCAACGACCTCTAGGTCCCCGGAGCCGAAGCGCTTCGTGACGTTCTGAACCTGCAGACCTTCCGTTTCCATGACTACCCCTTGCGCATGGCGGACATGGGTTCGAGGCCGGCTACTTGCCTCGCCGACAGGAGCGCCGCTACTCCCGCCAGTGCGACTGACGCCAGAGTCACGCGCAGTACCGCGGACGCGCTCAGCGAAAGCGCAATCAGTTCGTTGAAGCGCGGGATCACGGCTGCCAGCAATAGCGTGATGCCGAGACCCGCAAATAGCCCGAGGGCGACACTCAGGAACGCCTGGTAGACAACAACCCGGTACAGGCGGCTGTTTCGCACGCCCAGGGCCTTGAGCACGCCGTATTCCCGGCGGCGGGCAATCGTTGCCATATAGACCGTGAGTGTGACGACCGCGAGTCCCGTGAGGTAGCCGCCCGTGTTCATGATGCTTATCAGGTCGGCGCTCATGTCCTGCATCAGCGCCCGCTCTTCGGAAGCGAATTCGGCACGCGTCTGCACGGTTGCTCCACCGATCCGCACCGAGATGCGTGATGCTACCGTGGCTGGCGATTCACCCGGCTTGACCTTCACGAGGACGAAGCTGATAACATCGCCCCCGCCGCGTACCCGGGCGAAATCGTCCATCGAAACGAATGTGACGGAGCTGACAAGGCTTGAGCCGCCGGCATTGAACCCGGCGATCTTCATTCCCTGGCCCAGCACCATCACCGGGTCGCCGACGTGGGCCCCGGCCCGGGTGGCGATTGCCCGGTCGATGATGGCCTCGCCCGGTCCGGGCAGCCTGCCCGCGACCAGCCGCCACGGTCCCCCCAGTGTGGCGCCAGGCGGCACCCCAAGAACGTACGCGATGAACTCCTGCCCGTTCGCTTCAACCATGTCTTCCGCGTACAGGATGGGCACTGCCTGGTCGACGCCAGGCACGGAGATGACCTCGTCCACGACCGAGGCGGGCAGCGCCGAAGTCGACATGTGCATGGTGCGAACGCCGGCCTGCGCAACCCAGACGTCCGCGCCGGCGTGGTCGATGTAGGCGGTCAGCCGGTTTGTGGCGCCGGCGAACACGGCGCCGAAGAGCAGCACGAGGGTCAGGGCCAGCCCTGTGCCCCCAACCGAAAACGCGAGGCGCGTCCTGTCCTGCAACAGGTTTCTGACTGCGAGGCGAAACACTGTTGTTACCTCCGAAAGACCTCGGCCGGGGCCAGGCGGGCTGCCGCCCGGGCAGGGAAGAGCGCTCCCGCCAGGGCCATGACGAAGCCCGCCGCCAGCGTCATGGCGATCACTCGCGGTTCGAGGACAACCAGGAACTGGGGTCTTGTGACGGTGATCAGCCAGCCCGCGGCGAAGGCGAATGCGACCCCAAGCAGGGCGCCAAGGCTCGCGGCGACCACCGCCTGTGAGGCCACGACGCGGTAAAGCACCCCGCTGCGCGCGCCGATCGCCTTGAGGATGCCGTACTCAGACCGGCGCTCGTTCGTCGCCGTGTAGATCACCATGCCCACGACAAGGGTTCCGACGA
>CAZCDK010000039.1:7949-8352 GCA_964497285.1 uncultured Anaerolineaceae bacterium | reverse complement strand
ATGAACGCCGCGCCCACCATGAGGAGAATCACCTGGTCGAAGATTCCGGCAACGATTCGCTGGTCGTTGGCCATGACCTGGCTCTTGGGCAGGACGTTCACGCCATCGGTCGCTTGCAGCCGTGCCGCGAGTTCAGCGGGCTTTGTTCCTGCCGCCGGCGTGACGAGAAGAAAGCTAGCGGCGCCGGGGGCCAGCACCAGCGATTCCACGAGCCCCTTGCGGGCGAAGGCGTAGCTCCCCGTCCACGAACTGGTTTCGCGGGAGAGCCCGACGATCGTCAGTCGCCGTCCGCTTATCTCGAAGCTGTCGCCAGGGCCGAGACCGTGGCGGTTGGCAATCACGCGGTCGAGCACCACTTCGTCGTCCGTCCCAGGCTCGCGGCCGCGCGCGAGGTTCCAGGGGC
>CAZCDK010000039.1:0-7939 GCA_964497285.1 uncultured Anaerolineaceae bacterium | reverse complement strand
GTGTCGTAGCCCACGAGCTTGATGATCTCCTTCGCGCCGTGCATTTCGGCGAACCCCATCGTGAGCAGGATGGGCATGACGCGAGCGACGCCGGGGCTGGAAGCGACAGCGGCGGCGGTTTCGGGTGCGAGGAACTGGGCCGAGCCTGCCGACGTGCTCCGGGCGCCCCGCGGCAGGAGCACGACCGTTCCGGGCGAATTCTCGAGGTAGGCCACCGCGCTTTGGAGAGCACCGGCCCGAAGGCCCAGCAGAAAGAGAATCAGCATTAGCGACAGCCCCACCCCGGCCACCGTGAGAGCAAATCGCGTCTTGTCCTGCAGGAGGTTCCGCAGCGCCAGGTGGAATGCTGATGCAACGGAGCGGAACGGTGCGAGCGGTAGCAGGATGGTCAAGGAGGGAGCTCCGCGGCCGGGAAATATAGCTTACCCCCCTATCCTATTACCGGTGGTTCGCTTGTCAAGACCTCCCCCTCGCCTGGTGCCATTCGTCGGGTTCCCATGGACCGCCCGCCAGCCCAGACAGCGTGGCGCAAATTCCCACCCGCGGCTCGACGAACCATCCCGGAAGTCGGGAGAGAAACCTGGCGGAAACAGAGAGGCCGGGCGGAGGAACTCGCCCGGCGCCGAGACGTTGCGAGAGCTGCTACGCCTTGGAGATCTTGACGCACGCCTCCCTGCGCGGCGCCTGGCCGGACCGCGGGTCGGACTCTCCCGGCCGAAGGTCGGCATTGGCGGTGCCGTAGCCCTTTGCAGTCCTGCCAGGGCCCAATGCCCGAAGCCGTCCTGCAAACCCACGACCTCTGGATGCATGCGCTGGGAGACCTTGGGCTTGACAGCCGTCTTGCCGAGCGGCAGCTGGACCTGGGCGCCATCCTTCATCTCGCCCAGGTCGCGACGGCTGGCTCAAGGGAGTCAGCAGAAGGCGGGGCTACGCTTCGCCATGCTCAGACCTTCTCGATCTTGACCTTGCTATCGTAAAAGACCGCACTGCCGCCGACCGGGTCGAACAGCGCCGTTGCGGTCACCTTCGGGTCCTGGCGCATGGCCGCATTGGCATGGAAGCCCCGCATGCGCCGCTTGTCACCCTTGACGGTCTTCCCGTTGATCGTGATGTCCTGCGACCCGTAGGCCCAGTGTCCGAACCCCAGAGCGAACGCAACCACCCCCGGCCGGATTCCCTGGATGGCCCGAACCCTCCCTTCGATCGCCTGTGTGTCGCCGTTTCCGAAGTCCCACTCGCCCTTTGGGTTCGATGCTGACGTGATTCGAACACGGTCGCCGTCCTTGATCCCCCGTGCTTCAGCATCCGCCTTGTTGATGAGCAGAGGGTTCTCGGGAAGCAACGCTTCGAGCCAGTAGTTGCCGGGCGTGCGGCTCTTGGTGGCCATGATCTCTCTGTACGTGATGAGCTGGAGGTCGTACCCCGCACCGGTGTCGTCGAGAACGGTGCCATCGAATGCCATGCTCGGCTGGACGTAGGTTGCCACCGGCGAGAGGGCCTTGCCGGTCCCTGCGTGCTTCACGCTGACGTTCTTTTCGAGGTAGAGGTTGATCAGCTTCCCAAACTTGGTACCGGTCGGGATGATGTACGGTTCGTCGAACGACCCGGCCCGGACGCCGTCGCCCGGGTACCCTTTTTCGTATGGCTGGAAGCGTCCCCCGCGGGAGAGCACGGTGACCACGCGCGGCCATTGGTCACCGGTGATGCGCTTCCATCGCTCAACGTCGAACACGGCCTTCGGCAGATGGGCGCGGGCCTTGATGAAGGTGTCGATCTCCTCTGCTGAGGCCGGCGCAACTGCGTCCGATCCGCCCTTCACCTCGCCGAAGGCGAGGTTGGCCACCATCCGGAGGTAAAGGTCGTCAGGGTGGCGGTAGTCGACGCCCTTTTCGAGGCCATTGGGGCCGAAGTTAGGCAGGTCGAGCTTCTCGGCAAGCGCGAGGAGAAGGGTCTCGAACTGCAGAACCATGTCCTCCCCGTAGACATTCACGGTTGGCGTGAGGGGGGCGATGGCCGGCTGGCGCACTCCCTGAACCTTGAACGTCACGGAGGGATGCGACCCTCCAAACTCCCAGCGTTCGAGGAAAGTGACGTCCGGGAAGATGTAGTCGGCGTACATGCTGGTTTCGCCGACGATGATGTCGTTGGCGACAAAGAGCGGGAGCTTGTTCACATCCTGGAGGATGGGGATCCAGGTATTGCCTGCCGGCAACGAATACACGGGCGAACCCATGTACATGAACGCGGCCTTGATGGGGTACGGGTAGGCGTCGCCAGCAGATGGGATAATCTCCTCGTACACGTCCGAAGCAAGCGGATACCAGTTTCTCTTCGCGGGGTAGTTTCCGTCGAAGATGGTGGTCTCCTCGAACTTGTTCTCGTGCCGGATCAGGCTGATCCCGAATGGGGTCAGGGCACCGGGGTTCGCCGAACCGAGATTGAAGGGCCCCTCCGCCTTCGCCCCGGAGAGGTCGTAGGTGCTCGCGTAGACCTGACCGCCGCGCCAGTCGTAGTTCCCAATGAGCAGCCCGAGGCAGTTCCACGCGAGCACGTTGTAGTAGCCGTTGGTGTGCTGGCTGACGCCCCGGTGGATGTCGAACGCCGCATTCTTGCCGTAGGACGTGAACTCCCGGGCAAGATCTACAATGGCGGTCGCGTCCAGGCCGGCGATTTCGGCCCAGAGTGGGATGGTCTTCTCGCGCGATGAGTCGAAGAGCACTTGGAGTGCTGACTTTGCCTGAACACCAGCGATCGTCGTGACGACCAGGGGCTCCCCGTTCGCGGCGTTCTTGTCGTCGTTGGGGTCAAAGAGCACAGGCTTGCCGTCGGCCGCAAGGCCCACAAACGGATTCGTGCTGAACTTCACGCCATCGGCGGAAACCCAACTCGTGACCTTCTTCCCGTCCTTCTCCTCCTCCACCTTCTCGGCCAGCTTGAGGTCGGTACCGCGGAGGAAGGCCCCGGGACGCCCCTCGGAGAGCTTGACCAGCCAGGCAGCGTTGCACCAGGTCGGCTCGCCAGCCTTGGTCGCTGCTGCCTTGTTTAGTGCACCCAGGTACCTGGCATCGTAGCGGCGGTTTTCGATGATCCATTGAATCATCGCCAGCGCGATGGCCCCTTCAGAGCCGGGCTTGTTGGGAAGCCAGCGCCACGCCTTGGCTGCCGTCTTCGAAAGGCGGGGATCGATCACCGCGTATTTGAGGTCCCCGCTCACAAGGTGATTGGTGATCCGGGGCACGCGATTCGTTGGGCCGTAGTTTCCTTCGAAGGGTGAAGCGCCCACGAAGATGACGAACTGGGCAGACGCCACATCACCCTGCCAGTAGGCCTTGGCACCGCCGGCGAACTTCGAGCCGTCCCACTGGTCGCTCATGGACTTGCCCGCGAAATACAGGCTTCCCTGGCACACAGTCGTGTGGCCGTGGCGGTTGGCCGTCCCCAGGCCCGAGCCAAAGAAGCGGTGGGCGATGTCGCTGCGTCCGCCCTTCTTGCGCCCCCAGAAGTATAGGATCTGGTTGTTCTTCGGCCCGAAGTCGGGGTGTTCCGGGTCGATCATCTTGTCGAGGTGAGCGCGGAAATCCGACTTGAACTTCTCGACAAGAGCCTTCTTCTTGGATCTGTCGGACTCGGCCCAGATTGCGCGGACAGCCGTGTTCATGTCAGAGAGCAACTTGGCGTCGGTCACAGCCCGGAGTTGCCGGAGGCCCTCGACCTGCCGGTTCTCCTCTCCCGGCACCGAGGAGAAGAGCTTGCCACCCTCGACGATCTCGCTGACCGCCTGCTCAAAGGGGATAGTGACCCACTTGTTTTCGCCTCGCTTGCCTGCCCGTTTGAGGACCCGCACGATACGCATCGGGTCGTATGCTGTTTGCAGCCCCGCCTGTCCCTTCGGACAGAGCGGCGCGTCTACCATGGCAGTGTCTTTGAGAGGCAGCTCGTACTTGAGGTGCGGGACCAGGTTCCACGGCGAATACGGGTTGCCATCGATCTTCACGGCCACGCCATCGAGCAGCTTGACCTTGATCCCGCACTGCGTATTGCACTGCTGGCAGATCGAGTAGATCTGGTGATCGGCCTGCGCGAGCACGTAGGACTCGCCGTTGGCCGCCTGGCTGAGAGCGCGTCGCACGGACGGTCCGGCGGCACCCAGGAAGGCCGTCCCTGCTCCCGTCGCGACAGCCCCTTTGAGGAACCGTCGGCGACCGACCTGCGCCGACTGAGCGCGGGTGCTTGAATCAGTGGTCGAGTTCATTGTGCGCCTACCTCCGTGTCGGGCCTGAAGAGCCTCAGGCGGTCGATACCGATGACATATGCCAGGGTTGCAAGGCCAACAACGCCCAAAGTCACCGACCACTCGATCAGGCTCGGCGTGTAGTCGAAGCTGAGGTGGGGGCCGGCGAACGCCGTTGTCAGTCCTTCGAGTTCCGGCACTGCCAACGCCGGGAAGATGATGTTGGCGCGTGCAACCGCGAACCCGACAAGGACGGCAATGCCCATCAGCCCATCGAGCGCATGCGGGCCGCGATTGGTCCGGCCGAGCAAGAGGAGGAACGGTAGGGCCATTCCAAGCCCCACCTGCAGCACCCAGAATGCCCAACCGTAGGAGCCCGAGACAACAAGCTCGACGGCCTCGGTGGCTTCGTCGGACCCCGTGTAGAGGGCCAGGGAGAAGTCGCTCCAGAGGTAGTAGCCTTTCACAAGGAGCAGGAGCACAAGGGCGATTCGCAGGGTGCGCAACTGGCGCGCCCTGCGCTCATCGGGCTCTGCGAACCACGAGAGGGCGACGAGCAGCAGTGCCACCCCTGCTGCGGCCGAGAAGACTGGGAACTGGGCGGGCAGGGTGCCGACGTGCCAGAACTGGCGCGTGGCATTTACGCCCAAGAGGGCGCCAACTCCGCCGCTCAGGAAGACGGCCAGGAGGAGTCCGAACCCCGAGACAACCTGAACGACGCGGTGGTTTTGGTTGGGCCGGCTCACCAGCACAAGGGAGACGGCTACGACCACCGCGAAGATCGTGTAACCCCAGACCATCTGGCAGAGCAGCGATTCGAAGTTGGGCTGGAAGAAGCCCTTCCAGCCTCGCTCCATGTGGCCGAGGTCCAATCCGATGGTGAGGAGGGCAGCGGGCATGCAGACCATGGCGCCCCAGAGCGAGTACTTCCCCGTGCCCTTGAACAAGTCGATCCGGAACAGGTAGTCCAGCGTGGCAATCATGAATGCACCGGTTGCGATGCTCGCAAAGAAGAGGTACATCGCAACCCAAAGGCCCCACGTAACGTAGGAACCGTAGTTGGCGTCTCGATCACCTTCGATCAGGCGAACCACGAACCCGTAGACACCTGCCATGAGCGCGATGACGCCCACGGTGTAGACGGCTTTCTTGAGAATGTCTCCGCTGATCATCGTCTTCACCTCACAGCACGTAGTAGACGCGGGGCTTCGTGCCCAACTCTTCTTTGAGACGGATGACGCTTGGTTGCGCGATGAGTTTCGCTACCAAGCTCGTTTCATCGTTGGAGTCGCCGAAGTACGTAGCCCGGCCAATGCAGGTGGTGACGCAAGCCGGCAGCTGTCCCACGGCGAGCCGATGGAGGCAGAAATGGCACTTGCGGGCATTGCCAATGGGAGATCCATGGTCTTTCCGCCGCCACTGCTTCCCGTACTCGAAGTTCGGCGCCCGCTCATAATCGTCGGCCACGTTGCGGCCCACGACGACATCGTCGTTCGTGGGCGTGCCGCCCGTGTAGGTGTACCCGAAGTCCGCCGTGCGCGCGCCATAGGGGCATGCCGTCAAGCAGGCACGGCAGCCGATGCACTCCTTGTAGTCGACCACCACAATCCCGTCGTCGTTGGCGTGGGTCGCACCGGTAGGGCATACGGGCGTGCATGGTGGATCCTCGCACTGCATGCACGGCCGCGGTACAAACCGGCGGGTCACGTTCGGGTAGGTCCCGCTCTCTTGTTCAAGCACCGGCCGGTAGACAACTCCGGGAGGCAGCTTGTTCTCTGCGATGCAGGCGATGGTGCAGGCGTGACAGCCGACGCACTTCCGGAGGTCGAGTACCATTACCCATCGGCGATCACCCTTGGGCTTCTTGAGCGCCGTCTGCAACTCCGCCTGCATCTGCAACACAACGTCGTCGTTGGCGGCGACTTCTAACGCGAAAGGCATCCCCGTCGGGGCCAATACCGGCGAAGCCGGATTGGCCGCGGCCATTGTCCGGGCCGGCACTGCGCCCGCGGCCAGACCGACGGCTACAGCACCGGCTTTCAAAATCCCTCCGACCAGCCTGCGCCGGGTCACATCCTCTGCGAGCGGGTCCCCCGACGTGGCGGGCTCGGATGGGCCTTCTGGGCGCTTCAGCGATTCAAACAGGGCCACCGCGGTTCCTCCTCGAGATTTAGAGAGCTGGGATTCTAGTCCGCGACTGTCATTCAGCAGGCGTCGCACGTACCGGTAATCGGCCATGCGGAACCCATGCTAGCAGTCTGGCCGGAGCAAGGGGCATGGCGATGCGACCGATCGTCGCTTCCTTGCCGCCAATAGTCCCTGTTCCTGGGGCAACGGCTATCGCGAAGATTCAGGATACGGCGGGTTCTGGCATCCCGGAAAAGCGCTATTGCGTGCCAGTTGCGGCTACCGGCCGTCTTCCTGGAACAGGCCCTTGCTGAGCCCGTAGCGGAGAAGCTGGGCCTGCCCTTCTTGGCTCCAGCTTCTCCATGAAGTGGCCACGGCGCGTTTCCACCGTGCTCAAGCCGATCGAGAGCTGGTCCCCGGTCTGCTGACCCGTGTAGCCCAGCGCCACCGGTCGAAAGACCTCCGTCTCCCGGGGCGGGAGTACCGCCGCGCTTCCTGCGAGGGCGGGCTGAGGCTTCGGCTGTTCGAGATGCGCGTTCCTGCCGCCGGGTGACAGAGGGCTTGGACACGGCATCGACCGGATTGCGGGAGACGATGGCTCGCGTCGTCCTGCTATCGGGGGCTTCCCACGGGGCGCCTCTTTCGCTTGCTCAATGTGGACGGCTGCTGCCCGGGGGAATAGACAAAGCCGACGGCGTCATTCGACGGGCCGTACCTGGCGGTGAGTTCTTCCATCGTCCCTGCATCCAGGGCCCTTGGCGGGCACGCCTCAACGCAGATTGGCTTCCTGCCGTTCTCCCAGCGGTCATAGCAGAGATCGCACTTCTGCATCCTGGCGTCGTCCTCGATGGCGAACTGGGGCGAGGAGTAGGCACACGCATCCTTGCAGAGATGGCCGGCGCAATTCAGGCAGCGCCTGGCCTCGGCGACGGCCGCCGCAGCGTCAAAACCGAGAACCACTTCCTCCCAACTTGTCAGCCGCTCTGCGACGGGCCGCATCCGCTCGGCCTGCCTGGGTTGCTTCGCGGCCCCGGCAGGGATGTTCACCGCGATGTCAGATGCCTGCACGACAGGCTTTGGCCTCACCCGCAGGACGTCGCCCTGGAGGAACCGATGCATGAATGATGCGGCCCGCTGTCCGCTGGCGATGGCGTGGACGACGCTGCCTGCCAGGTCGAAGCTGTCACCGGCGGAGAAGACGCCCGGACGCCCGGTCATCATGGTCTCGGGGTCCGCGCTGATTGTCCCCTTTTCGTCCCGCCTGACTTCACTGCTGGTGGGAAGGCCGGTCAGGTCCGGAGTCTGACCGGCGGCGAAACTGACACCCCTGGCCGAGGTCGTCTTTTCCGTACCCTCCACCGCCCTGTAGCTTCGCCGACCGTTCTCGTCGAACGCGGGGCCTGTGACCGTCACAGCTTCAACGCCGTAGACCCTTCCCCCTTCGCCAAGAACGCGCGTGAGTGATTGGCCAGGCTCAAACAGGACCCCTTCCTGCACTGCCTGTTGTTTCTCGTCTTCGTGGCCCGCAGCCTCTTCAAGACTCCCCTTAGGGATGCCAAGCTTTATCTTGTTACCATTTCC
>CAZCDK010000038.1:0-19294 GCA_964497285.1 uncultured Anaerolineaceae bacterium | reverse complement strand
GCTTGGAACTCCCGTGGGCTTCCCGCCTGGGATGGGCGGCGCATGGCCTCGCTGTTGAGCTTGAGAAAATGAACACCCTCCATCAACAGCCTTTTGAGCCAAATCGCAACCGGGAAACGGACCTCATCCTCAGGGAGATTGGCAAGACCGAGCTTCTGGGACCCGAGGCGGAATGGATTATTCCACCCCGAAGTCTCCGAGAAGTAATAGTGTGTCTCACCCCCGATAGTCTTCTTGATTACGGCCTTCCATCCCTTGGGAGTCTTCCTGTGGCCGGACACGAGGCGGGATTCTCTCGCGGGCGGCGGAGACGGGAATAGATCTGGTTGAGCTCTTTGTGGCTCTTCGTCATCCGGCGCGAGCCAGAGCGTTTCGGCCAGGATCGACATCTCCTCATTGGCGTCGAGACCGATCGCAACCTCGTAGCGGGCCTTGGCAAACCCATTCCTGCGTCGATCCTCCGGGAGACCCACCTCGACTGCCATTTCGAACTTCCTCCCCTCCCCCATCCAGAAGAGATCCGAGATGCTCAGGGTCCTGGCTCGCACCGCTGATGCGAGTCCCCCATTTAGCAAATCGGAGAGGAAATGAAGGACATCGAGGAACGTTGACTTGCCGCTGGCATTCGGGCCGACGAGGACATTAAACGGCTCAAGCTCCTGACTCACATCCTGCAAGCAGCGATAGCCGAGAGCCTCAATGCGCCGGATCATGGGTGCATCCTTAGAATATCACTGGCCGCTTTGTCATCCTTGTCCCAGGAATTAGAGGACAAATCCGCGCCGCACGGACACTCGCCGGAGTAAGAGCCGGGCAACGACATCAACTTCCTTAGGATTTGCCGAAGTACCTCGTCCATGGACTGCCCTCCAAACTTCGCACATCTTCTATTCCCCCGAACGGAATGTCAAAGAACCGGGGGTCGAAATCCGCGCGCCCGAAATTGTTGAAACAGTCCACTCCGTCCTACCTTGCCTTCGCCTTACGCTTCTTGGCCGGAAAGCGCGGTGCCATGGGCCGTATTGCGGACATGTCAGACACGAGAGTACGTGCGGCGCGGATGCGGTCCAGCAGGTCGGAAGCGGGTTCGTCGTTGGGGTCTTGGGGTACCAGTTCACCGCGGAATGCTTTGGCGAGCAGGGCGGGCGTCAGACGCTCGATCTGGGCGCAGGCGGCGGCGTAGCGGGCTTCGAGACGGTCGGCGTAGGCAAACAGGGTTTCAACCCGGCCAACGATCTCGTCTTGCTCTTCACGTGAGGGCAAGGGCACTTGCAGCGCCCGGACGTCCCCGATGTTGATGCCGCGCACCGCAACGCCTCTCACCGCGCCCTTCATCCGAAACTGCGCAAGTTCGGAACGGAGATACCACAGGACATAGTCGCGGCTTACGTGAGGCTGAATCGTGAGCCTCGCTGTATCTTGCGTGATGTTGGCTTTCTCCAGCTCATCGGGAACCACGACAAGGCGACCGACCGTGCCACGAATCGACAACAACAGATCACCACTCCTCAGTCGCGCCCTCTTAAATTCCTCGTCGATCTTCGGAGAGGTCTTCCGGATCGTGTTCAGGTTAAGCCGGTCACTGGGGAAATCTGCAACACGGACGTATTTCACGCCGCCTTCGATTTCGGGGCCAGGCATCAGGATGCCGTAAGTTATTGGACGGTCTGGCATGACCAGGTCGCGAAGGGTCAGAAGAGTCCACCCTTGAGGAAACATGCCCTCCGACAAATCATGAACGCCATCAGTTGGCAGGGATGCGTTGCCGGCCTTGTGACCGCCAGCTGCATGGTGGACAGAATGAACCTTCGCGGCGAGTCCCGTAGCATCGACATGACCAGAGTTGGCCTCCCGCCAGTCCTCCGTCAGTTTGCCGGAGGTGGCGGCGGCGAGGACGGATTGGCGAAAGCGCTTCAGGATGGCGGGCACACGGTCGAGGCGTTCGCGGCAGGCGTCCACCCGCGCGAGGACCGCGTCGAGCTTGTCGGCGATGCGCTTCTGCTCGTTTCGCGGGGCAACCGGCAGTGAAAGCGCCGCAAAATGACTTCGTTTGAGATTGTTGATATTCACACCGCGCGCCATGGACGACACTGCGGCACGGTAAGCATCAGTCGAAAAAAAATGTCCGAAGTAGTGCGCTTCGATTTGCTTGACCGGCCTCAGAAGACCGCAGAATGCGCCGAAACCTGCATGGATATCAGCCAAAGCCTGGACCGCTTTCCCGACGACTTTGATGCTTCCGCTTGAAGTAGCGACGACCACGTCACCGGTTTGTATCCGTTGTGCTTCTGAAACCAAGCTGTCGGGGACATAAACGAGGTCTCGAAGGTCAAACCCGCGTTCTTGAAGGTTGTTCGCGCGAAGAACGGGCACCGAGTTAACGAAGAATGCGTCGCTCGCATCAGATTTGCTGTAAGTGACTCCACGAAGAAGAGCAGCGACGTCGAGGAGGTCTGCGAAAGCCCAACCTGGCGGCAACCCGGTCATGTTTCAACCTCGTAACTTCTTGCATTTGCACCGATGATGAAACTCAGTAAGAAGAGTATGTGCCGGGCGGAGGGGTGGCGCGGAGGGGAGGTCTCCGTCGGCGGACCGAAGGGAGCACGATGGAGGTCCGCAGCGACAGGACCCCGCAGCCTGCATTCACCCAGGACTGTCCCTAAACGGAATTCTGTCATTAATCCGGCCAACAGGAATGCCAGCGCTCCCAGGAAGCACCAAGCCAATTGCTCATGAATGAGCCTCTCCGAGCAGCTTCATGATGGCTGTGTGCACCGTCGCGACATCACTGTTCGCCAATTTGCCGAGCGTGCCGCGCACAAGGCGGTGGTCGAGCGTGAAAAGCTTGAAGCGGATCATCGAGGGGGCGGGGAGGCCGGCAGCGGCCTGGTCGGCAATACAACAGTCCAACGGCCATGGGGTGTGGGATGCGGATGTGATCATCGCCATCACCGAGTGTCCGGACGGCGCATTGAACACGGTCTCATCAGAGAGCACGAGCGCCGGCCGATTCTTCGTCGCTGTTCTGTCGGTGAACGGAAAGGGAACCCTCACCACGTCGAACTGCTTATAGGGCATGGTAGGCTTCCTCGTCGGCCGGGTCGGACCACTCGTTCATCGTCCCCTCGAGGGCGATCAGATACGCCTGGTCAATCGGCTGCGCCCGATGCACCTCGACGCGCCCATCCCGGGTAATTTCCCAGGCGAGCAAGTCTCCTGGTTCGATTTTGAGGATAGCCCGGACTTCCTTGGGAATCGTCGCATGTCCTTTCGGTGAGACTTTCACAAAGGCCGTCATAATGGACCTCCCTTTATTCGTTTTATTAACAGAGGCTCATGCAAATGTCTTGTTCATGGTTCGAATGGCTCACCACGAACGGGAAAATCTCGGGAATAGCAATGCACCACGAACGGAATACATTTCTGTAATTCACTGACGGGTTACTGCTCACGCTTCCGCCTCCACAAGATCCTCACCCAGCTCCCCGAGAATCCCGCGCAGCTCCTCCATCGCGCCTTCGAGTTCGTCCATCGCCTCCCGCGCGAGGATTGCC
The DNA here is from genome assembly GCA_964497285.1 of uncultured Anaerolineaceae bacterium. Lineage (GTDB taxonomy): Bacteria > Chloroflexota > Dehalococcoidia > Tepidiformales > Tepidiformaceae > UCB2. The sequence goes on along the minus strand of CAZCDK010000038.1, from coordinate 15,740 downwards.
GGCTCGGGCAGATTGTCCGATCCGGCGTCGCTGTCGTCCTTCAGCCAGGCGATGTCGAGGCTGTCACCGCGTTCGGCGACCCAATCGCGGGTGAAACGGCGGAAACGGCCCGTCTCCCCGGTGTCCTTGCGCTTGGCGAGGGCCTTTGCGCCACCGAGCGGGTCCTTGCCGAAGGCGGCCTCGAACTCGGCGAAGTGCTCGCGCGTGAGCACGGTCCGCTTGCCGTACTGGGGCATGTTGGCCCGGAGGTCGTACACCCAGACCTCCGTGGTGTTGCCCTTGTCCTTTACTCCTCGGGTGAAGAAGAGCACGTTCGTCTTCACACCCTGCGCGTAAAAGATCCCCGTGGGCAGGCGCAGGATGGTGTGCAGGTTGCACTTGTCCATCAGGTCGGCGCGGATCTGCTTGCCGACGTTGCCCTCGAACAAGACGTTGTCCGGCAGCACGACGGCGGCGCGACCGCCGGGTTTCAACCCCCGGTAGATGTGCTGGAGGAAACAGAACTGCTTGTTGCTGGTGGGGAAGGTGAAATCGGTGCGCGTGGGCAGGCCACCGCCCTTCTTGGTGCCGAAGGGCGGATTGGTGAGGATCAGCGTCGCTTTCGGCAGTGCCTCACCTTTCGGTCCCAGGGTATCGCCGTAGTGGATGCCGGCGGCATTCGGATCGGAGTCAATGCCATGGAGCATCAGGTTCATCAGCGCGAGGCGATGGGTGTCCTGCACGTGCTCCATGCCGTAGAAGGTCTTCGTGTAGAAACGCTTTTGAGCGGCCTCTTTCAGGGCAGAGATATCGTTGTGCTCCCGGATGTACCGGCTGGCGGCGATCGGAAAGCCTCCGGTGCCGGCGGCGGGGTCCTGGATGATGTCGTCGAGCGTTGGTTTCATCACCGCGACCATGCAGTCGATCAGCGGGCGCGGCGTGAAATACTGCCCGGCGCCGGATTTCTTTTCGCTGGCGTTCTTCTCCAGCAGACCCTCGTAGAGATCGGCGAGACCCTCCTTCCGGGCGCTGTACCAGTCCAGCTTGTCGATCTCGGCAACCAACTTGGAGAGGGTGGCAGGCTTCTTGATGAAGGAACTGGCGTTGACGAAGATCTGTTGTGCCAGCGACGACCCTTTGCTGCCGAGGTGGATCAGCAGGATCTTGTAGAACTCCAGCCGGTCTGGCGCGGCTTTGGCCTCGAGGTCGTCCCAGCGGTACCCCTTCGGGAGCTGGTCTTCCGTATTCGTCTCCTTGGCCATCTTCAGGAAGAGCAGGTAGGTCAGCTCGGTGACGTACTGGTGGTAGGTGACGCCGTCGTCCTTGAGAACGTTGCAGAGGTTCCAAAGCTTGCCGACGATGTCCTGGGTGAGGTTGCTCATGCTAAATGGCGATCCTTCCTGTGTCAGGCAGCGGGTTGCCAGATGGAATCGTTGAAGGTTTCCAGGACGTGCTGAAGCTCGCCGCCGAAGATGCGGTCAAGTCGGGTGAAGCCGCCGCCCTCGCGCTGGAATATCAAGTTAGGGTCGTCGAGCGCATCGCGGTCGACGATAACGTTTGCCTTGGTCTGGGCGGCGATCCTCTGAAGCCACTGGCGTTGGGGTGTGCTCCAGCTCTGGGAGGCCAGTATCTTCTGCAGGGCGCTGTCGACTCGTTGCTCGTAGGGCACCAGAGAATCGCCGATCGCGGCTTGGCGGATATACCCGACGATGCGCGCGGCAACGTCTTTGTTCGTCATCTCGCGCCAGGCGACGGAGAGGTTGGCCTCGGTGAAACCGGCCCGGTCGAGTTCCAGCGCCAGCTCGCGCAGGTGCTTGCGGGTGAGTTCTCGCGGCCGGGTGAGCACCGTGATCAGCGCCGGGATGTCGTTGCTGTGGCTCTTGATGAAGGCGGCGAATTCCTTGAGGTAGTCCGCGGGTTTCTGAGCGTTGCCGTATCCGCGCTCGATGCCGGCGAGCTTATCCGGGTGGTTGGAGATCAGCAGGGGTTGAGCCCTTCCGTCATTGCTGCGGTCGAGAATCTCGCCGAGACCGGGGTTCTTGGTGAACCAGTCCGCGATGTCGGGCAAGGACATCGTGCGCAGGCGCTTGAGGAAATCCTCCGGCGGCATCCCGGCCAGGGTCTCGAAATCGCTGGCGTTCTTCTCGCTCAGGTGCCGCTTCTTGCGTTGCAGCTTGGCGATGAACTGGTCGCGAGCCAGGGCCCGGGCCTTTTCATCCGCGACGTGGGCCATCTCCTGGGCGAGTTGCGTGAAGCTGATATTGGCATCCACAACCACCGGCTGCATGGCAGTCATCTTCTGCAGCGCCTCGTATATTTGCACCGCGTCGAAGATACGGAAGGTCTCCTTGCCGATTTCGTCGCAGAGGCGCGTGGCGCGGCCGAGCATCTGGTCGAAGAGAATGCGGCTGTTGATGCGCCGGATGAAGACGAGGTTGCAGATCTCGGGCACGTCGATGCCGGTGGTGAGCAGGTCCACGGTGACGGCGACATTGGGATTGCGCTCGTTCTTGTAGCGCCGGATGAGTTGCAGGGGCTTGTCCGCGGCCCCGGTGATCTTGATGACGGCGTCGTCAAAGATGCTGCCGTACTGATTCGTGAAAGCCTGCTTGAGCAGGGCAACGACCAGGTCGGCGTGGGCGTCGTTGACGCAGAAGATCAGCGTTTTCTGGCGCGACGAGGGGTCTAGCTCGCGTGCGAGAACCTCGCAGACCACCCGGTTGAAGGCTTCGGTGATCACCTTGCGGTTGAAGTCTTCGACATCGAGCTTTATCTCATCCGGCGTCGTGAAAAGGTCGATCTGGCTGCTATCCGGGTGGTAGACGGGGATCTGCACGCCGGCCTGCCAGACGATGCCGGTGGTGGAAAGATTGGTCATGATCTGGATCGGCGGCTCGTGATCGACGAGATACCCGTCGATGACGGCCTCCCGATACCCGTAGGTGTAGATCGGCGCACCGAAGATCTGCGTCGTGTGCAGGGCAGGGGTGGCGGTGAGGCCGATCTTGAACGCATCGAAGTAGTCCAGCACGCGCCGGTAGCGGGAGATGTAATCCTCGAAGCTGCGGAAGCCGAGCTCAGTGTCGGAGAGTTCGCGGTCGAGCAGATAGCCGCGGTGACATTCGTCGACGACGATGCAGTCGTACTGGTCCACCGCCGGCGGCGTGGCGTCATCACCCGGGTAAAGGGCGCGCTGAACCATCCCCTGGACCGTCGCGATATGGACGGCGGTGTCGGAGTCCGGCGTCTGATCGTCCAGTTCCTTGATACCGAAGATGTCGGCGAAGGTCTGAAGGCTCTCCATCCGGGTATCCTTGAAGGCATTGGCGGCCTGTTCGCCGAGCGCGGAGCGGTCAACGAGGAAGAGGATGCGCCGAAAGCGCTGGGCCTTGAGGAGACGGTAGATGAGCGCGATGCAGGTCTTGGTCTTGCCGGTACCAGTCGCCATGGCCAGCAGCATCTCGCGTTGGCCTTTCGCGATAGCGGCTTCCGCGGCCTCGATGGCGGCCTGCTGGTAATGGCGCAAGGCCAAACCGTAGTTGAAGGGTTCGCTGGCCAGTTTTTCGTGGGCGCGCTGCTCGTCCCGCTTGAGCAGGCCCGTGAGCCCTTCGGGGGTGTACCAACCGTCAAGGGCGTGTCCGTGGTTGTCGGGGCGGCGTACGTCGCAGAACCAGATGCCGCTGCGGGTAGCGAGCTGGCGCAGGTAGGGTCGGCCGTTTGAAGAGAATATGTATGGAATCCGTTGCTCACCCCATGGCCCGCCCGGAGACAACAGGGTACCGGAAAGGCCGAAGCCGCGGCTGTAGCGTTTGGCCTGCTGCAAAGCGCCGGAGACATCGGTGTTCTTGCGCTTAGCTTCCACGGCAGCAAGGGGCGTCAATCCAGAAAAGAGCATGTAGTCGGCCGGGCCATTGGCAGTCGGCCACTCCGCGATCGCCATGTTCTTGCCCTTTTCGGGGCGCGCGCCCGCCGAGTAGGTCAGCGTTGCCGAGTCGGCGGTCCAGCCCGCTTGGTTCAGTTGTTGGTCGATGAGCTTACGGGTTTCAGCTTCGTCGAGGTGAACGGCGGCGGCGGCCGTATTGGCCGCGGCGACGAGTGCAGCCACGGTCTTCTTCGGCTGTTCGGCCGTTTGTGCCTGTTCTGCCGTCAGCCGTCGCTCAGCAGCGGCCTTTGCGCTTTCAGCCTCGGCTGCCATCTGCTCCAACAACAACTGCCCTCCGCTGGCCGGTTGTGGTGGGATGAACGGATCAGGCGCGAAATCAGGATTCTTGAAAGTGCGCTGAAACCACACTCCGAGCTGCCAGGAGACCTTCAGCACCGCAAGCGCACCAGCGTGGTCGCCGGTCATGGCATGACTGGCTGCGTTGCCGGCGCGCCGGACTGCCCCGAAGAGCTGAGCGATCTCACGTGAAAGGATGCCCTGGTCCTGAAGGCGTCGGATCAGCTCGTACTGCGGCTCTGCCGCCGACTGATACAAGCCGACCTTGGCAGCGACATGCTGGGCGAGTAACTCCGTCAGCTGGCGGAGTTTGAGCAGCGAAGTGTTGGGGTCCTCCGGGAGATAGCGCTCCGCGAGCAGACCAAGGCGCAGGAGCTGCTCGTCGTGCTCCCCGAGCTGGGCAAAATTGGTGCGGAGGGTCCGCGACAACACAGGCATGGCGGCGATTGTCCTATGCGCCGAAGTAATTAGCAATTACTCGACGCGACGGGACGACATCCGAACCGGGGCCGCAGGCTTGAGCCCGCGGCCCCTCCGCTCTTTCAAATCCGGAACTGCTGCTCAGCCCGTGTAGGTGATGACCGAGATCATCGCTCCCTGGGGATCCTGGAGCACGCTAAAGCGCCCGACGCCGGGGATGTCCTGGGGCGGCACGAGAACCTTGCCGCCAAGCTTCACGGCCTTCTTCGCGGTGGCGTCGACGTCGTCCACGGTGACATAGGCGCCCCACTGCGGCGGCATCTTCTTCGCCTTTGGCGCCGGCGGCGGGAGCATCATGCCGGCGACCTGATCCTTGCCCACCGAGATGATGGTGTACTTCATGCCGGGCATTTTCATCTCGGCGGTTTTCCAGCCGAAGAGCGACTTGTAGAATTTCTTCGCCCCGGCGACGTCCGTGGTCATCAGCTCGAACCAACTGAACATTCCGTGCTTCAGAAGCTTCTTGTCCATGCGCCCTCCTACGATTTGTTGCGAGGAACCGCCTCGCCACGGTGCACCAGGGCAAGACCCCTGCCGATCCCGCGAGGAGCGTCCTGATAGTACCGTTAGAAATCGCTGCGCACAATTCAGGTTTCGGTCATGAGGTGACGTCTTTCTGTCCGACGCGTGGACAAGCTCACACTTTTGTCGCGGCGCAACATTCGTGTCGGACACCTGCACTGCGCAGGCACGACGTACCTGCATGCATCCCTTTGCCAGCACAGAGTTTTTCGTCTTGATGGCATCTGGCACGGCCATTGCTGATGTCCTGGTGAGAGCACGCAACCCGCAAGGAGGATACGAGATGAGCGACGCAGGCACGACGGCCGCAACGGCGGCGTGGATCAACACCGCCGAGTACAAGGAGCTGAATTTCGCCCGCAAGGCCCTGGTGATCAACCCGACCAAGGCCTGCCAGCCCCTTGGGGCGTTCTTCGCTGCGGCCGGGTTCGAGGGGACGCTCCCCTACGAGCACGGCTCGCAGGGTTGCACTGCTTACTTCCGCAACAACCTCTCGCGGCACTACCGCGAGCCCTTTCCGGCGGTCTCCGACTCGATGACCGAGGACGCGGCGGTCTTCGGCGGGCGCGCGAACATGGTCGAGGGGCTGAAGAACGCCCACGACATCTACAAGCCGGAGATGATCGCGGTCTGCACCTCGTGCATGTCGGAGGTCATCGGCGACGATCTCAAGGCGTTTCTCGACGGCGCCCGTGAGGCCGGGTCGGTCCCGAAAGGGTTCCCGGTCGCGCTCGCGCACACGCCGAGTTTTATCGGTTCGCACATCACCGGCTACGACAGCATGCTGCTCGGTATCGTCGAGGCGCTCTCCGCCGGGCGCCGCCGCGAGGGGGATCCCGACGGAAAGATCAACCTCATCCCCGGCTTCGACCCCCACGTGGAGAACATCCGCGAGCTGCGGCGCTATGCAGCGTTGATGGGCGCCGATGTCACGGTGCTTGCCGACAACAGCGAGTCCTTCGACTCGCCCCTCTCGGGGACGTACACGATGTACCACGGCGGCACGACCCTCGAGGAGGCCGCCGAGTGCGTGAACGCCGCGGCGACGATCTCGTTGCAGGCCTACGCGACAACCAAGACGCTCGCCGCTTTTTCGGGAACCTGGGGACAGAAGACGAAGGCGTTCCACTCCCCGATGGGTATCGGCGCGTTCGACGGCTTCCTCTCGACGCTCTCCGAGATGTCCGGCCGCCCGATCCCGGCGTCGATCCGCGCCGAGCGCGGCCGCGCCGTGGACGCCGCGACCGACGCGCACCCCTACTTCCACGGCCGGCGCATCTCGCTCTTCGGTGACCCCGACCCGCTGCTCGGCCTGGTGAACTTTCTCCTCGAGATGGGCGCGGAACCGGTGCACATCGTCTCGACCAACGGGACGAAGAAGTGGGCGACCCAGACGCAGGCGCTGCTCGCATCCTCGCCATTCGGCACGGAAGGTCAGGTCCATGCCGGACGGGACCTCTGGCACTTGCGCTCGCTGCTGATGACCGAACCGGTGGACCTGCTGATCGGCAACAGCCACGGCAAGTACGCGGCGCGCGACGCCGGGATTCCGCATGTGAGGATCGGCTTCCCGATCGTCGACCGGGTGAACCTGCACCGCTACGCGACGATCGGTTACCGCGGCGCGATCAACCTGATCACCTGGATCGCCAACGCGCTGATCGAGCAGGTGGACCGGACCTGCGACGACGCGCACTTCGAGCTGCTCAGGTAGCGGGGGACTGAAATGAACGAACTTCGGTGCTTGACTGACCCGTGCAGGCTGCGGGGTCCTGTCGCTGCGGACCTCCCCTCCGCGCCACCCTTTCGCAGTTCACGTCTTTCAGGGGGTGACAGCGGCGTCAGCCGCGCCAGAGGGGGCGGAGCCCCCATGGAAGCGCCCGCGAGTGACGTTTGCATGCACAGCTGTGTTCCGGGCGCTCGCCACCCCTCCGCCACGTGCGTTCTCCGCGGACGAAACAGCTCACGAGGATAAGGAGGATCGCCATGCCAGCCGCGACCGATCGTCTCAACGCCGACGCGTGCCGGCCGGACGCCATGAACGGCGTCTGCCGGCAGCGCGGCGGGGAGTCTTGCGCGTTCGACGGCGCGATGATCGTGCTCGGCTGCATTGCGGACGCGGCGCACCTGGTGCACGGCCCGATCGCCTGTCTCGGCAACTCCTGGGAGTCGCGGGGGACGCGCACGACGAAAGGCGAGTTGCACCGGCGGGCCTACACGACGGATCTGAGCGAACTGGACATCGTCTACGGGGCGGCCGACAAGCTGCGGAAGGCGATCCGCGAGACGGGGTCCGATGCGCGACCGAAGGCGATCTTCGTCTACGCGACCTGCGTCACCGGCATGATCGGCGAGGATATCCACGCCGCCTGCCGCGAAGCCGAAGTCGAGCTGGGGCTGCCGGTGATCCCGGTGGATGCGCCGGGCTTCGTCGGCCCGAAGAATCTCGGCAACCGCGTGGCGGGCGAGGTCCTGCTCGAGCGCGTGATCGGCACGGCCGAACCGGACGCTGTCGCACCGCTGGCCGTGAACCTGGTCGGCGAGTACAACATCGCCGGCGACCAGGACCTGATCGAGCCGCTGCTCGAGCGCGCAGGGTTTACGGTTCATGCCCGACTCACCGGCAACGCCACCTTCGAGGAGATCCGTGGCGCGCACCGGGCGCACCTGAATATCGTCGTCTGCGGCAGGGCGCTGATCAACGTCGCCCGCGGAATGCAGCGGCGCTGGGGCGTGCCGTTTGTCGAGGCCTCGTTCTTCGGCCGGACCGAGATCGCCCGCTCGCTGCGTGCGATGGCGGACACGCTCGCATCGCGCGATTCGCTGCTGCCGGCACGCGTCGAAAGGCTCATTCTCGAGGAAGAAGCACGCCTCCGGGAGCACCTCGTCCCCTACGCCGGCCTCTCAGGCAAGAAGGCCGTTCTCTACACCGGCGGCGTCAAAAGCTGGTCGTTCATTTCGGCGCTGCAGGACCTGGGGCTGAGCCTGGCCGCGGTCGGCACGAAGAAGTCCACCTACGAGGACGAGCAGAAGATGCTCGCGATCCTCGGACCCGACGCGCCGCTGCACGAGAACATGTCGCCGGCGAAGATTCGCTCCCTGATGTCCGAGAGCGGCGCAGACATCCTCGTCGCCGGCGGGCGCAACCAGTACCTGGCGATCAAGGAGGGGTTCCCCTTCATCGACGCCAACCAGGAGCGGCACACGGCCTACGCCGGCTACGAGGGCCTCGTGAACCTGGCGCAGAGGATGACCGAAGCGATCGAGTTCTACCGCATCGGCCGCGAAGGCGTCGCGCCTCCCGACCCGCGCGTGACGACCGCTCGCCGCACGGCCGCGGTGATCAACCCACTGCGCCACTCCCCCGCCATCGGCGCTGCGATGGCCCTTCAGGGGGTGGACCGGGCGGCGGTCATCCATCACGGAGCCCAGGGCTGCTCGTTCCTCGGCAAGGTGCTGTTGACGAAGCACTTCCGCGAGCCGATCGCTCTGGTGTCGACGAAGATCTTCTCGGAAGACCTCGTGCTCGGCGGTCCGGAGCTGCTCGCCGCCGCCGTGCGCGACGTGATCGAAAAGCAGCGCCCCGACCTGGTCGCGACGCTCTCCTCCGGCCTCTCCGAGGTCAAGGGGGACGACGCGAAGGCCGCGCTTCTGGGTGTCGAGGCCGGGTCTGCCTTCCTCGTGCCCATCGCCACGCCGGACTACGCCGGGGGCCTCGAGGAGGGGTTCGCCGCGGCCGTCACGGCGCTGGTCGCACTGGCACTTCCCGGGGCGCGGGACGCGCGGCGCGTGAACATTCTCGCAGGTCCCGGCCTGACCCCGGCGGATTGCCGCGAACTGGACGCGATTGCCGCGGCCTTCGGGCTGCGGGCGACCATCCTGCCCGATCTCTCGGCGCTCGAAGGAGGGCGGAGCGGCTACACCCCCATCACCTCGGGGGGGACCGGGCTCGCCGCGATCCGCGCGATGGGCGGCGCAGGCCTGACGATCGCGCTCGGCGCCAGCCTCGCCGGCGCCGCGGCCCACCTGGAGCGCACCTCCGGGGTGCCATTCCAGATCCTGCCTTACCCGATCGGGCTGGCGGCCGCCGACGCGTTTATTGAACTCCTCGCGGCAACGAGCGGCAGTCCCCTGCCCCGATGCTTCGAGCTGGAGCGCCGGATCCTAGTCGACGGCATGCGCGACGCGATGACCGCATTCGGCGGCCGCCGCGTGGCGCTCGCGCTGGAGACGGACGCCGCAGCCGCCATGGCGTCCCTACTCGCCGAGATGAACGCGACGGTTACGCAGGCGGTGGTCCCCACGTCGTCCCCGTCGCTGGCCGGCATCGCCGCGCCACGGGTCGACGTCGGCTGCTTTGCGACGCTGGAGCTCGGCGCCGATCTGCTCGTCGCCGGTTCCCACGGCGAGCTTCCGGCGCGCGACCTTCGTGCCGCGCACTTCGTCTGGGGGTTCCCGGTCATCGAGCGGCTCGGCCACTGCCAACGCGTCAACGTCGGCTACCGGGGGACCCTCGGCCTCGTCAACGACATCGGCAACACACTCATTCAAAGCGCGGGCGCTTCGCCCGCAAGACTACAGAGGCTTGTGCCGGAAACACCGAAGTCTTGTCAGGCAGATAGGCACAGGGTCTGTTCCTTCGAGGAGTACGAACCTTTTATGGCTGGCGTCAATGGCGCAGAGAAAAACATCGGAGGTATAAAATGAAAGTTGCATTCGCGACCACGGACGGCTGCCTGATCGACGAGCACTTCGGCAGGGCCGGCCGCTTCACGATCCTGGATTTCACGTCAGCGGGCTACACCAGGCTGCCGGATCTGGTCTTCGCCGAAGGCCGGGACACGGTCGTCGAGAGCACCCGGGGGCAGGGGGATCTGCACGACACCGCCGTCGAGCGGAAGGTCGAGCGGCTCGGCGACTGCCGGCTGGTCTACATGACCGCAATCGGCGGCCCGTCGGCGGCCAGGATGGCCAGGCGCAGGATCATGCCGGTCAAGGTCCCCGAGCGGACGGTCATCGTCGAGGCGGCCGAAAAGCTGATGCACCAGATTCGAACTGCGCCACCGCCCTGGTTGCGCCTTGCCTTGAAGCCACAGGCCAACGAACCGGACACCACAAAAGGAGATGCACGATGAAGATGGTCAGAGCAATCATCCGGCCCGAGAAGGAACACGACGTCGTCCTCGCCCTCGAGGGTGCTGGTTTCCCGGCGATGACCAAGGCCCACGTCTTCGGACGCGGCAAACAGAAGGGGCTGCAGGTCGGTCCGGTGCACTACGACATGCTCGCGAAGGTGCTGCTGCTGCTGGTCGTCAACGACGAGGACGTGCCCAAGGTTCTCGCCGTGATCACCGACATCTCGAAGACCGGCTTCATCGGCGACGGGAAGATCTTCGTCAGCGCCATCGACGAGGCCGTCACTGTCCGCACGGGAGAAGGGCTGTGAGAGAGGTCTTTGCAATCATCCGGCAGGACAAGGTCAAGGAAACGCTCGAGGCGCTCTCGGGCGCCGGCGTCGACTCGGTCACCGTCCACACGGTGCACGGGCGCGGCAAGCAGGGCGGAAACATCATGGAGGTGGTCGACCCGCTGATGCGGGGCAACATCGAGTCGGTCTCGAAGATCTGGAAATTTCCGACCCCCTCGAGCATGGCCGGCGCCTCGACGCTGACCAAACCGGTCTTCTGGGTACCCAAGAGCCTGCTGGACATCGTGGTCTCCGAGGTGCCGGCCGAACGGGTCGTCGAGACCATCGTCGGGGTCAACCGCACCGGCCGCAACGGCGACGGGAAGATCTTCCTGCTGCCGATCGAGGACGCCGTGCGAATACGAACGGGCGAACGCGGCGACGCCGCCATCGCCTAGCGGGAGCTCGAGAATGGCCCATCTGCTGCGTTGCGCTCCTCGCTGATTACCGTTCACGAAATGGGGGAAGTGTCATGAATGAAATGGCGGTGACCTGCGGAGGGCGGGTGTGGAAACCGCGGTTTGTCGTCTCCATCGACCCGGAGCGCTGCATCGGCTGCGGCCGGTGCTACAAGGCCTGCGGCCGCGCGGTGCTCGCGCTGGTGGAGAAACCTTTCGCGGGGGGCGACGACGATGAATTCGGCGATCGCATGGGCAACAAGGTGATGAGCGTGCGTGACCGCGACGACTGCATCGGCTGCGAGGCATGCGCGCGCATCTGCGCCAAGAAGTGCTACACGCACGCCCCGGCGGCGTGACAAGGAGAGCCGGCATGGGAACCGCGGTGCCCAAGGACCTGAGCGTCATCGAGCGACACCCTTGTTTCTCGGTCAAGGCGCACAAGAAGTTCGGCAGGATCCACCTGCCGGTCGCGCCGCGCTGCAACATCCAGTGCCGCTACTGCGTACGCAGGTACGACTGCGTCAACGAGTCGCGCCCCGGCGTGGCATCGGTGGTGCTCGGCGCGGATGAAGCGATGGAGCGGGTGCGTGCCGTCGTCGAGCGCGATGGCCGGCTCGGCGTGATCGGCGTCGCCGGCCCCGGCGATCCGCTCGCCAATCCGGAGACGCTTCAGGTGCTCGGGATGGTCGATGCCGAGTTCCCTGAGGTCACGCTCTGCCTCTCGACGAACGGTCTGATGCTCCCAGAAGTCATCGACGAGCTCAGACGCCTGCACCGATTGACTCTCACCGTGACGGTGAACGCACTACGGCCGGAGACCGCCTCGAAGATCTACCGCTGGGCCTGCTACGGCGGCGCGACTCTTCACGGGCTCGACGCTGGACGCCTGATGATCGAGCGCCAGTGGGAAGGGCTGTGTCGGGCGGACGAGGCGGGCATCGTCGTCAAGGTGAACACCGTGCTCGTCCCCGGCGTCAACGAAGCGGAGATTCCGCTGATCGCCGAGCGTGCCGCCACCCTCGGGGTCAACGTCATGAACATCACGCCACTGATCGCGCAGGGGGAATTCGCCGGAGTGGCGCCGCCGACGCCGAAGCAGATTCACGCGATGCGCGAACGCTGCGCACCGTACCTGCCGCTGATCAACCACTGCCGGCAGTGCCGCTCGGACGCCTGCGGGCTCCTCGGCGAGGACCGCGACATGGAAACCGAAACCGTTCTCGCCCAGGTCGGCGAGGATTACTGCGACCACATCTGACACGGGGAGCCCACCATGAGCAAGTCGTTTGCCGCCCTGACCGCGCTCGTCTCCCTCTTTGGAACCTTCGTTTCGCCGCCGTCTCCGACGTCGGCCGCCGAGGCCATCGTGGTCTCCGCCGCTACAAGCCTGAGGAGCGCCTTCGAGGAGATCGGGGCGCTCGTCCCCACCTCGGCCACCGCGCCACGCCCGTCCTTCAATTTCGGGGCCTCGGGCGACCTTGTGACCCAGATCCGGGGCGGCGCGCCGGTCGACGTCTTCGCCGCCGCGGCCGCCAGCGACATGGACGGTCTCGAGAAGGCGGGTGCGCTGCTTCAGGGGACGCGCATCGACTTCGCCGCCAATGAACTGGTGCTGGTAGTTCCGTCCGCCGCCAACTCCGGGGTGTCGTCATTCGCCGACCTTGCGAAGCCGCCGATTGCCAGGATCGTGATCGTCAACCCGAAGACCGGCCCCGCCGGCCGCTACGCCGAGGAGGTCTTCGCGAGCGTCAGGGTCGCCGACGCCATCCGGCCCAAGCTCGTCCTGGCGGAAAACGTCCGCCAGGCGCTGGACTACACGGCGCGTGGTGAAGTCGACGCGGGCGTGGTCTACGCGACGGACGCCGCGCTGCGTGCGCGCGAGGTGAGGATCGCCGCCGTCGCGCCGGCCGACAGCCATCGACCGGTGGTTTACCCGATTGCCGTGCTCACGGGGACCACGCAGCCTGAGGCCGCAAGGGCGTTCGTTGCGGCGGTGCACTCCGAGAGCGGGCGGGCGATTCTCGCGCGGCACGGATTCAGGCCGGTCCCGGCCGCCCGGTGACGCGGTGATCTGACCGGCGTGCGGTGATATGGAGGGATGGGAAGATGCTCGACGGCGCTGCTCTGGAGGCACTTGCGCTCTCGCTGCGGGTCGCGGCCATCGCCACGGTGGCCGTCGCGCTCGTCGGTATCCCGGCCGGCTATCTGCTCGCCCGTCGGTCCTTTTTCGGGCGCGAACTGGTCGACACGCTCGTCACCCTGCCGCTTGTCCTGCCCCCGACGGTAGTCGGCTACTATCTCGTCCTGCTACTCGGCCGCAACGGGCTGTTCGGCGCGCCGCTGTACCGGTGGACCGGCTGGAGCTTGATGTTCACCTGGCAGGCGGCGGCCGTCGCTTCATTCATCGTCGCTCTGCCCTTCATGGTCAAGACGAGCCGCGCCGCGATCGAGGCTGTCGACCGCACCCTCCTCGACGCCTCGTACACCCTTGGTCATTCAGAGCCCTGGACGGCGCTGCTGGTCACGCTCCCGCTCTCACGCCGCGGGATTGTTGCCGGCGCGGTCCTCTCTTTCGCCAGGGCGATCGGGGAGTTCGGCGCGACCTTAATGCTCGCCGGGAACATTCCGGGCCGAACGAGCACCATGCCCCTCGAGATCTACGGGGCTGTTGCCAGCGGCGAGTGGGGGCGCGCGCACCTGCTGGTCCTGCTCTTCACCGGCATCTCCGCGCTGGCGCTGTTCGCGGCGAACCGCCTCGCGCGGAGCGCACCGTGAGCGGCCTCGCCGTGGCGCTACGCGCGCGGTTGCCGGGTTTCGACCTCAATGTCTCCTGGGAGATCGGCGCTGAACTGGCGGTCCTTTTCGGACCGTCGGGCGCCGGCAAGTCCCTTACGCTGCGGATGGTCTCGGGCCTCGCGCAACCCGAGGCCGGCCGCGTGGTCGCGCGGGAGGGTGCGCTCCTCGACACCTCCCGTGGGGTCTGTCTGCCGCCGCAGCGGCGCTCGATCGGCTATGTGTTTCAGAACCTGGCGCTCTTTCCGCATATGACGGTCCTCGAGAACGTGTTGTACGGAGGCCACGGCCTCGAGCGTGAAGAGCGCGACACCCGAGCACACAGCCTCATCCACCGCTTCGGACTCGCCGGTCTCCAGCAGCGACGACCCGGGGAGATCTCCGGCGGTCAGCAGCAGCGCGTGGCCTTCGCTCGCGCACTGTTGCGCAATCCGTCAGTGCTGCTTCTCGACGAGCCGTTTTCGGCGCTCGACGCTCCCCTGCGACGCGACATGGGCGAACTTCTTCGAGAGCTGCAGTGCGAGTTGAAACTACCCACGGTGCTTGTCACCCACGACGCCGTGGAAGCGACTGCGCTTGCCGACACCGTCATTCTCTACGGCGACGGGTGTGTCTTGCGACAGGGAACCCCGAGGGAGACCCTGGACTTTTGGAGCGTGACCAGACAACACTACATTTTATGATGCCAAACACATTGTTAATACCATTGCGTAACTTAATACACTATAAACAACATGTATGTATTTATCAGAGTCCGATGAGGCTGAGATTTCTCATGATTATCTAGCATTATCAACGCCATATGATATTGGCACCATAAATGCAGAGGACCTGACCATGGATCATCGAGAAGGAGGTTTGATTGATACAAACGGGAGCCAGTGTGCGGGGCGCACCGCCACGCTGAGCGAATTTCTTCGTACATGACAACGGACGTAATTCTTAACGGAAGGAGACGCGTACCATGAAAACATTTCGGTTATTCTTGATCGCGGCAGGCGTCGCGATCCTGCTTGTCGGGACTTCCGCGCTGCCCGGCAGCGCGGCATCCGATCCCTCGGGGGTGAGCATCGGCTCTGCCGCCGACGTCGTCGGCGTCACCCCGGGGGCTCCGACGGCCGACGACATGAAAAATCTGGCCGCAAACGAACCCCTGGCCGTCAAGCTCGCCGACGTCGTGGGCCACAACCGCATCGCGATCAACATGGTCTGGGTGCTCTTCTGCGGCTTCCTGGTCATGTTCATGCAGGCCGGCTTCGCGCTTGCCGAGACCGGCTTCACCCGCGCCAAGAACGCCGGCCACACGATGGCGATGAACTTCATGGTCTACCCCGTCGGCATGCTCGGCTTCTGGATGTGTGGCTTCGCGATCATGATGGGCGGGGTCGGCGGCGCGGCGAGCCTCGGCGGCGGCGGGGCGCTCGCCAGTGAATACACGATCAACCTCTTCGGCAAGGACTTCGGCCTCTTCGGTTCAACCGGCTTCTTCCTCTCGGGCTCTGCCTACGACGCGGTGATCTTCTCGCTCTTCCTTTTCCAGATGGTCTTCATGGACACCACGGCGACGATCCCGACCGGAGCGATGGCCGAGCGCTGGACCTTCAAGTCCTTCATGATCTACGGCTTCTTCATCTCGATGTTCGTCTACCCGCTCTACGGCAACTGGGTCTGGGGCGGCGGCTGGCTCTCGGCGCTCGGGCGAAACTTTGGTCTTGGCCACGGCGTGCTGGACTTCGCCGGCTCCTCGGTGGTGCACATGACCGGCGGCGTCGCGGCGATCGCAGGCGCGATGGTCCTGGGGCCACGCCTCGGGAAGTTCAACAAGGACGGCTCGCCGAACGCGATGCCCGGGCATCACATCCCGATGGCGATCACCGGC
>CAZCDK010000037.1:19194-19608 GCA_964497285.1 uncultured Anaerolineaceae bacterium | reverse complement strand
CGGAGTACGAAGTCGCAGCCGAGTTCCTGCCCATAGGCGAGGCCCACGGACTCCTCTACGCGGACCAGGCAGCCGTGTTGACGGCCGCCACGCGGCTTCGGACTGGCTGAGAACGCGCCCTTCGGCCTACTACTTCGGCGCCCTGCCAGCCTTCGCTTCCGCGTTGGCGATAATCTCGCGGGTGCGGTCGATCATGTCCGGGCTAACACTGACGCTAGTGATTCCCCACTCTACGAGCCTCTCGGTGATCTCGGGGTACACGCTCGGCGCCTGGCCGCAAATGCCGATTTTTATTTTATTTTGATGGGCAGTTTTGATAACCGCCCGAATCGCTCTTTTCATCGCCTCATTTTTTTCATCAAAAAGATGGCTGATCAATCCGGAATCGCGATCCACGCCCAAAATCAATTGCGT
>CAZCDK010000037.1:314-19184 GCA_964497285.1 uncultured Anaerolineaceae bacterium | reverse complement strand
CCGCGCTCGGCGCCTGGCCGCAGATGCCCACGGTCGTCCCGCGGCGACGACCGACTGCCACTGCCGTCTGGATGGCCGCCATCACCGCCTCGTCGCGCTCGTCGAAGGTGTCTGCCAATGCATCGCTGTCGCGGTCGCACCCAAGGACAAGCTGGGTGAGGTCGTTCGACCCGATGGAAACGCCGTCGATGCCTACATCGATGAACTTGTCCAGGATGATCACGTTTGAGGGCACCTCGACCATCATCCAGAGCTTGAAGTCATCGCCACGCACGAGGCCATGTTCGGCGAGGAGTTGCTTCACGCCCTTGAGCTCCTTTGGCGTCCGCACAAAGGGCACCATCACGTAGAGGTTGTGGTGGTCTCTCCGCACCTCCTTGATGGCGTCGACTTCGAGCTTGAAGACGTCCGGCTCCTTGACGTATCGGCCGGCGCCCCGAAAGCCGATCATCGGGTTCTCCTCGGTCGGCTCGTACTTGGCGCCACCACGCAGGTTGGCGTATTCGTTCGTCTTGAAGTCCGTTAGCCGATACACCACGGGGCGGGGCGCAAACGCGTTGCAAAACTGCTTGATCCCGTCGGCCAGCTGCCGGGTGTACTCGGCTCCACGGCCCTCTTCAATGAATGTGCGCGGGTGGGTCCCGATCTGAGCGACGATAAACTCGGCGCGCAGAAGGCCCACGCAGTCTACGTGCCGCGCTGCTACACGGTCCGCGAGTTCGGGTTCGGCGAGATTTACATACAGCTTGGTCGTCGTCTTGAGGGTGGCGGCCTTCGCGTACCTCTCCTTCTGGAGTTCCGCCCACGCCAGTCGAGCCTCGGCCCTGCCGGCGTGGACGTTCCCGAGAGTGCCGTCGACGGTCACTTCGCGGCCCACCTCAAGGTGGGCCACGGCCCCGTTCGCACCGACGACGCAGGGAATCCCCAGCTCCCGGCTCACGATAGCGGCGTGACACGTGCGGCCGCCGCGCTCGGTGATGATTGCGGACGCGCGCTTCATGGCAGGGACGAAATCGGGGGTGGTCATTTCCGCAACGAGGACATCGCCCTGCTGCACGATGTCGATTTCGCCCGGATCCAGCACGACTCGAACGGGGCCGATGCCCACGCCGGGGCTGGCCGGCTGCCCCCGAAGGATGATCGGCGCGGTCTCCTCTTCGGCCTCATCATGGTGTTGGGTGCGCATGGTCGTTACCGGGCGGGCTTGCGTCAGGAAGAAGCCGTCTCCTTCGACCGCCCACTCGATATCCTGGTGGTGACCGTAGTGGTTCTCGACATCGCGGCCGATGCGGGCGACCTTGCGGATCTCATCGTCTGTCAGCTTCGGCACGTTGACCAAATTCGCAGGAACGGGAAGCCAGGCATTCGCCTCACCATGCGAGCCGTCGGAGTCGGGGCTCCGGGCGATCATCCGATCCTGGGGCACGGTCTGCTTGCTGACGATCTGGAGGGATTCCTTGTCGACGATGTACAAATCGGGCGAGATCTCGCCCGATACGATGCCTTCGCCGAGCCCATAGACGGCTTCGATCACAATCTTCGTGTCATCGGAAGCGATGGGCTCTACGGTAAACATCACGCCCGACTTCTCTGATTGCACCATCCGCTGCACCGGGACCGCCAGCCCGACCTTGAGGTGGTCGTAGCCAGACTCCTCCCGGTAGAAGATGGCGCGGGCTTCAAACAGCGAAGCCCAGCACGCCTGCACGGCGAGGACCACGTTCTCTTCGCCGACGACGTTCAGGTATGTGCTCTGCTGCCCGGCGAAGCTGGCTTCGGGCAAGTCCTCGGCGGTGGCCGAGCTGCGAACCGCAACGGCGCCACCGCCCAGCTCACGGTAGGCTTGAGCAATCTCCGCGGCTATGTCCGGAGGCATGGGAGCCCCGTTGATCCGCTCGCGGATTCGTGCTGCCCGCTCCTGGAGCAGCTTCGAATCCTGGACGTCCAGGTTGAAAAGCTCCTTCTTGATGATCGGCTCGAGCGCGTTTTGACGAATGAAGTGGAAGTAGGTGTCGGCGGTAACGATGAACCCCGGTGGAACGGGAATCGACGCACGGACGAGTTCGCCGAGGTTCGCACCCTTGCCCCCCACAAGACCGATGTCTTCGCGCCCGACCTCGGAGAACCAAACCACCGACCTGGTCATGCCTACCATCGATACCTCCGGGGGTCGTTCATAGGGACCGCCAATAACTCAACCGCGCAATTATATCGCACGGCCCGTCCCACCCACACAGTGCCGGGGCATCGAACATTCCGATAGCCGCACAACGCTTCGTCTCTCGGTGGCGTCACTCAACCGTGACCGTCTTGGCCAGATTGCGGGGCTGATCGACGTCGCAGCCACGCCGGATGGCGATGTAGTAGGACAGGCACTGGAGCGGCAGCGTGGCCACGATCGGCTCAATCAACGCAGGCACTTCGGGGATTGAAAGGAGGTGGTCGGCGAGCCCCGCGAGTTCTGCGTCGCCTTCTGTGGCCACCACGAGAACCTCCCCGCCGCGAGCCTGGATCTGCTCTATGTTGGAGATGAGCTTCGACCGCAGGGCGTGCCTCGGAGCCACTGCAACGGTCGGGAACGACCGGTCGATCAGTGCGATAGGTCCGTGTTTCATTTCGCCGGCGGCGTAGCCCTCCGCGTGGATGTAGCTAATCTCCTTCATCTTCAAGGCACCCTCCATGGCCACGGGAAAAGCGAGGCCGCGGCCGAGAAAGAGGAGATGACGTGTGTCGTAGAAGTGGTTGGCGAGCACGCGAAACGGCGCGTGGTCGTTCAGCACGCGCGCGGCGGCATCGGGGACGCGGGCAAGGTCCTGGATCCGCGAGGCCACTTCCGCCAGGCCCAGCTTGCCGTTCGCCTCTCCCAACCTCAGGGCGAGCGCGTAGAGCGCAACAATGGCTGCAGTGAAGCACTTGGTGCTCGCAACGCCTCGTTCCAGGCCTGCACGGGTGTAGATGGTCCCGCCGGCGACGCGCGTCGTCTGGGCACCCTCGGTGTTGCAGACGGTGATCTGGAGCGCTCCGCTCTCGCGGGCCACAGCCATTGCCTCGAGTACGTCCACGGTCTCGCCTGACTGGCTGACCGACACGACGAGTGTCCCGGGACCGATCACCGGGTCGCGGTAGCGGAACTCGCTTGCGTTGTCGGTCTCGGCGGTCACGCCGGCTAGGCGCTCGATGAACACCCGACCGATCATCGCGGCGTGGAGGCTCGTTCCCATGCCCACCAGGACGACGCGCCGAACGTCCCGCAGGCGCAAGTCAACGTCACCGAGCTCGTGCAGATGGACTTCGGCAGGCTCGAGCGTGACAAGGCTTCGGATCGTGTCCGAGAGCGCCTCCGGCTGTTCCATTATCTCCTTGAGCATGAAGTGCTCATATTGGCCCTTGAGAGCGCTCACGGGGTCGATGGGAATGCGACTCTCTTCGATTCGGAACGACGACCCGTCCAGGGTCATGCCGACCGCGCCGGCGGCGTCGATGCGGGCCAATTGACGATCGGCGAGGAAGGCGACCCGTTGAGTGTGCGGGAGGACGGCTGCAAGGTCGCTTGCGAGAAGCACTTCCCCATCGCCAAAGCCGATCACGACGCCGCCCGCATTGCCGATCCGGGCCGCCACGATCGCGCCCGGCTCGATCGGGCTCATTGCCACGATGGCCTGGGAACCATGGAGCTCCTGGCTCGCCAACTGGAGAGCTTCGAGCAACGGCTTGCCCGCCTTCACTTGTTCTTCCATGAGGTGAGCGATGGTCTCGGTATCCGTCTCGCTCGCGAAGGAGTGGCCGCGGGCGGTCAACCCTGCCCGCAGTTCGGCGTAGTTTTCGACGATTCCGTTGTGAATGACGACGACTTCACCGCCGCAACTCAAGTGCGGGTGCGCATTGAGATCGCTAGGCTTGCCGTGCGTCGCCCACCGGGTGTGGCCGATGCCGACGGTCCCCGGGAGTCCCGACGAATCGTCGAGCGCCGACTCGAGATTCGCGAGCTTGCCCTGACGCTTGGCGATCACGAGGCCCTGGCCATCGGCGGAGCTGAGAACCGCTATGCCAGCGGAATCGTAGCCGCGGTACTCAAGGTCGCGGAGCGCACGAATCAGGATGGGTGTCGCCGGTTTCGAACCTGCGTACCCTACGATGCCGCACAAAGGCAGACTCCTTTCGCTGTGGCCCCCGGGCGTGGTCCGGGAGGGGGCACGCGACGGCAGGAACCCACAACGCGCGAAGCTGGGACTCCGCAGCCTGTCATGGATTGCCTGTTGTTGCATCGAGGGAGCGGGTGATAGGGAGTGCGATTCCCTGGCACCTGGTGCAGGTTTGTCAGCCGGTCACCCGCGCTGGTTTGTCTGCTGCCTATCGGTCGTGCCTGCCGGGGGGCCATCCGCCGAGTGGTTCGATACTGCCCCCGCCTCGTCATCCGCGGGCTGCGCGGACCTGGCGCTTTGCTGCCTGGTTGCTCTCTCACTGGTCTGAACCGTTCTTGGCCGCCTTCACCTCCTGATTCCCCTGCGGCCAGTCTCGACCCGCGATGCCGCCCAAGTCAATGCTCAACTCTCGGCCCGTCTGATCCGTGCATAGCTGAGAAACTCGTCCTCCCATTCGAGCACGCTCCGGATGAGGGACGCCTCCATGGCGAAGGGATTGGTGTTGATCCCACGCATGCGGAACTCGTGTTCGAGCAACTGCGCGATCTCGGTGATGTCCCGAACATGTATGTCGAGCTCGCGCTCGGTCGACAGGATGAGGTCGATGACCTCACCGGAAAGAAAGAGCCCCTCTTCCTGGAGTTGTTCCCAGATCCAGCTTGCGCACTCGTCGAAGAGCGCGCCCTCGAGCATGCCGCTGCGGTTGCCGGTCATGCCGCCCTCGCGAGGACGATTTCGATGCCGCCTTCAAGCATTGGGCGCCGGACCACTTCGGTGAAGCCCGCCCCCCGGAGCAGAGCGTCGAGTTCCTGCGCGGTAAGCAGGCTGCTTCCCCACAACAGCTCCTCATACTGGAACTGGATGGCCGTCCGGGTACCGGGGCTCAGGGCGTCGAGTGGCGTGGCCGGGTAGCACTCCTCGAAGACCACCAACCACCCGCCGGGCCTCAAGGCGGCCCTGACTGCTGCGACCGCCCGCGGGCGCGCCGCCAGCGGGAACTCGTGGAGAGACAGGAAGAACGTGGCTGCATCAACGCTGCCAGGCGCCACCGTCTCAACGGGAATCGCTTCCAGGCGAACGCGATCATCCAGGCCTGCAGCTGCCGCGGCCTCTCGACCCAACTCGATCGCTGGTGCGTCGAGGTCAACTCCGAGGTAGCGCGCCGCGGGGTATCTGAAACAGATGCGAATCCCGAGGTCGCCCGTCCCGCAACCCGCGTCAAGCAGCATCCCACCCGAAGCGAGCAGTCCGGCCACCTCAGGGAGGGTGGGAAGCACGGTGTCGGCGAAGACCGCATGCATGGAGGCGGTCTGGTCAGCAACATTGCGCACCAACGGAAGTCCATGGCGAGACGCGGGTCTGGCCAGGCCGTCGCGGAAGTACTGGGGCAGGTCGAGGAAGTCCCGCGATCCGAACCTGGCATGAAACTCGAAGAGCGGAGCCAGGTTGTAGGGAGTTCGAGGCTCGCAGACCATCAGTTCGACGCCCGGAGCCATTGCGACCTCGCCGACCCCGGCGGGTTCCAGCAGGCCGTGATGAACGAGTGTCTTGCTCCACACGTCGACTGCCCTGCGGTCCAGATTCAACGCCGTGGCGAGCTGTTCCGGCGTGGCACTGCGCCGCCGCCTGAGTGTTTCGAACAGTCCCAGTTCGATCCCGACGCCCGTGGCGGAAACCGCGATCCCACCACCGAACCACTCAAGCGCGCGGGCGATGTGCCCAAGCGCATCCTGCTCATTCATTGCGCCAAGCCTAATTGTGGGCAGCGCGGTACGCCAGCTTCTACGGTGGATATGTCAGCTCCATGTGCGCAAGAGCCGAGTCGGCTCAGGCGCCGGGAAACCCAACGTCGTCGCGAAGGCGCTTGAGACGAGCCACGTTCTCCGCGTCCGGGCCACCACCCTCGATTCCTGGCACCTCAAGAATAAACGGGACATCGCGGAATGCAGGATGGCGGAGGATGGTGCGGAATCCTTCATAGCCAATGTGCCCGTCGCCTATGTTCTCATGCCTGTCCCGCACTCCGCCGAGTGGTGATTTGCTGTCATTCGCATGGACCGCGACGAGCTTCTCGAGACCGATCTCCCGGTCGAATTCAGTCATGGCGAGGTCGCACCCTCCTGACGTCGCGATGTCGTAGCCCATGGCATACGCGTGGCAAGTATCGAGGCAGACGCGGACCCGCCGGTCGTCGCCCATGCCGCGAATGATTGCTCCAATCTCGGCGAAAGAGGAGCCGACCCCGGCTCCCTGTCCCGCGTTGTTTTCGATGATGAGAAACTGGCCATTGTTGGCGTAGTCGAGGGCTTCGCGCATCCTGGCGCAGACCTGTTCAAGGATCGCCTCGAACCCGGCGCCCTTGTGGCTCCCAACGTGAAAGATGGTCCCGACGGTGCCAAGGGTCGCTCCCCAACCGAGGTACTGCTTCAGCGAACCGACCGAGCGACCGAGAAGGGCGGGATCGTCACTTGCGAGATTGGCGAGGTAGACGCCATGAAAGAAGCAGGGCAGGCCGCTTGCCTCTCTCTGTGCGTTGAACGACGCCACCTGCTCATCGGTGACCGATGGTGGCCGCCACTGCTGGGGGGCAGAGATGAAGAGCTGGATCGCCTCCGCTCCGATTGCCTTCGCACATTCAAAGACGGTTGCCGGACCCCCGGCGCTGCTGACATGGGCACCAATCCGCATGGTTGAATCCCCCACCTGCCGGCGTCCACCGACCACGAAGACATGGCCGCTCGGGCATGGATCGACTGTACACGAACCTCGAACCCTAGTGTCTTGCCGCGGATGCCCGTCCTTCCGACATGGACAGACGACCGGTCGTCGTTGACACCCTCCGACCCCCTTCGCATGATCGCCAAACGCGTCCCGTTCCGAAAGGAGGCTGAGCATGTTCCCAGGCGCCCCCCACACCGGTCTGCCCCTGTCTGGGCTGAAGGTCATCGACTGCACAATCTGGCAGCAGGGCACGTACGCGAGCGCCATGCTCGCCGACTTCGGCGCCGACATCGTGAAGGTGGAAGGCCCCGATTCGCCCGATCCGGGACGGGGTCTATCGGCGGCGTACTTCGAGAGCCACAACCGGAACAAGCGGGGCATCGTTCTTGATCTGAAGCACGCGGAGGGACGGGAGACGCTCTTGAAGCTGATTGCAGAGGCCGATGTCTTCGTCCAGAACATGCGCCAGGGCGTGATGGAGAAGCTTGGCCTGGGATATGCCGACATGAAGGCACGCAATCCGGGGATCATCTACGCCTCCGCCACCGGCTATGGGACGAAAGGGCCCCATAGCGCGTGGCCTGCAATGGATATCCTCGGCCAGGCACGCGGCGGCACCATGATGACCCAGGGGCCACCCGACGGACCTCCTTTCGCCTCGTTCGGCGGTATGGCCGATCAGGTAGGCGCGGTGGCACTGTCGTACGGCATCCTCATCGCGCTGTGGCATCGGGCTCGCACCGGCGAGGGGCAACAGGTCGAGGCCTCGCTGCTTGGTGGGCAGTTGATGCTCCAGTCCTACAACATCACCACTACGCTGCTTCACGGCCTCGTGCCGGAACGCCGCTCGCGCCATGACTCCCACCCTTTGTGGAATGTGTACCCCTGTCGCGATGACCGTTGGATCGCAATCAGCATGCTTCAGGGCGATCGCTGGTGGCCGCTCTTCTGCGAAGGCCTCGGTCACACCGAGATCCGCGATGATCCGCGGTTCTGCGGGTTCGTCGAGCGGATTGAGAATCGGCGTGAGCTCATCACGACCTTGGACGCGGTCTTCGCCGAACGCGACCAATGGGACTGGGTGAACCATCTGTGTGCACTCGGGCTGCCCGTTGCGCCAGTCCAGGACTACGGCCAGCTTGCCGACGATGCGCAGGTCGCTGCGAACGGCTACGTCGTCGACTTCGACCACCCTCGCGATGGGCCCATCCGCATGGTGGGGCCGGCGGTACAGCTCGAACTCACCCCCGGTTCCATTCGGCGGCCCGCCCCGGAGTTTGGGGAGCACACCGAAGAGGTACTGCTCGAAGCGGGGTTCACATGGGACGAGATCGCACGCCTGAAACAGGATGGTGCGGTCGGCCCCCGGTGAGGTGACTGCCGCCCCCAGTGCGGCTCTCCCCGGCCTCCGGCGCTTGCATCCCGTCTTCGGCCGTCGTAGGATAGGGGGGTACCCTATGTACGAGGGAATCGATGGTTCCGGAAACACGCCGCCAGGCGCTTCGCAGGCTGAAGATCCTGCTTGGACAACTCCAGGCGCTTGAAAAGCAAGTGGAAGAGGACCGGTACTGCATGGATGTGCTCGACCTCTCGCTTTCTATCCAGAAGGCTCTTCGCAGCCTTGACGTTCTAGTGCTCGAAGGACATCTCCGCACCCACGTGGTCGAACAGATAACCGGCGGGGAAACCGACCGGGCGGTCAACGAGCTCTTGCGGCTCTACAAGGTCCAGGGGCCCGGCGAGGCGTAGTCCGGCGCTCCCCAGTTTGAAAAGGAGTCTCCACCATGTCGCAGACAATCCAGCTCTCCGTAACCGGCATGACATGTGACCACTGCGTCAAGTCAGTCACCGGCGCCCTGAAAGGCATCAGCGGCGTCAAGTCCGCGATGGTTGACCTCCAGGCGAAGTCGGCGGTCGTCGAGGGCGAAGGGGTCGACGTCGCGAAGCTCATCGAAGCCGTGAAGGAAGAGGGCTACGAAGCCGCAGTGAGGTAGTGGTTGGCGCGAAAGCCGCGAGCCGGCGACGCCCGGTCTCGCTGTGAATGGCCCCCGGGCGGGCCTCGCCTGGACGTCGGTCTTCCCCTGGGAGTTGAAGATGGCAATCACAGAACGAGCAATCACGCTCGACATAACGGGAATGACCTGCGCTTCGTGCGTGCGCCGTGTGGAGCGTGCGCTGACCAAAGTCGATGGCGTCGAAACGGCGAATGTCAACTTCGCCGCGGAGACCGCGCGTGTCACTCTTGCCAAGGACATCCCGGTCGCGAATCTTGTGTCGGCCGTTGAGAAGGCCGGATACGATGCCCGCCCGGCCACGCCGGACTCCGACCGTCAGGCCGCCCGCGCAGTGCACGCCCGGGTTACGCTCTACACGCTCCTCCTCGGAGCATTCCTCGCGATACCAGTCGTCGTTCTCGCCACCGCGATGGATGTAGCGGGGCTGTTCCTGGTCAGCCGCGAGGTGCACGGGTGGATCCTCCTTGGCCTCGCCACGCCTGTGCAGGCAGGGCTCGGCTGGCGGTACTACAAGGGCAGCTACGCCAGTCTGCGCCACTTCAACCCCAACATGGACGTGCTGGTCGCGGTCGGAACCTCGGCTGCGTACGTGTTCAGCGCCTGGGTGGTCGTAGGTGGGAAGCACGACTCCATGTTCTTTGACGTCAGCGCGGCCGTCCTCGTCTTCATCACCATGGGGAAGTACTTCGAGGAGCGTTCGAAAGGCGCTGCTTCGTCTGCAATCCGTGCACTCCTGGGGCTCTCAGCGAAGGCGGCCACCATCATGCGGGACGGAGCGGAAGTGGAAGTCCCCGTCGCCCAGGTGGCCGTCGGCGACATCTTCGTCGTTCGGCCTGGCCAAAAAGTGGCGGTAGACGGGGTCGTACGTGAGGGCAACAGCACGGTCGATGAGTCCATGCTCACGGGCGAGTCAATCCCCGTGCAGCGCCGCCCGGGCGACCATGTCATCGGCGGCACGATCAACCAGAACGGCGTCATCCATGTAGAGGCAACCGCAGTGGGCGAGCAGACCGCCCTCAATCGCATGGCCCGCATGGTCGAAGAAGCCCAGGGCTCGAAAGCGCCCATTCAGAAGCTGGTCGATCAGGTGGCGGCAGTATTCGTGCCGGTGGTCGTCGTGATCGTCATGGCTGTGTTCTCCGGCTGGGCCGTGTTCGGTTCAGGCACGGCCCATGACGCCGCCTGGGTGAAGGCACTCGTCTCCGCCGTGGCCGTGCTGGTCATCGCTTGCCCATGCGCCCTCGGGCTGGCCACGCCGACCGCGATCATGGTCGGCACGGGTTTGGGCGCCGAGCGGGGAATCCTGATCAAGAACGCCGAGATCCTCGAACGAACTCGCGTCCTCGGCGCCATTGTGCTCGACAAGACCGGCACCCTCACGGAGGGCCGGCCGGAGGTCACCGAAGTGGTTCCGACCGGGCTTCTCAGCGAACAGGCGGTCCTCACGCTCGTGGCGGCGGCCGAGTCAGGGAGCGAGCACCCGCTCAGCCGTGCCATCGTCGATGCCGCGATCGAATCGGGATACACGCTCCCCGCCGCGACGGACTTCGAAGCGATCACCGCCCGGGGCGTCGCAGCGACCGTGGAATCCAGGGCCATCCTGGCTGGCAACCTTCGGCTCTTCGACGAACGCGGCATCGCCCTCTCAGACCGCGTTCGTGGGGAACTGGACCGGCTCGAAGCCGCTGGCCGCACAGTCATCTTCGCGTCGGTGGACGGCCATATTGAGGGGGTCATTGGCATCGCCGACGAAGTGAAACGGAACACCGGCCGCGCCGTTGAGGCGCTCAAAGGACTTGGCCTGCGGGTCGTCATGATGACAGGCGACAACGAGCGTGCCGCGGCGTCGGTTGCCCGCCGCGTGGGAATAACCGAGTGGCGCTCTGGAGCCAGGCCTGAAGACAAGCTTGCCCTCGTGCGCGATCTGCAAGCGGAAGGACTATCCGTCGCGATGGTGGGCGACGGCATCAATGATGCACCTGCTCTCGCCCAGGCCGATATCGGCATCGCGAGGAGCACGGGCACGGACGTCGCCATTGAGGCGGGAGACATCACCCTCCTCAATGGTGATGTCTCCAAGATCGCGGAGGCAGTCATGCTCAGCCGGGCAACGCTCGGGACGATTCGCCAGAACCTCCTCTGGGCCTTCGGCTACAACGTGCTCGCGATTCCAATTGCGGCTGCGGGGATGCTGAACCCGATCATCGCGGGAGGCGCGATGGCGATGAGTTCGGTGAGTGTGATGGCGAACAGCCTGCGGCTCCGCGGCCGCGCCCGCAACATCGCAGCATCGGCCGGGAACAGCTTCGCTGGTTCCTCCGAGAGCTTCGTCCGCGCGAATCGCGGTCCGCTTTTCGCCATGGGTTCGGCTGTGATGGTGTTGGTGATCCCACTCACCATCTTCACAGGTATCGACCGCGGCGTGCTGCCCGGTCGCCCGAATGCGGACGTCGTTGTGCAGCTCTCCTCCTGGCGGGTGGCGCCGTCACTCGATTCGATCACGGCAGGCGAGGTCATCCTCGCAGCCGAGGACCACGACCACGCCGGGGCCGCTGGAAGCGCCGAACACCGGCTCGAAATCCGTCGGCTCACCCCCACGGGCTACGAAGTCGCCGCACGATCCAGGCATCTCTCAGCAGGCGACACCACTCGCCTGGTCGTCGACCTCGATCCCGGCGCCTATGAGCTTGCCTGCAGCATTGCCGAGACTGTCGACGGCAGGACAGTCAGTCACTACGACCGAGGGATGCATGCCCTGTTCACGGTGAGGTAGCGCGAACGTTGTACACCCCGAGCATTCGCTCAGAACACGCACGTCGTCCCCACTGAGCCGGGGACGTACTCCTCCTGAAACGCGGCTGCCAGCGCCTGCTGAGCCTTGAACCCGGTGCAATGCCCGGGCACGATCATCCGGGGCGCGAGCGCCCGAAGTGAGTCGACCGTGAGCGGAATGAGCGGCTCGAAGTACGCCCCGGGCAGGTGAAAGCCCCCGAGCAAGCCGGCGATACGCTCGACGCCAGTGAGTTCCTGGGCGTGGCGCGCGATATTGACGATGCCGCTGTGCCCACAGCCGGTGAGGACCACGAGCCCGCGACCACGAACGTTGACGACCACCGCCTGATCGTCAAGGAGGTGAGGTTCCGGCTCCCACCGTCCGTCGACCTCAGCCTGGAAGAATGGGAATCCCCGCTCAAAGGCAGTCACCCGCGGGACCTCACCCGTCACCAGGAGCGCCTTCCCGAAGATCAGGGATGGATTCTCGGATTCAATCAGGTCGAACCCGGCCGCTTGGAGCGCGCTTCGCGACAGCGGCGGCAGCGGGAAAGGCTCGCCTCGAGGGGGCGCACTTTGCCGCTTCGTGTAGGCCCTTGGATGGACGAGCAGGGGAGTGCTTGCTGATCCGAGCCGCGCAACGAGGCCGACAAGCCCGCCTGTGTGGTCGAAGTGACCATGGGAAAGAACGACGGCCTCGATCTCCTTTGGGTCCAGCTGAAGCCGGTCCATGTTTTCGACTAGCCCGCCGGGCGAAAGGCCGGCATCAAATAGAACCTGGTGGCGTTCTCCCACGGCGTACAGCGTGAGGAGCGCGGCAAATCCATGCTCGGCGAGCAGACTCACAGCCACCTCCGGGGCGTCGATCAGGGGGTTGTGAACGCCGCTGACCCAGGGGTTGCGTCGCACCTGCTCGTCGCCCGGCAGGAGGGCGTCGATCTGGTTGTCCATCAGGGTCGTGACTTCCAGGGCGTCGGCTTCGAGAAGGGGCAACCGTTCCATGGTGCGTCTCTCCGTTGAGCGCATTTTAGCCCGCTTTGCGTTGCTACTCGCTAGTACGTCTGTCCCGAATGCGATTGAAGAGATGAATGGCATTCATGTCTTGCACGTCAGTGCTAGCAGCAATTTGTTCGTAAACTCTGGCGAAGAAATGTTGCAAGGGTTGGACGAGCGGCGCAGTATTCGTCGCAGGCGGTCCCTCCCACGTGTTGAGAGTCGGAGTAGAGAGACCTCTACTCCGTAGGTCGATCTGGCGGGTGGCTGGGTTGGCCGCGATCCGGGGCTACCCTGCACCAGGGAGTGCACAGCTCCCGCCCCGAGGGAGGACTTCGCGATGCCCGCGGAACCAAGTCCATTCGACGAGCTTCCCAACTATCTCAAGCGAGTCGTGCCACTCGTCGCGCAAGGCAAGACGAATCAGGAGATTGCGGCCGAAGCTTGCCTAGCACCGCACACCGTCGAGTCATATGTCTCGGAAATCATGGAACGCACCGGCTTCCGCACGAGGGCCAAGCTGGTGGCGGAGCCGATCGCATGGGTGGCATGACATTCACATATGGAGTGGGCTCCATATGATCCTGCAGGAGCGAGCCTCATGATTCCCGAGGCAAGGAGCGCTTCCTCGTCACGTAACGCCAACAAGGAGCAGACGATGAGAGAGATCAAACTGATCCGCACCAAACCGGTAGATGGCGCGAAAAATGAACCTCCACTTCCCGAGAAAGAGGTGGAGGTTCTGAGCCGCACGCAGCGCCGCGGCCACCCAGCATCATTGTTCCTCGTCTCACTCATATTTGTGGGAGTTGCGCAGCTCATGATGCTCACGACGCCCGCGCGCGCAGATACACAATGGTTCGGCAGCTACCAGGGAAAGACCTATCGCACTGACTTCGACTACTATGCAGTCGGCTTTGTTTGGGGCGTTGGAGGGTGGATCTATGAATACTGCGGCGGCGGAGTGTGGGGAGAGACGTATTATGGAGGGTCCGGATCCTCTTCCGCCCTCTGGACCGACTCCAAGGAGCTGGTCAATGGCTCTTTTCAGTGGGTGTACAAAGGGTACTCCTACAGCTCCTCGCCATCAACGTACGTTCATAAGTACAACGGGCACTGCTCTCGAGGTGCGACGGACCATTATCCCAACGGCTCGTACGTTGGGACAACAAGCGACGGGTTCTAGGCCGACGAGGAGGCCAACATGGATCTCAAGAGATTGCTCTACGCCGTGATGGCGGTCGGCCTGTTGGCTGTGGCTGCGCCGGTTGGGATCGGTGCTGTCGATATTCCCTTCCCGGGCGGACTGCCCAGCACCCAGGGGGCCGAAGTGCAGTTGGCGGCAAGCTCTAGTGGCGCCACGGCGCGCGTCGATGGCCGTGAACTTGGAGTCTCGCGGGTCGTAGCGGATCCTGAGCAGACTGCGATCGGCTACGAAGTCCTGGGCCGCACGGAGGACGGGGAGTTCCTCACCATCGCTCCCCGACCGCGGCTCGTGCTGCTCGACGGGACGGTGGCGACCCTTATCGGGAACGCCTCCGCCGGTAGTAGAGGTACCCTCGTGTTCCCGGGCCTGCCTCCCGGTGTTCACGAGATGACCCTGGAGTTGGATGGGGTGCGATTCCAAAACGCGGACGTCGCAAGACGCTTCGCACTGTCACTTGTGGTGGACAACCGCCGGGCCTACGAATCGAGCGCAAGGTCCGACGTGGCCGCCTCGACCGGCCCGGGCAGACTATCCTTCACCGTCACTAGCGTATCGCGAACGCCGTCACTGGTCGTGGTACGTGGCAGGTTCGAGAGCATGTCGCCAGACGAGATTCAGTCTCTTGGACGGCCGGAAGTCTGGTTAACGTCGGGCCAGGCTCGGGTTGAGAGCGAAAGCGGACGACTGGGGTTTGGCGACGGCTACCGCGAATTCGAGATAAGGTTCCCGAAGGTGCCGCCGGGTGAGGCGACATTGGAGCTGCAGGGATTCGAGGGAGTGGACCACCTCCCGCCGGATGCTGCGGGGATGACGCTGGCGCTCCGAATCCCGTGACCCTGGCCCGACCGTTCGGACCTGCTCCAACAAGTCCTTCGGTTGGTTGTGGCGCGCTCGCCCGTTCGGGTGGGCGCGCTACGTCGTCCACTAGCTGCGCCGCACCTGTTCGTCGCCCGGCAGGAGAGCATCGATCTGGTTGTCTGTGAGTGTGGTGATTTCCAGTGCGTCGGCTTCGAGGAGGGGCAAGGCTGGCATGGCAGACTCGCGGAGCGTGGAAGGGTGGATTCGCAACATACCGGGCGTAGGCGCCCTCAACGTTTGTTGACCTGCCCCCTGATACACTCGAAAGCGATGAAGCGCGCCAACTCGCGGCCTGTTCGTGCCGGCACCGTCGTTATCGGCGGTGGCAATGCGATCGTCGTCCAGTCGATGTGCGCGACTCGCACCACGGATGTCGACGCTACTGCCGCGCAGGCAAAGATGCTGCACGATGCGGGGGCCGGGCTGGTGCGCATCGCGGTGGACAACCCGAAGGATGTCGAATGCCTGGCGGAGATCCACGCCCGGGTGCCGGAGGCGAACCTGGTCGTCGATCTCCAGGAAAACTACCGTCTCGCCTCCCGGGTCGCACCCCATGTGCGCAAGATCCGCTACAACCCGGGACATCTCTACCACCACGAGAAGGAACGCTCCGTGCGCGACAAGGTCGCGTTCATCGCTGATGTGGCAGGGCAGAACGATTGCGCACTGCGCGTGGGCGTGAACTGCGGCTCGGTCGACCCGGAGATGGCCGCGAAGTTCGACAGGGCCGACGCGCCCCAGCTCGCGGGCATCACGGCCATGGTCGAAAGCGCTCTGGAGCACTGCCGCTACCTCGACGACCTGGGCTTCACGCGCTACGTCGTTTCGATGAAGGACAGCGACCCGCGCAAGGTGATCGAAGGCAACCGGAGGTTCGCCACCGCGCGGCCCGACGTGCCCCTGCACCTGGGCGTTACCGAGGCCGGCATGCTCCCCGACGGCGTCATCAAGACCCGCATCGCCTTCGAGCAGCTGCTCAGCCAGGGCATTGGCGATACGCTGCGGGTCTCCCTCACCTTGCCGTTCGCCGAAAAGTGGCGCGAAGTGGAGGCTGGGCGGCAGATCATCGCTGATGTCGAGGCAGGGCGCTTCCGCTCGGTGCCGGAGTTTGTCGACCACGGCCTGAACATCATCAGCTGTCCGAGTTGCAGCCGGGTCGAGAACGAAGCCTTTGTGGACCTCGCATTCAAGGTTCGTGAAATGGCGCAGTACGCGAAGCCGTACGACATCACGATCGCGGTCATGGGTTGCCGCGTGAACGGACCGGGCGAGACCGATGACGCGGACCTGGGCCTCTGGTGTGGGCCGGCGGTCGTCAACCTGAAACGCGGCGGCAAGACCATAGGTGCATTCACATACGACACCGTGCTCGCCCGTCTCAAGACCGAACTCGACGCCATTGTCGAGCCGAGGAAGACCTCCGCACCTGCCTGACCGCGCGTGCGGTCACCGCAGGCGCCTGGCCCAAACGACCAACACTGAGGCAACAACCGAGCCGGCCAACCCCAGGCCGAGGTCTCCCAGCGTGTCTGTGTATGCAGTCGCCAACTCCGGCGAGTTGCGGATGAAGGCGAAGTATTCGAGCAGTTCCCAGGCGACCGCCGTGGCGGCGCCGAAGCCGGAGCCGAGCGCGAGCGAATTCCACCACGGCAGCCGCAGCGATCCGATGGCCAGCAGGAACGCGACCGTGAGGAGCCCCCAGTTGACGAGGTGGTTCGCGTCGTCCCACCACCAGACGGTGTCGTAGAGATTGAGCGCGTTCCCGGCGGTATCAATCAGGAACGGCAGAACAACGACGATGTCTGGCGCGACGGGAAACGGATGCCGCCGGAAAAAGAGCAGCCAGCTTGCGGGAACGATGGCCCCCGACAGCGGGTAGGTGGCGATGCGTACTCCGATCGCCTTGCCTTCGAACTGGGGCCAGTGGGGGAAGACAACGGCAAGCAGAAGCAGTGCCACGAGCGCTGCCTTCAGGCCAACGTCCAGCGCGACAAGCCGTTGCCGGCCGTTCACACTCGGGCACACCTCGCGCCGTTGCAGGCGTCGAGCATGTGCGACCAAGGTGAAGCCGCCAGCGAGCGCCCAGGCATCACATGATGCCGTAGGAGAGCATGGCATCGGCCACCTTCACGAAGCCGCCGATGTCCGCACCCTGGACATAATTAACGTATGTCCCGTTCTTGCCGTACTCCATGCACTTGGCATGGATTCCTTCCATGATCCCGTGCAGACGGGAATCGACTTCGGCCCGGGTCCATTCCACACGCTGCGAGTTCTGGGCCATCTCGAGACCCGAGACCGCGACGCCGCCGGCGTTCGCCGCCTTGCCTGGCCCGAATAGAACCTTCCCGTTGAGAAACACGTCGATCCCTTCCGGGGTCGTCGGCATGTTTGCGCCCTCGCCGACCGCAAGCACCCCGTTCTTCACAAGGACCCGGGCGTCGTCTTCGTCAATCTCATTCTCTGTGGCAGAAGGGAACGCGATGTCACAGGGGACGGCCCACGGCTTCTTGCCCGCGTGAAACTCGCAACCGTACTTTTCTGCATACTCACTGATGCGGCCCCGCTTCACCTCCTTGAGGTCGATAACATACTGGAGCTTCTCGCAGTCGATCCCATCAGGGTCGTAGATGAAGCCCGAGGAGTCCGACAGCGTGACCACCTTGGCGCCCAGTTCATTGGCCTTCTCCACCGTGTAGGTCGCGACGTTCCCGGACCCCGACACGGTGCATGTCTTTCCACGGAAGTCGTCGCCCCGAGCCTTCAGCATCTCCCGGACGAAGTAGACGCATCCGTAGCCCGTTGCTTCGGGGCGGATATAGCTCCCGCCGTAGGGCAGCGCTTTCCCCGTGAGGGTACCCGTGAATTCGTTTCGCAGCCGCTTGTACTGGCCGAACATGTACCCAATCTCGCGCCCACCCACGCCGATGTCGCCCGCCGGGACATCGACGTCCTGGCCGATATGCCTTGAGAGCTCTGTCATGAACGCGTGGCAGAACCGCATGACCTCGGCATTCGACTTCCCCTTGGGGTCGAAATCAGACCCGCCTTTTGCCCCGCCCATGCGAAGCCCCGTCAACGAATTCTTGAACGTCTGTTCAAAGCCGAGGAACTTGAGAATGCCAAGGTTCACCGATGGGTGGAATCGAAGTCCGCCTTTGTAGGGACCGATGGCATTGCAGTACTGCACTCTGTATCCACGGTTGATCTCAATCTTCCCGTTGTCGTCCTGCCAGACCACGCGAAAGGAGACAACCCTGTCCGGCTCCGTGAGGCGTTCCAGGATTCGCTCCTGCCGGTACTCCGGGTGCTCAGCGGTGAACGGCAGCACGTACGAGGCCACTTCATACACGGCCTCGTGGAACTCCGATTCGCCCGGGTTCCGCCCGACGACCCCCGACATGAACTCCTTCAACTCCGATTCGGCTGTGTTCGAACTCATGATCCCTCTCCATCGGTTTCTCGGTGTGCCTTTCGGGTGCCGACAGGACAGTCACCGGGGCCCCTGTTCCCTCGATTGGGGCCCGGGTAGACGAGGCCTCCAGCGTGTCCCTTCAGGGCGCGCAAGATGCCGTTCCAAGCTGTTCCTTCGGGGACCGAAAGCTTGCCTGACCGCAAACAGCCGGATTGTACACAGCGTCACAATCGATTGCTAGATGCTGGGCCTGTGTTTCGCGCAACTTCCGGGACCGATGCTCGGCCAGGCCAAGAAGCCGGCTGCCATCCTGCCAGCGACACCTACAGCCGCTCGACCGCGCTGCGCATGCGCTCCAGTCCCTCAACAAGCATGGACCGCGGACATCCGAAGTTGAGGCGCACGAATCCCCTCCCGGACTCGCCAAAATGCGCGCCGTCGCTGAGCCCGACTTTGGCCTCCTCCAGGAAGAACCGGTGGGGGTTGTTCCCCGGGACCGCGAGCGACCGGCAATCGAGCCAAGCAAGGTAGGTCCCTTCCGGTGCGGCCACGACGATCCCGGGAAGGTGTTTCCGCACGTAGTCGACGAGAAAGTCACGGTTCGCCTGCAGGTAGCCCAGCAGTGCTTCGAGCCAGTCGTCGCCATCCCGGTACGCGGCAAGTGAGGCGGTGTAGCCGAGGATATTCGCCGTGCCGACCAACCCGGCCCGGGCTGTCTGCATGCGCTCGCGGAGCTCCTTGTCGGTG
>CAZCDK010000037.1:0-288 GCA_964497285.1 uncultured Anaerolineaceae bacterium | reverse complement strand
CGTCAGCGTCCGCGCTTCGATTTCGGGCGAAAGCGATGCGATCGGCGTGTGGCAAACTCCTCCGTACACGAGCTCGCAATGAATCTCGTCCGAAACGATCAGAATGTCGCGGCGAAGGCAGCTTTCGGCCATCTGCCCCAGCTCGGCGCGCGTAAACACCCGGCCGGTCGGGTTGTGAGGATTGCAGAGCAGGAAGACGCGCGTGCGCCCGGTAACGGCGGCCTCGAAAGCCGTCCCGTCCACCTCAAACCGGCCGCCGGCGGTCTGGGTGAGGGCGGCGAGGGCGGT
>CAZCDK010000036.1:0-19702 GCA_964497285.1 uncultured Anaerolineaceae bacterium | reverse complement strand
GCCGTGGAGTCGGCCATCTCTGCCTCGCGGCTCAGTGCCCTGGTAGACGACCGCGACGACTCGGCGGGGATCAAGTTCAAGGACGCGGACCTGCTGGGGATGCCACTGCGCATCACGGTGAGCCCGCGAGCGCTGGAGCGAAACGGCGTGGAGCTACGCGTACGGCGAACCGGAGAAACAGAGATAGTGGCCATCGATGATCTCGCCCGGCGTATGGGCACGGCTCTCGACGCCCTGTAGCCGCCCACCACCGCAGGCGTTGCAGCGTCCCGTCAACTGATGGGATGGCAGTTGATGCGGAGTAACCATCTGCATCTCGCGCGAGGATCCTGAGCTACGATCGTCGCAACCTTGGCCCACCGTCGAATGGCGTAGAACATGACCGCCTTCCTTCCGACTGCCGACCCGGATGGCCCTTGATGTAGTGACCTCGCTAATCCCAAGGGCGCCGTCTGCCTCGGCTTCCGAGGCCCGCGCCCTCTCCCACTCGGCTTCGGGCCGAGTGTCGACGTTATGCCACATAAGTCGTCAACGTGATTTCTGCTTACCCTTCGAGACCGGCCGGCGATCTCGGCCCCACCCCTCCGCCAGCAGTTGTTCGCTTCCGGAGAAACATCGTGCTAGAATCCCGCCCACGACCCGGGTCCGTTCTTGGCGCGGTAGCGGTGCCTCGCCACGAGCGAACCCTGTATTCACGAAAGGGACTATCTCCGAATGGACCTCGGCCTCGGCGAAGAACAGGAAATGCTCAAGAACTCAGCCCGTGAGTTCCTCGAAAAGGAGTGCCCGGAAGAGCACGTCCGGGCCATGGAGGACGACGAAAAGGGCTACAGCCCTGCCCTCTGGAAGAAGATGGCCGACCTCGGCTGGCAGGGACTCATGGTTCCTGAAGCCTACGGCGGCGCCGACTTCTCCTACCTCGACCTCTGCGTCCTCGTCGAGGAAACCGGGCGCGCTCTTCTTCCCGGACCGTTTATCCCGAACGCCGTTTGCGCCGCCGAACTCGTGCTGGCCGGAAGCGACGCTCAGAAGAAGAAGTACCTGCCGAAGATCGCCGACGGCAGCGCCATCCACACGTATGCCATTACCGAGCCCAGCGGCCGCTGGGACCGCGCCGGCATCGAGATGAAGGCTGCGGCCAGTGGCGCCGACTTCGTGCTCAATGGCACCAAGCTCTTCGTCCCCGATGCCGCCGTCGCCGACTACCTCCACGTCGTCGCAAACAAGGGCGATCAACTCAGCACATTCATCGTCCCGCGCGACCAGGCGGGCATCACCGTCACCGTCCTCAAGACCATCGCCAGCGACAAGCAGGCCGAGGTCGTCTTCAAGGACGTCAAGGTCAGCGCCGCCGACGTCATCGACATGGACCAGGCCACCGCCCGGCGCCTCACGAACATGGCCACCAACCTCGAGTGCGCCTATCTCGTCGGCCTCGCCCAGCGGGACTTCGAGATCTCCGTCAACTACGCCAAGGAGCGCGTCCAGTTTGGCCGCCCCATCGGCTCCTTCCAGGCCATCCAGCACAAGGCCGCCGACATGGTCACCGACGTCGATGGCATGCGGTTCATCATGTACAAGGCCGCCTGGGCAACCAGCGAGAACGAGGATTCCCAGGGCATGGACACCGCCATGGCCAAGGCTTGGTGCAGCGATGCCAGCCGCCGCGTTGTCGCTCATGGCCAGCAGATCCACGGCGGTATTGGCTTCACCAAGGACTACATCATCCAGCTCTTCTTCCGCCGCCAGAAGCGAGCCGAGCTCTTCTGGGGCGATGCTGACTACCATCGCGAGCGCGTCGCCCAGATGCTGGAGATCTAGCAGCTAGGCGCTGCTCGCCCACGTGCCGTACATTCAAGAGGGCCGGTGGTTCGCCGGCCCTCGATCTATGCCAGGAGAGGACCAATTATCGTGTCTGTTCGCAAACTCGCAGTATTTGCCGCGGTCGCGGTCGCCGTCTTCGCCGCCGCGCTTTTCGTTGCCTGTGGCGACGACGACAGCAGCGGTTCCAGCGGCAGCGTCAAGACCGGCTCCGACGAGGCCTACGTCGGCGACATGTGCAAGGCCTTCGCCGCCTATGGCGCCGCGATGGAAAAGGCCGCCAAGGACCTGGGTAGCGCCGGCTCGCTGGCCGACATCACGAAGATGATGGAGCAGCTCGCAAAGCCGACCGAGCAGCTGGCGAATGACTTCGCCAAGATGAAGCCTCCGGCCGACCTCAAGGACTGGCACACGGGCGCAGCCAAGTCGATCAAGGAAGCCGCCGCGCAAATGAAGAAGGCCAAGGACGTGTCGGACACGAACGCGATGGACGACATCCCCGATATGCCCAAGGCCGCCGACGATCGCCTGGCCAAGCTGGCCGCCAACAACAAGGACTGCCAGGCCGCCGACGGCCTCTTCGGCCAGTAGCAATCAGATCCTGAGCCACTGACACAGGGGAGGGGCTCACGCCGACTCCCTTGTGTCAGTGCGTGTGGCCGCCGGGGCCGTGCGAATGCCCGTGCCCGAAGTCGTGCCCGCCACCATCGAGGTCGTCGAGTCCGCCATCGTCGCCGCCATCCTCCCACGGTGCCGGGCCATCTCCGAACCCCGCCTCCGCTCGCCCGACGAAGGCGAAGCTCCCGACTACCTTTCGGGCTTCCTTCCCGCACTTGTCGCACGGCACAAGCTGCAGGACATCGGACATCGGCATCCGGCGCTCGGTGCGCCCGCCGCAACCGGAACAGAGATACTCGTACAAGGCCATGGAACGATAGTCTCCTCTCCAACACCGCGCAGTCAACGCTGCGCCAGGTCTTTCAATCCGTCGCTTTTCTCACGTCGTAGATGGCCGTATGCCGGATGTGCATCACCGGCTCAGAGTCATTCGCCACCACGAGCAGGTCGAGCACGGCAAACCGGTGGCCTTTCCGTTCGAACAGGTCCGCCACCCGCCCACGCGTCGAGATGGCGTCGCCGTCTCGTACTAGCCGGAAATGCGCAACGTCGCTCGAAACGTGGATCCAGGGGTCTAGCTGCACGTTCTCGGCCAGGATGAAGTTGGCGTAGCGGATCAACACACCCGGGTGACCCACGGCTGCGGGACCCCGGTAGCCGCCCCAGTTGTCCTCTATTTCGTCACAGAACCGCGGACCCCTTACCTGCGCGTCGTATACCGCCTCCACGGTGCCGAGGACGTCTATCGCCCGCAGCACGTCCTCTGAGACCGGCGGTCGCGGCGTTGGCAAGTCGGCGACCGGGTACGCCGGAACAGCGGGCGCCGCGGCCGGGTGCGCCGGCAGAGTCGCCGTCCCCACCGCGCAGAGGACGCCCGCATCGTTCCGGGCTTCGATTTCGATCCGGGCGAGGTCCGCGCCACCTTCCGCAACCGTCGCACGCACATGCACCAGTTCGCCTTCATAGAACGGCTTCAGGAAGCGCGAAGTGGCCTGCCCGTGACCAAGCCAGTCCCTGCCGAGCACTTCCACCACTGGCCGCGTCATGTAGGCGTAGACCGTCACTCCGGGGACCAGGCCACCGGAGAACCCGTACTGCCTCGCGACGGTGTTGTCGTGGATCTTGTTCTCGGAAGCGGCCGCGAAGTTCCGCGCCCGGACCGTGTGCTCGGAAAGCATCTCCCCTGGCCGCAGTACCGCGATGCTAGGCATGGCTCCCGCCTTTGGTGCCCGGGCGATCGAATGCGTACGGGCTTCCGTGCCGGGAAACCTCCCGAAACGGGTCGAACATCGTGTCGTAGCGGCGCAAGCTCGGCGGCCGGTGGATGCCCTGGTGTTCGCAAACCGAACCGACCGAACAGGTCTCGCAGCAAAACACGCGGCCCGCCATCAGAAAGGGCTCGCCGGGCAGATTGGCATAACAGCGGCCGCACCGCGCGGATATCTCAGCAGGCATCGAGACTCCTCTCGAACCCGGCGTGTCCGGG
Organism: uncultured Anaerolineaceae bacterium; assembly: GCA_964497285.1. Taxonomy (GTDB): domain Bacteria; phylum Chloroflexota; class Dehalococcoidia; order Tepidiformales; family Tepidiformaceae; genus UCB2. Next base: position 15,777 of record CAZCDK010000036.1, on the reverse strand, counting down.
TTCCAGCCTGTCCCTATTCTGCGGTTGGATTCCCCGGCGCGAAAGCGCCATGCTGTAGTCGTGGTCCGCATAAACCGCGTCTACACACGCACCGGCGACGATGGCACTACCAGCCTCGGCGCTGGGAAGCGAGTGCCCAAGGACAGCCTCCGAATTGAGGCATATGGCACCGTCGACGAGCTAAACAGCGCCATCGGCGTTGCCGTCGCTTCCGGTCTCCACCAGTCCCTGCGGCCGCGGTTCTTCATCATCCAACAGGTCCTGTTCAACCTCGGCTCCGACCTCTGCATGCTGGAGGAAGACAAACGCCTTCGGCCGGTCCCTGTTGTGGAGCAACGCCACATTGGCCAGTTGGAACAGTGGATCGACGACTGGAACAGCAACCTGGAACCGCTCACCAGCTTCATCCTTCCTGGTGGCGATCAGCCCGCCGCTCACTTGCACGTCGCTCGCACCGTTTGCCGTCGCGCCGAACGCGTTGTCCTCGCCCTCTCCCGCACCGAATCCATCGGGAGTTCCGCGCTCCCCTATCTGAACCGGCTCGGTGACCTGCTCTTCGTGGCCGCGCGCGAGCAGGCCAGGCTTGCCGGCACCGGCGACCTCACCTGGGACAGTCGGGCCTACTGACATCGCACCCACTCTCTCCCGGAGCCATCCGTTGGGCCCCTACCGGCGGATTCGCAGGATGGGGCCCTCACTAAACAGCCCTGCCGCCCTGATCCCCATGCGCTCGTGAATGCCCCTCGGAATCCCAAGGTCGCCCAGATAGAGCTCCCCAACACACGAGCGGCAGCGCTCCTCCAGGATACCCACCTTCGGCAGATCCAGAATCAGCGTTGTCGTCGCCCGGATCGCCGGCGAGTGCACTTCGCCCGTTGTCGCGCTGACTCCCGTCGGCACGTCAACCGCGAGCGTTGGGCGGCCCGATGCAACCGCCAGTTCCGTCAGTGCCGCCGCCAGACCGGCTGGCGGTCCTTCCAGCCCGTAGCCGATGAGCGCATCGATGATGAGTTCCGACCCCGCCAGCCGGTCCTCGAGATCGATCTCGCTCATCTCGCTGTCCCGCTCCACGACACCGATGGCTCGCAGCGTGTTCAGTTGCCGCCGCGTCGCGAACGACACCTCGGTTTCGATCTCTCCGAACACGGGCTCCGCAGCCACCCCCCAGTTGGCGAGGTGGCGCACGGCGCAGAGCCCGGCACCACCCTTGTTGCCACCTCCCGCCAGCACGACCACTCGCTGCCCGCGACCTCTCCCCCCAAGCATCGCCAGCGCGAGTTGCGCGATCGACCGGCCGGCGCCCTCGGTGATCTGGAGGATGTCGTACCCCATGTCCTCCTGCGCCGCTCGCTGTATCTCCCGCATCTGCGCCACCGATACGGACGGGACGTCGCTGATGCGCCGCTGCGGAAACCCCCCGGGAGCAGCCTTGACTGTCATTCTTGTGCTCCCTCACCGGGATTGGCGCCCATGAGTCTAGGCCGGCGCGCTTCTTCGGTCACCGGAACACCTGCCCGCCTCGTCATTCGCCGGGGTGCGTCGCTGTCACCCGGGCCGAAATACCGCCTCGCGTGTTGAATTCCCCGGTCACCATCAGCCATCGTGGCGCAATCGCGGCCACGATGTCGTCGAGCACCTGATTCACCACGTCCTCATAGAAGATGCCCCGGTTCCGGAACGTCTGCAGGTAGTACTTGAAGCTGCGGAGCTCGATGCATCGCGCCTCCGGCGTGTACGTCACGGTGATGGTTCCGAAGTCGGGCAGGCCCGTCATCGGACAAACGCTGGTGAACTCGGGCGCGCTGAATTCGATCTCATACTCACGACCGGGGAACGGGTTTTCGAAGGCATCGATCGTGCCATCGGTCCTGTAGATGTTCTCGGACATGACCCAAGGGTGCGGCCAACGCAGGCCCCTGCGCAAGCCACAAGCGTTGCGCCAGCTGCGCGTGGAGTTGCGCCACTTCAGCTCCTGCGAGGCGCCACTGGCTGGACCCGCAGTTGAGAGCGCCGAACCCGTGCCGGTCTAGCTTTCGCGCCACTCCCCGTCGAACACGCGAGTAGCTGGGCCGGTCATGTACACAGGCCCGTCGCCGGTCCACTCAAGGGTAAGGTCGCCGCCAGGAAGCGAATCGACGATCCGATCGCCTGTGAATCCGTGGAGACGTGATGCCACGCATACCGCCGATGCGCTCGTTCCCGAAGCGAGAGTGATTCCAGACCCACGTTCCCAAACGCGGTGCCTGACGTGTCCAGCATCGACCACCTGCACCACCTGGAAGTTGGTGCGCCTCGGGAATAGCGGATGATGCTCGACCAGCGGCCCGATCCGCTCCAGCGGGAACGCCTCGATGCCGCTTCCGACAAAGTGAATCGCATGGGGGTTGCCCATACTCACAAGGGTCAGCCGGAGCTCCATCCCGCCAACCGCGAGTGGCAAGTCCATCACGGGTCCCGGCCCTTCGACGTTGGCAGGCAGGTCTGCCGGGTTCAATCGTGGTGCCCCCATGTCCACGCGTGCGGCCGTCACCACCTCACCTTCCCGGAACAGCTCCAGTGTCAGGATTCCCGCGCCCGTCTCGATGCGGACCTGATCCGCATCTGCCGCCACCATCCCCTCTTCCACAGCGTACTTGGCGAGGCAGCGGATGCCGTTGCCGCACATCTCCGCCTCCGAGCCGTCGGCATTGAACATGCGCATCCTCAGGTCCGCCACCCGGGAGGGCAGGGCAAGGATGAGTCCGTCGCTGCCGAGGCCGAAGTGCCGATCGCTCACCAGGCGCGATACCTCCGGCCAGTCCCGATCCTCCGTCGGCCGAACGTAGATGTAGTCGTTCCCGAGGCCATGCATCTTCGTCACTCGCATGGCTCAAGTGTAGCAACCCGGCGCGAAACGCGTTCCTCTATCGCTTCGCACCGATCGATCCGGCGCACCGGTGATGGTGTAGGATCCGCCGCGCAATTGGTGACGAAGGAGTCCCGTCATGCCCTGGATCGAGGTCAATGGAACGGACATCTACTACGTCGAGGGGGGAACGGGCCAACCGTTCGTGTTTCTCCACGGCAACAGCTCTTGCTCCGAAGCCTGGTTCCAACAGTTCGGTTGGTTCCGCGACCGCTACCGCTGCATCGCCTACGACAGCGTGAATCATGGCCACTCATCCAACTCCCCGCGCGACGCCGACGAGCCCGACCGGGTGGACGAACTCGAAGGGGTCCTCCGCGCCCTCGGCATCCACCGCCCCATCCTTGCCGGAAACTCCATGGGCGGCAACACCCTCCTTCGCTGGGCCGCTCGGCATCCGGCCGACGCTCTCGCCCTCGTCCCGTCCGGGATGGGCGTGCCAGTCGAAGGTGCCGCACCAGCAATCGCTCAGCAGCATCCGCTCGATCCCGAAGTCCTCTTCTTGCCGATCGGCGATTCGCTCACCGACGGCTTCAAGGCACGCGTACCGCGCATGTACGAGCGCTATCTCCGGATTCGCTCCACCGCCACCCGCATCGAGGCCATGCGCCACCCGCGTCGTCCAAGCGCCCGCACACTTGCGGAGCGCGGCGCCCTCGCAGACGCAGTGCACGGGATCACATCACCAATGCTGATCGTGGTGGGCGCGCTCGACCGGCTCGTGCCCATGTGCGAGCGCCTTCATGCTCTCGTCGTCGGCTCCGAGTACCTCGCCATCCCGGGCGCCCCGCACAACGTCTACTACGAGGCCGCTGTCGAATACAACGCAGCAGTTGATGCCTTCTTGGCAAAGATCCCGGTGGCATCCGCAAGCCGTTGACCTGGTCTGCCCTCGCCATCTGCTACGGTGGATCGCGGGGGCAAGCCCTTGCATACGCTGCCATCGACCATTGACATCCGCCACGCGAGCGACCGCTTTCACACGAGGGTTGGCTGGCTCGATTCCCGGCACTCATTCTCGTTTGGACCTCACTTCGACCCGGCGAACACCCGCTTCGGGCTGCTCCTTGTGAGCAACGACGACGTCGTCAAGCCCGGGACCGGTTTCTCCACGCACCCCCACAGAGACATGGAGATTGTGACCTGGGTCCTCGATGGCGAGCTGGAGCATACGGACTCCACCGGTCACACAGGCCTCATCTACCCCGGCCTCGCCCAGCGGATGAGCGCCGGGACCGGCATCCTGCATTCCGAGATGAACGCCACCCGCGGCGGCGATGTCCACTTCGTGCAGATGTGGGTTGTCCCCGATGAGGACCGCGTGCGTCCCGCCTACGCGCAGCTCGACATCAACAGCCAGTTGGATCGCGGAGGGCTCGTGCCTGTGGCGTCTGGTCGCGGCCACGACGCCGCAATCTCCATCCGCCAGGACGGAGCCGTCCTCCTCGCCGGCCGGCTGCGCCCGGACGAATCTGTCCGCCTGCCAGATGCTCCGTTCGTGCACGTGTACGTCGCCAAGGGAGCCGTCAGCCTCTCGGAGGGCGATTGCCTTTCCACGGGGGACGCGGTCCGCCTCACTCGGCAGTCCGGCGTGTCCGTCCAGGCGGCGGGGGCCGGAGCCGAAATCCTCGTCTGGGAAATGCACGCGTCTGCCCGCGGGAGCTGACGGGCTTCAGCGGCCCGGGCGCAGGATTGCGTTCGAGCAGACGCTCGCAAAGACGTTGGCCTGCATGTCGATGGTATCCACATCCCGCACCCAGGTGATGCGTGGATCATCCCCCCGGAACCATTGCCGTTGCCGCCGGGCAAGGCGTCGCGTGGCCCGTTTGGTCAGCTCCTTCGTCTCGTTGAGCGACACCTCACCTCGCAAGTGCCGCATGATCTCCTCATAGCCGATCGACGACATTGCAGGTGCGTCAGGCGTGACCCCGCGGTCCACGAGGTCCTGCACTTCGGCAACGAAACCCGAAGCGAACATGTCCTCAACGCGTCGGTCAATCCGCGCGTCAATCACGGATCGCTCCACGTCAAGCCCGAAGAGCAAGTACTCGAAACCGGGCTTCCCGCGGGTCTGCCAGGTTGAGATTGGCACTCCGGTTTGTTCAAACACCTCGATCGCGCGCACGACGCGACGCACGTTGCGAGCATCAATCCGTCTCGCCGCAATCGGGTCGACGGCGGCAAGACGCTCGTGCAGGACGTCGGGGCCCCGTTCCTCGGCGATGGCCGTCAGTGCCGTACGCAGACCCTCGTCCGGCGGAACCTCCGGCACATGCCAATCCTCCAGGAGCGCCCAAACGTACTGCCCCGTGCCGCCCACCAGCCACGCGAACGTGCCGCGGGCAGCGATTTCCTCCAGTGCTACACGTGCATCTCGGCGGAAGAGCGCCACGCTGTAGTCACTCGTTGGATCGGCAATGTCGTACAGGTGGTGCCGCACGAGGTGCCGCGCTTCTCGGCTGGGCTTTGCCGTTCCGATGTCCATGCCGCGATAAACCTGGCGGCTGTCGCCGTTCACGATCTCGCCGCCCAACCGTTGGGCCAGTGACTGCGCCGCCGCCGACTTGCCCGAGGCGGTGACTCCTACGATGGCGATTACCCGCGGGAGCATCAGCGCGGAACTGCTGCCACGATCGCCGCGAACTGGTCAGCCTTCAACGATGCTCCGCCAACCAGCGCACCGTCGACGTCCGGTTGGCCCAGCAACGTCGCCGCGTTCTCCGGATTCACGCTTCCACCGTACTGGATGCGGATCACGTCCGCGATGTCGCCGAAAAGCGCGCGCAACTCGCCCCGGATGAACGCGCAGGTCGCCTGGGCCACCTCAGGCGTTGCCGTCTCACCCGTGCCGATCGCCCACACAGGCTCATATGCAATCGTCACGCGGTCGCTCAGATCGATGCCGTCGAGTCCGTCCCGGATCTGTCGCGACAGGACGATCTCAGTCCGGCCCGCCCGACGCTCTCCAATCCGTTCGCCCACGCAGACAATCGGGTCCATGACCGATTTCAGCACGGCTTCGACCTTCCGCCGCACCCAGTCGTCGGTCTCGCCGAAAAACTGGCGCCGTTCGCTGTGACCCACGATCACGTGCCGGCAGTAGTCGGTCAGCATGGCCACGCTCACCTCGCCGGTGAACGCTCCCTTCTCCTCCCAATGGACGTCTTGCGCACCCACGGTGACATGAGTGTGGTGTGCCGCGTCCCGCACAGCCGCTAGGTGGGGAAACGGCGCACAGATGGTGATGTCGCAGGCGGCGCCTTTCGTCGTCCTGACGATCTCGCGCGTAAGGGCCACCGCCTCGGCCTCGGTCGTGTTCATCTTCCAGTTTCCCGCTATGAACGGTCGCCGCATCGGCTCACGCCCCGTACTTCTCAAGCCGCTTCGCGTGCGCCATCGCCAGCGGCATCACATCGACCGCCGGGAAGATGCCCAGGCTTCCCCTGGTGCAATCGCGCTCTGTGAAATGCTCGGCGTAGCCCTGTCGGCACGTGGCAGAATGCAGGAGAAACGGCACCGGGTGCCACGAATGCGCCGCCATCAGCGACGGCGTGGAATGGTCGCCTGCGACCATGAGCACATCCGCGCCGAGGTCCAGGAACTCGGGCACCTTGTCGTCGAACTGCTTCAGCATGTGGCACTTCCGCTCGAAGTCGCCGTCTTCGCCCGCCGCATCCGTGTACTTGTAGTGCACGAAGAAGTAGTCGTAGTCATTCCAACGATCGCGAATCGTCCGAAGCTGTTCATCCAGGCCGCCCGGACAGGCCAGCGCCTCCATGCCCACCAGCTTCGCCAGCCCCCGGTACATCGGGTACACCGCCAGGGCAGCTGCGCGCACCTTCCACACCGCCGGGAACTGGGGAAGCACCGGGTACTTGGCCCAGCCGCGCAACATGAGGCCGTTCGCCTGCGCCTCCCCGGCGAGGATCTGCTCGGCCTTGCCTACAAACTGGTTTACGAGCATAGCCGTGCGCTCCGCACGCGGATCCATGGGCATTGCCGCGAGCGGCGGGATCCCGGTCTCCTGCGGATCGGTGCTTGAAACGCCGTCCTCCAGCCCGCTTCCCCGCAGCACAAGCACAAACCGGTGTTCGCGCACCGGCTCCACCAGCAACTCAACCCCAGGGATCTCGATCCCTCGCAGCCGTTCGACCAGCTTCGCTGAATCCTCCGTGGCTATCCGTCCCGCACGCCGGTCGGCTATCCTGCGCCCGGCGTCCAACGTGCAGAAATTGCCCCGTGCCGCCACATCGTCCGGTCCTAGCTCGAAGTCGATCCCAACCGCCTCGAGTACGCCCCGTCCGATGTCGAACCTGTACGGATCGTAGCCAAAGAGGCCCAGGTGGCCAGGACCGCTGCCCGGCGTGATTCCCGGCCCGACTGGCATCGTCAGTCCGACTTCCGACCGCTTTGCGAGCCTGTCGAGGTTTGGGATGTCCGTCTGCTCCAGTTCGCTCCTCAGAGTCTCAGGGCGAGGCAGGCCGCCCAGGCCATCCATCACGCAAAGGACGATCTTGGTGTCGCCCGGACGTGCAAGCCGACTAGCGAGTTCTAGGTCCACGGCGCCTCATCTTACGGGCCCCTTGCGTTGGGGGCGAAGGATCTGATCCCGGAGGCGGCCCAAACCGCTCAACCATTTTCCCCGGGTTGCGCACGGTCAACGTCAGCCGCCGCGCCTTCACCGGAACCACTCGTGGAACAAGCCAGACCCGCACCGGTTCCCGGAAGGTCAGTTCCACAGCCTCGCCCCAACTGCTGGCAAGGGCTACGTCGCCCCGGAACGCTGTCCGCACCCCGAGCCCACCCAGGAAGGGCCAATGCATCACGCGTGCACCGGCGATGTTGTCGTTCGCCACCACCGTGTCGACGAATCCTGCGAATCGAATCCGCGTTCCCGTATCCGAGATCGCGACGTACGACGTCGGCGCGCGCAGCGTGGCGCCGAACGCCCAGAGGAACACCAGGCCCAGCACAAGCGGCACGACCAGCAACGGCCACGTTGAAGCGTCGGAAACCCCCTTCAGCGACAACACCGTCCCGACGCCCGTTGACAGCGTGATCGCCGCCAGCAACGCCTGGAATGCCCGCATCCCCCGAAAGACGAAAAGCACCGTTCAGGCGTCCAACAGCGCGGCCACGCCCGGGAGCACTCGCCCTTCAAGCATCTCGAGCGACGCCCCACCCCCAGTCGACACATGCGTGAACGCCGCCTGCAGGCCCGCCTCGGCCACGACCGCGGCGGTCTCGCCCCCTCCCACCACCGTCGTCGCAGCCAGCGCCGCGATTCCCCGCGCCAGGCCCCTCGAACCTCCTGCAAACCTCTCCCACTCGAACACTCCCATGGGCCCATTCCAGACGACCGCCTTCGCCCGCGCGAGCGCTGCTTCAAACGCTTTCACGCTCTCGGGGCCGATGTCCAGGATCATGTACCCCTCAGGCACAGCCTCCGCGGCACAGACTACGGAGTTCGCACCCGCTTCGAAGCGCTCAGCAGCGACGACGTCAACCGGCAGGTGGATCTCAGCACTCCGTTGTCCAGCCTCGTCGAGAATCCGCGTTGCGACCTCAACCTGTTCGTCTTCGACCAGAGAAGCCTGGACGTTCACCCCTCGCGCCTTGAGGAACGTATTCGCCATCCCTCCTCCGAGGACGAGGATGTCCAGTTGCGGCAGCAGGTGGTCGATCGCGGCTATCTTCGTGCTCACCTTCGCCCCACCCACAACCGCCGCGAACGGTCTCGGCGGGTTGGCCACCAGCGCGCTCAGGTAGCGCACCTCCTTCTCCATCAAGAGCCCGGCGACTGCCGGCAGATGGTGCGTCACGCCTTCCGTCGAGGCATGCGCTCGGTGTGCGGCCCCAAACGCATCATTGACGAACAGGTCGGCCAGCGACCCGAGTCCTCCCGCGAAGGCCGCCTCGTTCTCCTCCTCCTCCGCGTGGAAGCGGAGGTTCTCCAGCAGCAGCACCTGCCCGGACCCAAGCGCATGCGCAGCCTCCCGGGCCGGGGCGCCGACGCAATCCGCCGCAAAGGCGACGGGTCCCCCAAGAAGCTCACCGAGCCTCTTCGCGACGGGAGCCAGCGAGAGCGACTCATCCCGGCCCTTCGGGCGCCCAAGGTGCGAGCAAACCACTACCTTCGCGCCTTTCTCGACCAGGTAGCGGATAGTCGGCAGCGACTCCCGGATGCGGGTGTCGTCGCCTACCCTCCCATTGTCCAGCGGGACGTTCAGGTCGGCCCGGACGAGCACGCGCCTATCGCGAACATCCACGTCGCGCACGGTCTTCTTCCCAATCGAGGCCACTTCGTTCACTCCTGCGCCATCTGCGCACCAATCCCCTGCCGCTCGACCGCCATGAGCTTGGCCACCCGTCGCTCATGGCGCCCGCCTTCGAACGAGTGGGACAGGAATGCCTCCAGGATGTCATCCGCTACCGCGCGGCCGATCTCCCACCCGCCAAGGGCGAGCACGTTCGCATCCGTATGCTGTCGTGCCCGCGCCGCGCCCCAGCTCGTGTGACAGAGCGCGCATCGAATCCCGGGCACCTTGTTCGCAGTGATGCTGATGCCCACTCCATTGCTGCAAATCACGACGCCGACGTCTCCCCGGCCATCCAGCACGGCCCGTGCCACCGAAACCGCGAAATCAGAGTAGTCGACGGCTTCTGGTCCGTGCGTACCGAGATCGAGCACCTCGTGCCCGAGGCTCTTTGCCGTTTCGATAAGGTGCTGTTTGAGTTCGTAGCCAGCGTGGTCAGCCCCGAATACGACCTTCATGGCCGGACGCTCCTAAGCACGCGGATCTCGTTCACGCCAAGTATACGGGCGACCGTTGCGCGGTCTATCGCCCCTTCGCGGACGATTAGCGGCCCTGCCGCTGTGCAATCGATCACTGTCGAGTCCAGTCCTGCCTCCGTCCGCCCGCCGTCCAGCGCAATGGCACAGGCCTGACCGATCGCTCCGATGGCCTGCAAGCAGGTCACCGGGCTCGGTTCGCCGTGGCGATTCGCGCTCGACGCGGCCAGAGGAGCCCCCAGGGCCGTCACCACCTTCTCCACGACCGGTGCTGCCGGCATCCGAATTCCCACTGTGCGTCCACCAGCAAGCGCGGGGCTGTCCCAGCCCTGGGCCGCATCCATGATGATGGTCCAGCCCCCCGCGCCAAGCGCGCCAATCAGCTTCTTTGCCGCAGCGCTCAGGATCGCCCAGCCCTCGATGGTCCCCGGGTCTCCCGCGAAGAGCAACTGCAGCGGCGTGCGGTGCCCTCGGCCTTTGGCATCGTTTATCGCCACTACCGCGTCGTCCCGGCGCGCGTCGGCGCAAATGCCGTAGACGGTATCGGTCGGCATGATCGCCAGAGCTCCTCCGCGCAGCAGCCGTACGGTGCGAGCGATTGCCTCAGGCGTTTCAGGCGTGCAGTCCATCGAAATCGTTGACCAAAGTAAGCATTTTTGCTAGCTTGCGGCATGGGAACCGCTCACGGAATGCCACAGACCCTAACGGAATCACAAAAGGCGGCGGCAGTCGACCCTGCCCGCGGCCACGAAACCATTCTCGTCCTCGATTTCGGCTCCCAGTACAGCATGCTCATCGCTCGCCGCGTGCGCGAGCTGAACACCTACTGCGAACTCATCCCCTGGGACTCCCCCGCCGAGCGCGTCGCCGGCATGGATGTTCGCGGCGTCATCTTGTCGGGCGGCCCCGCGTCCGTCTACGACGCCGATGCACCTCAGGCTCCTCGCTGGGTCTTCGACAGCGGCCTGCCAATCCTCGGTATCTGCTACGGCATGCAACTCCTCGCGCACCAGCTCGGGGGTAAGGTCGCACCCGGCGGCGAACGCGAATACGGTCCCGCCACCATCGTTCACTCCGATGGCACACCCCTCCTGGACGGCCTGCCCGGCGAGCTCGATGTCTGGATGAGCCACGGCGACCGCGTCGAACAGGTGCCCTCGGGCTTCGTCTCTGCGGCGCGCTCGCCGAACTCGCCCCTTGCCGTCATGGCCGACCCAGAGCGCGGCTACTACGGTCTCCAGTTTCATCCCGAGGTTGTACACACCCCTCGCGGCAAGGAGATCCTCGGCAATTTCGTCTATCGCATCTGCAAGTGCCAGGGCTCGTGGACCCCGGTCGATTTCATCGATGAATCCGTCGCGACCATCCGCGCCCAGGTCGGTGACGGGCGTGTAATCTGCGGCCTCTCGGGCGGCGTCGACAGTGCTGTCGCCGCCACGTTGGTCCATCGCGCCGTCGGCGACCAGCTTACCTGCATCTTCGTCGACAACGGCCTGCTTCGTGCCGGTGAAGCCAAAGAGGTCGTCGAGACCTTCCGGCGCAACATGCACATCAACCTCGTGCACATCGAGGCCGAGGACGAATTCCTCGCCCAGCTCGCAGAAGTCACGGCGCCCGAAACCAAGCGTATACGCATCGGCAACGCCTTCGTCCGGATATTTGAACGCGAGGCGCGAAAGATTGCCGACGCCCGCTTCCTCTGCCAGGGCACGCTCTATCCCGATGTCATCGAAAGCGCCTCCCATGGCGCGGGCTCAGCAAAGATCAAGACGCATCACAACGTCGGCGGCCTCCCCGCAGACATGAGGCTCGGGCTCATCGAGCCACTCCGCTTTCTTTTCAAGGACGAGGTCAGGCGGATCGGCGAGGCACTCGGCATGCCCGAGGAAATGATTTGGCGTCATCCGTTCCCCGGACCTGGTCTCGCCATCCGCGTCATCGGCGAGGTGACGAAGGAAAAGCTCGACAATCTTCGTGGCGCCGATCTCATCGTCATGGATGAGGTCCGTCGCGCTGGGCTCTATCGCGACCTCTGGCAGAGTTTCGCCGTCCTCACCGATTCCCGCACCGTCGGCGTCATGGGCGACTTCCGCACCTACGGCTACGCCGTCGCCATCCGCGCCGTGGTCGCCGACGACGCCATGACGGCCGACTGGGCCCGCCTTCCCCATGACCTCCTGGCACGCATCTCCAACCGCATCGTTAACGAGGTCAACGGCATCAACCGTGTCGTCTACGACATCACCAGCAAACCCCCGGGGACCATCGAATGGGAATGAGAGTGCTTCTTGTCGGCAACGGCGCCCGCGAACACGCCATCGCCTGGAAACTCCGCCAGAGCCCGAAGGTCGACGACCTTTTCATCGCCCCCGGCAACGCCGGGACTGCTCAGCTCGGAACGAACATCCAGCTCGCCGTGAAAGACATCGACGGGCTCGCAAAGGCCGCGAAGGAGCACCGCGTCGACTTCTACCTCGCGACCATGGACGACCCACAGCCTCTCGGTCTCGTCGATCGCCTTTCCGCCGAAGGCATCCTTTGCTACGGACCCACGGCGGCTGCTTCCCGCCTCGAATCGAGCAAGGCCTGGTCCAAGGAGTTCATGCTCCAGCACGGCATCCGCACCGCCGCCGCGCAGATGTTCACCGACTACACGAGCGCCCGTGCCTACGTTGAATCGCTCCAGGACCGGCCGGTGGTCGTCAAGGCCAGTGGCCTCGCCGCCGGGAAGGGCGTCATCGTCTGCGCCAACGAACGGCAGGCACTCGAAGCGCTCGACATCATCATGCTCCGGCGGGACTTCGGTAGCGCCGGCAACACCGTGCTCGTCGAAGAGCGATTGGAGGGCTGGGAAACCAGCGCCCACGCCTTCTGCGACGGCAAGACCGCCGCGATGATGCCCTTCGCCAGCGACTACAAGCGCGCCGGCGACGGCGACATAGGCCTCAACACCGGCGGCATGGGCGCCTACAGCCCCAGCGAGCTCGTCAGCGAGGGCATGGCCGCGGAGATCAAGACCGGCGTCGTCGATCGCACGCTCGCCGGGATGGCTGCGACTGGCTCGCCCTTCTCGGGAACCCTCTTCCCAGGACTCATGGTTGCCGCCACCGGAGTCAATGTCCTCGAATTCAATGCGCGCTTCGGCGATCCGGAGACCCAGGTCCTCATGCCCCGGCTCGAGAGCGACCTCTTCGAAATCTGCCACGCCGCCGCATTGGGGAAACTTGCCGGAGTCGACGTCCGCTGGTCAGACCGTCCCGCGGTCGGCATCGTCGTCGCCAGCGGGGGCTACCCGGCGACCTACAAGATGGGACATGTGATCGAAGGCGTGGACAGCGTCGACGGCGACGTCATGGTCTTCCACGCCGGCACGAAGACGGACTTTCGTGGCCTCGCGACGAACGGCGGACGCGTTCTGACCGTCGTTGCCACCGGGGCAACCATGGCCGAGGCTCGCGCGAAAGCCTACGACAATGTCAGGCGGATTCGCTTCATGGACGCTCAGTACCGCACCGACATCGCCCTGAGGGCCGTCGTATGACCGGCGCGCTTGTTGCCATCCTCATGGGCTCGAAATCCGATGAGCCCCTCCTCGAACCGACGAAGCAGGCACTCGACGCCCTCGGAATCAGCTACATCGTCCGCGCCATGTCGGCCCATCGCACGCCGGACAAGGTGCGCGAATTCGCCAAACGCGCCGAGAGCGACGGCCTCGAGGTGCTCATCTGCGCCGCCGGGGGCGCCGCACACCTCCCTGGCGCCGTCGCGGCCAACACCACCCTTCCCGTCATTGGCATCCCCCTTGCCACCAGCGAAGTGACCGGTGGCCTGGACGCCATCTACGGTGTTCTCCAGATGCCGCCAGGCGTGCCCATCGCCGGCGTGGCCGTCGGCACCTGGGGGGCACGCAACGCCGCCTACCTCGCCGCCGCGATCCTCTCCCTCAAGCACCCAGCCATCCGCGCCGCCTACAAGGACTTCCGCGACCGGCAGTCGCAGGGATAACGACATGCCAGATGGTTTGACCGGCAATCACGAAGCGGCCCCGATCGAAATGCTGCCGGGCATCGTCCGGCGGACACTGAACGAAGGCGAGCGGACCATGCTCTGCGAACTTCGCATGGCGCGGGGCAGCTCCGTCCCCCCACACACGCACCCCCACGAACGGATTGGCTACCTCGTCCGTGGCCGCTTTCGCTTCCGCCTCGCCGACACGTGGCGCGAGATGCTTCCCGGCGATTCGTGGTGTGTCCCCTCTGGCGTTGAGCACGAAGCCCACGTCATCGACGACACCATCGCCATCGACGTGTTCAGCCCCCCACGCGAAGAGTACCGGGACCCTGGCCATCGATGAACCCACGCCGCGCGGACCGCGCCCCTGACTGGAACTCCGCTATGATTCCCCTGCTGAGACGCCAACCACCAACTGCCAACAGGCAAGGGCCCCGCCGATGATTCCCCGCTACGCCCGCCCCGGAATGGCCGCCATCTGGACCGACCAGGCCAAGTATCAGCGCTGGCTCGATGTCGAGATCGCCACCTGCGAAGCCTGGGCCGAACTCGGCCAGATCCCCCTCGAAGACGCCCGCAAGATTCGCCGCAGCGCCTCGTTCGACCTTGAGAAGATCGACGAGTACATCGCCGTCACTCACCACGACGTCACCGCCTTCCTTCGCTCCGTCTCCGAGTCCCTTGGCGAGGAGGGCCGTTATGTCCACTTCGGTCTGACAAGCTCCGATGTCTGGGACACTGCCACTGGTCTCCAACTCCGCGACGCTTGCGACCTGCTCCTTGGCGATGTCGACGAGCTCTCGGCCGTCCTCGAGCGCCAGGCCAAGGTCCACCGCGACACCATCTGCGTCGGCCGCACTCACGGCGTTCACGCCGAGCCCACGACCTTCGGTCTCAAGCTCGCGGTCTGGGTCGACGAAATGCGTCGCAACAGGAAACGGCTCGAAGATGCCCGAACGGCCGTCGCCGTCGGCGCGATCAGCGGTACCGTGGGCACCCATGCCTCGGTCCCACCCGAGTTGGAGGAGATGGTTTGCCGCCGGCTGGGGCTTGGCCTCGAAGCCGCCTCTACTCAGGTCATCCAACGCGACCGCCATGCCCAGTTCGTCACTACCCTCGCCCTCATCGGCGCCTCTCTCGAGAAGTTTTCCACCGAGATCCGCGCCCTCCAGAAGACCGAGGTCCTCGAAGCCGAAGAGCCCTTCGCCGAAGGACAGACCGGGTCGAGCGCGATGCCACACAAACGCAATCCAGAGAAGTGCGAGCGCGTTTCCGGTCTCGCTCGCGTCCTCCGCGGCTACGCGGTGACCGCCCTGGAGAACGTCGCCCTCTGGCACGAACGCGATATCAGCCACTCCTCGACGGAGCGCATCGTCCTTCCCGACGCCTGCCTCGTCCTCGACTACACGCTCTCGATGTTCACAGACATCATGGACCGGCTCGTTGTCTATCCCGACCACATGCGAGAGAACCTGGACCGGTCCTACGGGCTCGTGTTTTCCCAGCGCGTCCTCCTCGCCCTCATCGAGAAGGGACTCAGCCGCGAAGGCGCCTACGCCATCGTCCAGCGCAATGCGATGGCCGCTTGGAAGACTCGGACCTCGTTTCTCGACCTGCTCCTCGCCGATGATGCTGTCACGGCGCAGGTTCCCGAGAGCGAAGTCCGCGCCCTCTTTGACTACGGCTACTACCTCTCCAACATCGGCGCCACCTTCGATCGGCTGGGACTGTGACCGGACCGGCCGCAACACCGATGGCGGAGGCACCCGGCTCCCCGCCCACCCTGCCGGGCATCCGGAACACTGTCGCGAGCGCGTTTCGCCTGGTTTGGAATCACCCGCGCGAGACGATGCTCCCCCTCGCCATCATTGAGATACCACTCACGACGTTCATTGCCGCCCTCACGGCCCTGCTCTTTCTCACCGCCTTCAAGAACGAACCCGTCGAGGCCATGCAGGATGCCGTGACCGCGGGCACCGGAGCTCCTCTGTTCTTCTTCCTCGCCACGACCGCCACACAGGCGCTCTTTGCCCAGGTCGCCCGCTGTGCCGCTATCCTCTCCCTTGCT